>NZ_FNTD01000004.1:7477821-7820385 GCF_900104815.1 Streptomyces misionensis
GCGTGCGGATCGCGTACGGCGGTCACCATCCGCCGGGTCATCGCGCGGGCGTCCATCCGCAGCTTGGAGTGCACGGAGACGACGACCACGTCCAGCCGCTCCAGCAGTTCGGGCTCCTGGTCCAGCGAGCCGTCGTCGAGGATGTCGCACTCGATGCCGGTGAGCAGCCGGAACGGCGCCCAGCGCGTGTTCAGCTCCGCCACCACGTCCAGCTGCTCGCGCAGCCGCTCGGGCGACAGGCCCCGGGCCACGGTCAGCCGCGGGGAGTGGTCGGTGAGCACGGTCCACTCGTGGCCGACGGCGGCCGCCGCCCGCCCCATCTCCTCGATCGGGCTGCCCCCGTCGGACCAGTCCGAGTGGGTGTGGCAGTCGCCGCGCAGCAGCGCCCGCAGCGTCGCCCCGGGCCCCTGTGCGGCTTCGCTCCCGGCCTCTTCCTCCAGCTTGCGCAGATACCCCGGCACCTCGCCGGACAGGGCCTCCCGCACCACCTGGGCGGTCTTCGGCCCGACGCCCTTCAGCCCCTCCAGCGTCCCGTCCGCCGCCCGCGCCGCCACCTCACCGGGCCCCAGCCCGCCGAGCACCCGGGCCGCCGTGCGAAAGGCCCGCACCCGGTAGGTCGGCGCCAGCGCCCGCTCCAGCAGAAACGCGATCCGCTCCAGGGCGGCAACGGGGTCCATGCAGCCAAGGTTGCCTCAGCGTCCGGCACCCGGCACCCGGCGCGGTCAGCCGCGCACCCGGCCGTTTTGCCGGGTCCGCCCCGGGTACTGCGGTGACTCGTCCGAGCGCCGACCACCACAGGAGGCACACCATGCCCGCATCCCCGGCCGCGCGCCGCACGGCCATCGTCACCGGCGCGGACTCCGGCATCGGCCGGGCCACCGCCGTACGACTGGCCGAGGCGGGCCTGGACGTCGGCATCACCTGGCACACGGACGAGCAGGGCGCCGAGGAGACGGCGCGGGAGGTCCGGGAGAAGGGCCGCACCGCCGCCGTCGCCCGGCTGGACCTGACCCGGCTGCCCGAGGCCGCCGACGCCGTGGACGAGCTGTGCGACACGCTCGGCCGGCTCGACGTGCTGGTCAACAACGCCGGCACGGGCACCAGCACGCCTTACCTCGACCTCACCCTGGAGGACGTCCGCCGGGTCCTGGACGTCGACCTCGTCGGCCCGTTCCTGTGCGGGCAGCGGGCGGCCCGGCAGATGATCCGGCAGGGCGAGGGCGGCCGGATCGTCAACGTCACCTCGGTGCACGAGCACCAGCCCCGGGTCGGCTCCGCCCCCTACTGCGCGGCCAAGGGCGGGCTCGGGCTGCTCACCCAGGTGATGGCCCTGGAGCTGGCCGAGCACGGCATCACGGTGAACGCGGTCGCGCCGGGTGAGATCGCCACCCCGATGACCGGCCAGGAGGACACCGACGTCCACGGCGTGCGCCGGCCCGGGGTGCCGCTCGGGCGGCCGGGCGACGCCCGCGAGGTCGCGGCCGTGATCGCCTTCCTCGCGGGCCCGGACGCCTCCTACGTCACCGGCGCCTCCTGGAGCGTCGACGGCGGCATGCTCCGCATGGGACCGCAGGCCGGCTCCCATCTGACCAGCGACGACTGGCGCCGCCCGTGAGCGCGGACGGCGCCGGTGCGCGGCGACCCGCCGACGGGCGTTCCGTCCTAACCTGAATTGCATGACCGAACAAGCAGCTCCCCACATCTGCCAGCCACGGGTCCTGGTGCTCGGCGTCTGCCCGGGGAAGCCGGGCGAGCCGCCCTTCCGGGTCGTGGAGATCGACAAGGAGGTGATCGGCGAGGCGAGGACCGTCACCGACGTCCTGGAGGCCGCCGCGGCTCACGGCATCACCATCCACGACCTCGACGACCCGGACGTGGTCCGCTGGGTGGGCGGCGACAAGTACACCTGGAAGCTGCACTGAGCCGTTCGCTCAGCCGACCGTCCACTTCTGGTTGGCCCCGCCGGTGCAGGACCAGATCTGCAGCCGCGTCCCGTTGGCCGAGTTGTTCCCGGTGACGTCCAGGCACTTGTTCGCCTGCGGGTTCACGATGTCGTGCGCGCCGGTGACCGTCCACTTCTGGTTCGCCCCGCCCGTGCAGTCCCACAGCTGGACCGTCGAGCCGTCCGCCGTGCCCGCGTCGGTGACGTCCAGGCACTTGCCGAGCGCCCGGATCGTGCCGTCCGAGCCGACCGTCCAGGACTGGGCCGCGGTGCCGTTGCAGTCGTAGAGCTGGACCGGGGTGCCGTTCGCGGAGTTGGCGCCGGCCACGTCCACGCACTTGCCGGCCAGCCCCCGGATCGGGACCCCGGCCGCGCTGTCCGTGGTCGTGACGGACACCGAGTCCACCACCAGCTGCGCCGGGAACTGGGTGCTGCCGTCCGGGTCGCCGGGCCAGTAGCCGCCGACCGCCAGGTTCAGGATCAGGAAGAACGGCCGGTCGTTGTAGACCCAGGTCTTGCCGCCGAGGTCGGCGGGCGTGCGCCGCTCGTAGACGTTCCCGTCCACCGACCAGGTGATCGAGTCCGGTGCCCAGTCCACGGCGAAGGTGTGGAAGCCGTCCGCGAAGGCCTGCCCGTTCGGCAGCGAGTAGGCGGCGCCGATGCCGCCCGAGCCGGAGTAGCCGGGGCCGTGGATGGTGCCGTGCACGGTCGAGGGCTCGAAGCCGACGTTCTCCATCACGTCGATCTCACCCGAGTCCGGCCAGTTCACCGGGGTGCCCAGCATCCAGAACGCGGGCCACATGCCCTGCCCGCGCGGGATCTTCATCCGGGCCTCGACATGGCCGTAGCGCGCGGAGAACTTCCCGGAGGTGTTCAGCCGGGCCGAGGTGTACTGGCACGTGCCGTACCAGCACTGGTAACCGGCCGGGTTCTCCTTGCGGGCCGTGATCACCAGATGGCCCTGGCCGTCCAGGGCCGCGTTGTGGGTGCCGGAGGTGTAGTACTCCCGCTCGTGGTTGTTGACGTTGTCGCCCGTCTCCAGCGTCCACTTCGAGGAGTCGACCGGTGAGCCTGCGGGCCCGTCGAACGTGTCGGAGAAGGCGGTCACGGTCGCGGCGGGCGCGGCGGGCGCGGCGGCCGGGTCGGCGGGACGCGCGTGCGCCGGGCCGACGGCGGCCGAGCCGATCAGCACGGACAGGGCCGCGAACAGACATCTGCGCAGCAGGCGCGGGGAGGCCATGGCACTCCGATCGTGGGGGTCGGTGGGGGGAAGTTTTCCTGGTTGATTTAAGGAGTGAGATAAGGGGCCGTCAAGAGTCTGGTACGGACCTTCACTTGAGGCGCCGGTCATGCCCCGGTTTCCGTTCACGCTCCCGGGGCACTCCGCCCCCGGCCCCGCGCGCCGCCGCCCCGCCAGGGGTCCGGCGGTGCTTGGATGCACCGGGCGGCGAAGCGGACAGACCGCCGCGAACCGGAAACGAGGAGGTGGCGGATGGACCGGCGGACGACACCCCGTGCGGTGCTGCTCCTCGTCGGTGAACTCCTCCTGTGGTGGGTCGCGTTGACCCTGCTCTGGCTGGTGCTGATCAGCAGCGTCTACCCCCTTGAGTGGATCGTGGGCGCGAGCGTCGCCGCCGTGGGCGCGCTGCTGGCACGGGCCGGCCGGCGGGCGGTGAGCTGGCGGTGAACGGCTGGGTCCTGGCGGCGACCGTCGAACTCGGTGGGGGAGGGGCGGCCGCCCTGTGGGGCGTGACCACCGGGGGGACCGCCCGCCGCGTCGTCGCCCAGAACCTCACCACCGCGGCCCTGTGCCCGGCGCTGCTGCTGCTCGCCCAGGGGTACGGCCGCCCCGCCTACGTCGACCTCGCCCTGCTGCTCGCCCTGCTCGGACCGGTCGGCACCCTGGTCTTCGCCCGCCTGCTCCACGAGGACCTGGAGGGACAGCGGCCGAGCGCCTGGGGGCCGACCTACGCCGTGGCCGCGGTGGGCGCCGTGGTCGTGGCCGCCGTCTGCGCGGCCACCGGGCCGGGCCGGGCCATGGTGAAGCTGCTGGTGATCGGCGCCCTGCTGATCGGCGGCAACCTGATCGCCTCGCGGGCCCTGTCGGGAGCCTTCCGGGGGGTGCGCGGTGGCTGAGCCGGCACCCCGGACGGGAGGTGGGGCGTGGACGAAGCAGTGATCCTCGTGGCCCTGCTGCTGGTGGCCGGCGCGGCCACCGCGGCCGTGGCCCAGCGCGACCCCGCCCGCCAGGCTCTGGTCCTGTCCGTCCTCGGCGTCCTGCTCGCCGTGCTGTTCACCGTGGTCCAGGCACCCGACGTCGGCCTGTCCCAGCTCGCCGTCGGCGCCGTCCTCACCCCGCTGCTGGTCATGCTGTCGGTGCGCAAGATCCGCCGCCGCGGCCGGGACCGGGACGGTGCCCGGTGAGCCGGCGGCTGCGGCTGTGGCTGCTGGCCGTGGGCGGCGCGGGCCTCGCCGCCCTGCTGACCGCCGCCAGCCTCGACCTGCCCGGCTTCGGTGGCCGTTCACACCCCTACGGCACCCGTGCGGTGCACGCCTCCCTCACCCGGCACACTGCCAACACCATCGCCTCCGTCAACTTCGACCAGCGCGCCTACGACACCCTCGGCGAGATGAGCATCCTGTTCGCCGCCGTCCTCGGCTGCGTGGTGCTGCTGCGCCAGGCCCGCGACGAATACCGGGCCCGCCCCCAACCCGCCCGCGTGGCCCTGCCCGTGCGCCGCTACGCGCTGCTCGTGACGCCCGTCGCCTTGGTCTGCGGCCTGTACGTCATCGCTCACGGCCAGCTCAGTCCCGGCGGCGGCTTCCAGGGCGGGGTGGTCGCCGCGACCGCCCTGCACCTGCTGTACCTCGGCGCCGACTACCACGCGCTCGAACGCATCCGGCCCCTCGGCGTCTTCGAGGCCACCGACGCCCTCGCCGTCTCCGCCTACCTGGTGCTCGGCCTCGCCGGTGTCCTGGCCGGGACCGCGTTCCTCGCCAACACCCTGCTGCCGTACGGCACGTTCAACACGCTGTCCTCGGGCGGCATCGTCCCGCTGCTGAACGCGGCCGTCGGCATGGAGGTGGCGTGCGCGGTCGTCGTCCTGCTCGCCAACTTCCTGGACCAGGCCGTCGAGATCGAGGAGGAGTCCGCAGGGTGAGCACCGTGGCGCACGTCCTGCCGTACCTGGTCGCCGCCTACGTCTTCCTGACCGGCGTGTACGGCCTCGCCACCAGCCGCAACCTGATCCACGCCGTGGGCTGTCTGTCGGTGTGCCAGGTCTCCACGTACATCCTGCTCCTTGCGGTCGGCTACCGGTCCGGCGGCACCGCGCCCGTCTTCTCGGACATCAAGCCCGGCTCCCGGCCCGTGGTGGACCCGGTGGTACAGGCCCTCACCCTCACCGACATCGTCGTCGGCGCCACCGTCACCGCCCTGCTGCTCGCCCTGGTCCTGCAGATCGTCAAACGGCACGGCACCGTCGACCCCAACGCACTGCGGGAGCTGCGCGGCTGATGCGTCATCTGCTCCCCCTCCTCGTCGCGGTGCCGCTGCTCGGGGCCGCCCTGCTGGCCGCCGCGGGCCGCAGACTGCCGCGCGCCGCCGCCGAGCTGACCGGCCTCGTCGCCTCCGCCGCGACCGCCGCGCTCGCCCTCGTGCTGCTGCTCGGCTCCTCGCCGCCGATGGTCGAGTGGGCCGGCGGCTGGAAGCCCGTCGGCGGCGAGAGCGTCGGCATCGAGCTGATCGGGGACGGCCCCTCGCTCGGCATGGCGGCACTCGTCTCCCTGCTCGCCCTCTCGGCCCTCGCCTACTCCTGGCGCTACTTCGACGAGCCGCCGCACGGCCACGCCGGTTCGTTCCCCGCGCTGATGCTGGTCTTCCAGGGCGCCATGTGTGGATTCGCCGTGGCCGGGGACCTGTTCAACGCCTTCGTGTTCTTCGAGCTGATGAGCGTGGTGGCCTACGCCCTGACCGGCTACCGCATCGACGAGGCCAAGGCGGTCCAGGGGGCGCTGACCTTCGGCGTCGTCAACTCGCTGGGCGCGTACGGAATGCTGACGGGCATCGCGCTGCTGTACGCCCGCACCGGCGAGCTGTCCATGACGAAGATCGGCCGGGGTCTCGACGGCACGGCCGGTCACGGCGGGCCCGACGCACTGGTGCTGGCCGCCTTCGTGCTGGTGCTCACCGGACTCCTGGTCAAAGCGGCCACCGTGCCCTTCCACTTCTGGCTCCCCGACGCCCACGCCGTCGCCCCCACCCCGGTGTGCATGCTGCTGTCCGGCGTGATGGTCGAACTCGGTGTGTACGGCGTCTGGCGCGTCTACGGCACCGTCTTCGCCGGACCCGGCGGCATCCCGGCCGCCGACCTGACCCGCGCCCTGCTGACGCTCGGCGTGCTCACCGCCGTCACCGGCGCCGTCATGTGCTGGTACCAGCGGCACATCAAACGGCTGCTCGCCTTCTCCACCATCGCCCACACCGGCCTGTTCCTCGTCGCCGTCGGCGTCCTCACCCCCGAGGGCGACGACGGGGCCGCCCTGTACATCCTCGGCCACGCCGGGGTGAAGGCCGCGCTGTTCGCCTGTGCGGGCGCCCTGCTGGACCGGTTCGGCAGCGTGGACGAGCACGCGCTGCACGGCCGGGCGGGCCGGCTGCGGGCCACCGCCGTGCTGTTCGCCGTCGGCGGTCTCGCCCTCGCGGGCCTGCCGCCGTTCGGCACCGGGCTCGGCAAGGCGGTCAGCGAGGAGGCGGTCGGCGGCCCGCTCACCGTGGTGTACGTGGCCGTCTCCGCGCTCACGGCGGCCGCGGTGCTCCGGGTGACCGCCCGCGTCTTCTTCGGACTCGGGCCGCCCCCCGAGGACACCGACGCCTACCAGACCAGCGGCTCCGAGGAGGAGCCGGAGACCTCCGGACTGGTCGGCCGGGTCCCGGACACCATGACCACGGTCGCCGCCGTACTGCTCGCCGCCGCGCTCGCCGTCGGCACCGTCCCAGGCTTCGGCGACCTCGTGGCCCGCTCGGTCAACGAGGCGGGCTCGGGCGGTGCCCGGGCCTCGGCCGCGTGGACCGCGCACGGCGTGCTGCTCGGTCTGCTCTCCGCCGTCCTCGCCGTGGCCGTCGCCGCCGTCACCGTCACCCGGCCGCGCCGCCCGGCCGCCCCCGCGTGGACCACACCCCTGCGCCGCCTCCAGTCCGGCCATGTCGGCGACTACGTCGCCTGGGTGGTGGTCGGCGCCACGCTGCTGGCCGCGCTCGCCCTGCCCGGCGTGCTCGGCGGCTGACCGGGCACGCCGGTGCCGCGGGCGACGAATGCAATGAATGCGCTTTACCAGAGCAAATTTCTGCTGGTGTGGTCAAAGAATTGCCCTGCCGGCGATGAGAGTTTCCTTGAAGAGGCCGCGACACGGCGTTCTCGACGGGGGTCGTGACCAACACTGCCGCGCATGGCCACGAACGTTCTCGACGCGACCGCCCCCACCGGTGCCGGCCGCCGCGCACCCTGGAAGACCCCGGCCGGCGAGCCCGCGTACGCCCGCCCCGCACTGCTGGCCCTCACCGCGCTCGCCGCCCTGCTCTACGCCTGGGACATCGGGCACAGCCAGTACCACACCTTCTACGCCGACGCGGCCCGCAGCATGACACAGAGCTGGAAGGCGTTCTTCTACGGCTCTTTCGACCCCGGGAATTCCATCACCCTCGACAAGACCCCGGGATTCCTGTGGCCGCAGGCGCTCTCCGCCCGCCTCCTCGGTTTCCACCCGTGGACCCTGACCCTGCCCCAGGTCCTCGAAGGCGTGGCGAGCCTGCTGGTGCTGTACCGTCTGGTGCACCGCTGGGCCGGGACCCACGCGGCCCTCGTCGCCGGTGCGGCGTTCCTGGTGACCCCGGTCGCGGTCGGTCTGTTCCGCACCTCCGTCGAGGACCCGGCGTTCACCCTGTGCCTGCTGCTCGCCGCCGAGGCCACCCAGCGCGCCGCCCGCGCCGGCCGGCTGGGCCCGCTGCTGCAGGCCGGCTTCTGGGTCGGCGCCGCCTTCCAGGCCAAGATGCTGGAGGCCTGGGCCGTGCTGCCCGCGCTCGCCCTGGTCCACCTGGTCTCGGCCCCGGTCGCGCTGCGCCGCCGGCTCGCCCACCTCGGCCTGGCCGCCCTGGTGACGGTCGCGGTGTCGGCCTCCTGGATGCTCGCCGTCACCCTCGTACCGGCGAAGGAGCGGCCGTACGTGGACGGCACCACCGACAACTCCGCGTTCAGCATGGTCGTCGGCTACAACTTCCTGAACCGCTTCGCCTCCCTGGGCGTCAGCGCGGCCGCCACGGGAAGCGTGAGCGCGACCCAGGGGAGCGGGCACCGGGCCGGCGCCGGGCGGGGGACCGGGGGGCCGGGTGCCGCGGTCCCGGGTGCGACCGGGCACTCCGGCGCACGGCACGGCGCCGGTGCGACGGGCGCGGCCGGGCCCGCCCACCGGGGTGCCGGGGACCGGGGCGCGGCGGGTCCCGGGGGTGCCGCGCCCCGGGCCGGGGGCGGTTCCGGCGGCGCCCACGACGGGTGGGCGAAGATGTTCGGCCCCGCGCTCGCCGCCCAGACCGGCTGGTTCTACCCGTTCGCCGCCGTGGCCGCCGGCTGTGGAGTGCTCTGGCGCCGGGGGCGGCCGCGCACCGACGCGGCGCGGGCCGGTTTCCTGCTGTGGGGCACCTGGCTCGCCACGTACTTCCTGGTCTTCAGCGCCGGCAGCGTCGGCCCGCACACCTACTACATGGGCGTGATCGCCGTGCCGCTCGCCGCGCTCACCGGCGCCGGGGCGGTGCGGCTGTGGCGCGCCCACCGGGCCGGCGGTCGCCGCGCATGGGCCCTGCCGGGCGCGGTCGCGGCGACGACGGCCTGGAGCGCATACCTGGCCGGCCGGTTCCCCGCCTTCCTGCCGTGGCTGGCGCCCGCGGTGGCCGTGCTCGGGTCGGCCGCCGCCGTCCTGCTGGTCCTCACCCGGCCGGGCCGCCCCCGCGCCGGCGGCCGGCTCGCGCTCGGCGGACTCGCCGCCGCCCTCGCGGCCCTGCTCGCCGCCCCGACCGCGTGGGCGGTGCAGGTCTTCGATCCCGCGTACGGGACCGCGGGCATGGGATCGGTCGGCCCGACCGCCCCGGACCGGGGCACCGCGCGCACCGGCACCCCTGGCGCCCAGGCGGCCCGCGGCCGTACCCCCGCCTCCGCCGGGCCCGGCGCCTGGGGCGGCGTCGCCTCGGACGGCGGCATGACCGCGGCCCAGCGCCGGCTGCTCGACTACACCCGCGCCCACCGGGGCTCCGCCCGCTATGTGTTCGCCACCACCAACTGGACCGCGGCGTCCCCGTACATCCTCGCGACCGGCGCCGAGGTGCTCCCGCTCGGCGGGTTCAGCGGCCGGGTGCCCTTCCCGACGCCGGCGCGGTTCCGCCGGCTGGTGGCCGACGGCCGGGTCCGGTACGTCCTGGCGGGCGGCAGCGCGGGGTTCGGTCCGGCGGCGGCCGGCACGGCGAACGCGGCGGCCGGGAGGACGGCGGCGACGCGGATCGCCGACTGGGTCGAGTCCTCCTGCGCCGAGGTCCCGGCCGCGGCCTACGGTGGCACGGCCGCCGCCCCGGGCCAGACGCTCTACCGCTGCGACGTGGGCCAGTAGCATGAACGCGGCAGCCCGGAATGATCATGCGAGGAGCAGATCGTGCGAGACATCGCCGTCTTCAGCGGCAGTGCCCATCCCGACCTGGCCGCGGAGGTCTGCGCCCACCTCGGTGTGCCGCTCAGCCCCACGCGGATCAGCCGGTTCGCCAACGACTGCCTGGAGGTCCAGCTCCAGGCCAACTGCCGGGAACGGGACGTCTTCCTGATCCAGCCGCTGGTCAAGCCGGTGCAGGAACACCTGGTGGAGCTGCTGCTGATGTGCGACGCGGCGCGGGGCGCCTCCGCCTCCCGGATCACCGTCGTCATGCCGCACTACTCCTACGCCCGCTCCGACAAGAAGGACGCGCCCCGCATCTCCATCGGCGGGCGGCTGGTCGCCGACCTCATGGTGGCGGCGGGCGCGAGCCGGGTGCTCGCCATGACCCTGCACTCCCCGCAGGTGCACGGCTTCTTCTCGGTGCCGGTGGACCATCTGCACGCGCTGCGCGAACTGGCCGACCACTTCCGGCAGTACGACCTCTCGCGCACCACGGTGGTCTCCCCGGACCTCGGCAACGCCAAGGAGGCCGCCGCCTTCGCCCGGCGCATCGGCGCGCAGGTGGCGGCGGGCGCCAAGCAGCGGTACGCGGACGACCGGGTGAGCATCAGCTCCGTCATCGGCGAGATCGCCGGGCGGGACGTCATCGTGCTGGACGACGAGATCGCCAAGGGCAGCACCGTACTGGAACTGCTGGACCGGCTGCGGGAGTCGGGTCCCCGTTCGATCCGAGTGGCGTGCACCCACGGGCTGTTCGCCTCCGGGGCGCTCAAGCGCCTGGGCGAGCAGCCCGACGTGCTGGAGATCGTCTGCACCAACACCGTGCCGATTCCCGCCGACGAGCACACCGAGAAGCTGCGGGTGCTGTCCACCGCCCCGGCCCTCGCCGAGGCGGTACGGCGCATCCACGACGGCGAGTCCGTCAGCGCCCTGTTCGAGGAGGACTGCGGAGCGGCTCACCACGAACCGGAGGCGGCCCCGGCCTGCTCCAGGGCCGCGTCCGGCGTGGCGTGCGGCGGCAGCAGCCGGGACAGGCCCGTCACCCGCAGCACGCGCAGGGTCAGCGGATGGGTGCACACCAGGTGCAGCCGTCCGTCGCCCGCCTGGACGTGGGCCCGCGCCCGGTAGAGCAGGCGCAGCCCCGAGCAGTCGAAGAAGTCCACGGGCCGCAGATCGATCACGACCCGTGCGCCGGGTCGGGCGGTGACGCGGTCCAGGACCGGGAGGATCTCCGCCGCCGCGCTGATGTCGATCTCGCCCCGGAACTCCAGGACGGTGTGCGCACGATAGGCGTACACACGCAGATGCCGGGTGAGGGACACGGGTTCCCGTCGCACCTCGGCATCACCTCCCACCCGCACCCGGACGTCGGTTATCGACCGTCAAGTTACCCTCGATGGAAGGAATTTGAGCATGTTCGATTGACATATGTCTTGCGGTTTGAGGCGTGTCTCGCCGGGGCGCTCAGTCGACCAGCAGGACCAGCTTCCCCGTGGTGCGCCCCGTCTCTCCCTGTTCGTGCGCCTTCGCGGCATCCGCCAGCGGGTACGTCCCCGCGATCGTGGCCCGCAGTGTCCCGGACTCCACCAGTTCCGCGACCGACCGCATTCCGGCCCGGTCGGCGTCCACCAGCATCCGCACCGCCCGTACGCCGAGCCGCTCGGCCTCGTCGAACAGTTCCTGGGAGCCCACCGGCAGGATGGAGACCAGGATCCCGCCCGGCCGCAGCATCCGCAGCGAGCGCGGGGACGTCTCGCCGCCGAGGGTGTCCAGGACCACGTCCACGTCCCGCACCGTCTCCGTGACATCGGTGGACCGGTAGTCGACGGGCTCGTCCACGCCGATCTCCCGCAGGAAGCCGTGCTTGCCCGCACTCGCCGTGCCGATCACGTACGCGCCGCGCGCCTTGGCGATCTGCACGGCCACGTGCCCGACCCCGCCGGCCGCCGCATGGATCAGCACCCGCTGCCCCGGCCGCACGTCGGCCTGCTCCGTCAGCGCCTGCCAGGCGGTCAGCGAGACCAGCGGCAGCGCGCCCGCCTGGGTGTGGTCGATCGAGGCCGGCTTGTGCCACAGGGCACGGACCGGGGCGATCACGTACTCGGCGTGCGAGCCGTGCCCGAAGGGGTAGGGCAGCATGCCGAACACCTCGTCGCCGGGCCGGAAGGCCGCCACGCCGACCCCCGTCGCGGCGACCTCCCCGGACACGTCCCAGCCGAGCACGAACGGCGGCTCGCCCAGGAACCCACCGGTGGCCCGGTGTTTCCAGTCGGTCGGGTTCACCCCGGCGGCCCGCACCCGGACCAGTACCTCGTTCGGCCGCGGCTCGGGCCGCTCCAGCCGTACTTCCTTCAGCACCTCGGGACCGCCGAGGACGTCCTGGCCGATGGCTCGCATGGTGTTCACGTCGCTCATGGTCCCCCAGCCTGCCCCGCCCCGCGCGTCCGCGAACCGGCACCATGATCCGAGTTCCGGCCCGCCCCCCAACCTTCCGGGCAGCTCGGGTGTCCAAGAGCCGTACGGATCCGGGAGCGGAAGGGGCGGCGCATGCGCAGAGGGCTGGTCACGGTGGTACTGGCGGGCCTGACGGCCGTGGTGGCGACCGGCTGCGGCCACGGCGGCGGCCCCAGGGCGGACCTGGTGGTGCGCGGCACCCCGCCCGCCACGCCGTACCGGGGGCCCCTCCACGTCCCGGTCGAGAACGCCGACGACAGCAGTCCCGAGGCGCTGCTGGCGGCCTCCGGAGCGGCCGGGCGGGCGCTGGAGTGCGACGGCCGGATCTTCGACGGCACCGGGCCCGACGGCTGGAGCGAGGCCGACGGCGGCGCCACCCCCGAGCAGGGCCTCGCGCTCTACCTCGACATGGTCCAGCCGGAACTGCCCGACCACGGATACCGCGTGGAGCGCCGTGAGGCCGACCGGGTGCTGTTCTCCCTGGACGTCGACGGCCGTACCAAGGCGGCCGTCGTGGTGGCCAAGGACCAGCCGAACCGGCCCGGCTGGGGCCCCGAGACCAGTGCCTCCTGCGACCCGGCCGAACTCCCGGCGAGCTTCACGGCCACCACCGGCCGGGAGATCTGGACCGGCCGCGACGGCAGGCGGGTGCCGGTGACCACGCTGGAGAGCTCGTCGGGACCGGAGCACTGCGGCTGGGAATCCGCCCACTTCCTGGACATGGGCGGGCGGAACTACGCCCGCGACCCCAAGGGCGTCCTCGCCGGCGCGGGCCTGCTCACCGCGCCGTACCGGGGCCGGGTGGACCACCTGCCCGCCGACGCGTACGACACCGGGTACCGCTACCACGACTGGCGGCTGTGGCTCACCCCCGACCGCGCCACCGCCTACGTCCGCACCGCGCACGGCGTGGAGGCCTGGCCGCTGCTGAAGCCGAAGGCCGGCTGCGACTGACGTCCGGCGGCGACGCACCGGCGCTTCCCCATCCGTGCGCCGACGTGTCCCCGGCGGCCACACTGGACCGCACTCGTCACTTCCTGGAGGCCGAACGCGATGACCCCGCCGCCCGCCCGCACCGCCGAGCAGCGCAAGAAGGACACCCTGCACCGGCTGGACCACGACGTCGACGCCTGGGTGGCCACGGCCGGCCCCGACGGCGGCGCGCCCTACCTGGTGCCGCTGTCGTTCGTCTGGGACGGCGCGGTGCTGCTGTTCGCCACCCCCGCCGACAGCCCCACCGGCCGCAACCTGGTGGCCACCGGCCGGGCCCGGCTCGGCATCGGCCCGACCCGGGACGTCGTGCTCGTGGAGGGCAGCGCCCGGGCGGTCACGCCCGAGGACCTGCCCGAGGAGGACGCCGAGGTCTTCGCGGGCAAGACCGGCTTCGACCCCCGCCGCCTCACCACCCGCTACCTGTACTTCCGCGTCGTCCCCGACCGCATCCAGGCCTGGCGGGAAGCGAACGAACTGCCCGGCCGCGACCTGATGCGCGACGGCGACTGGCTCCTCACCGGCTGACCCCACCGCGCCGGGCGGGAACTCCGGCCGGGCCCGCGTGGTTGAGCGGGAACCGGTCAGGAGTCTCGGCCGGACCGGCCGCCGGTTGCGCCGGAGCCGGTCGGCGTGAAGGCCCGGCAGGTGAGCCGAGGGAGCCGGGAGCGGTCGCGGCCGCCCCCGGCCGCCGGCTCAGTGTTGGTCGTCCTTGTCGTCGGCCACCGGCCACACTCCCGTCGACCGCGCGATGGCCTTCGCACCGGTGCGGTCCACGGCGGTGCGGACGACCGCGAAGATCGCACCCTGCACCGCCGCGGCCAGCAGGATCTCGCCCCAGCCGCGTTCCTGGTCCAGGGCGGTGGGCGCGTCGTCCTCGTGGCGTATCGCCTTCCACGCCTGTTTGAAGGCGAGACCGGCGACCGCGCCGCTCACCCAGCTGAGCGCGAATCCGATCGGCTGGTAGACGAAGGGGAGCTTTTTCTTCTTCGACTTGGACATAGCCGCCTACTTCCTCGTCAAGGGATCCTCATGCGGGCCGGCCCTGGGGAGCCACCCGTTCGCCCGGGGGCACCGGCCCCGGGGGCGTGCCGTCGCCGAACGGCCGGCCGCCCAGCTGCTCGCGATGGTGCGGGCTCAGCCAGCCCGCGAGGTCCGGGCCGAGCGGCACGATGCCGGTCGGGTTGATGCCCGAGTGCACCTGGTAGTAGTGGCGTTTGATGTGGTCGAAGTCGACCGTGTCACCGAAGCCCGGCGTCTGGAACAGGTCCCGGGCGTACGCCCACAGCACCGGATCCTCCGCCAGCTTCCACCGGTTGCACTTGAAGTGGCCGTGGTACACCGGATCGAACCGGACCAGCGTGGTGAACAACCGGATGTCCGCTTCCGTGAGGGTGTCCCCGACCAGATACCGCTGTCCGGACAGCCGTTCGGCGAGCAGTTCCAGCCGCCGGAAGACACCCGCGCACGCCTCCTCGTACTCCTTCTGGTGGGTGGCGAAACCGGCCCGGTACACCCCGTTGTTGACGTCCTCGTACACCTCGGCCATCACCGCGTCGATCTCGTCGCGCCGCCGTGCCGGATACAGCTCGGGGGCGCCCTCGCGGTGCAGTGCCGTCCACTCGGTGGCGAGGTCCAGGGTGAGCTGCTGGTAGTCGTTGGTCACCAGCCGCCCGCTGGGCACGTCCACCACGGCCGGCACGCTCACCCCGCCCGGGTAGCCGGTCTCCCGGCGGTCGTAGGCCTCGCTCAGGTAGCGGATGCCGAGCACCGGGTCCCGGCCGTCCGGATCCAGGGTGAAGCGCCAGCTGCGGTCGTCCTGGACCGGGTCGGCCACCCCCATCGACAGCGCGTCCTCCAGACCCAGCAGCCGACGGGAGATCACCGCCCGGCTGGCCCACGGGCACGCCCGGGACACCACCAGCCGGTAGCGTCCCGGCGCCACGGGCCAGCCGTCCGAGCCGTCCGCCGTGATCCGGTCCCGGAAGTGGCTGCGCGACCGGCTGAACGTCTTGTGGCCGTAGGCGCGGTTGCCGTCACCGCCCATGTCTCCTCCTTGCCGCGGGGGTCCCCGAAGCACCGACTTCCCCGTTTCCCGCCGGGCGCACGGTGTGATCCGCCCGCATCGGGGGCAACCGGCCGACGTGAGCGAACCATCACCGCGAGACCAACAGGGCGCACGCGCCGACCGGCGTACCCGGATCACCGTGCTCGTCGCCCTCGCCGCCAATCTGCTGATCGCCGTCGCCAAGGCCGTCGGCGGTGTCCTCTCCGGCTCGCCCGCGCTGCTGTCGGAGGCCGCGCACTCCGTCGCCGACGGGTTCAACGAGGTGTTCCTGCTGGCCGCCCTGCGCCGCAGCCGCCGCCCCGCCGACAAACGGCACCCGTTCGGCTACGGCAAGGAGCGCTTCTTCTGGTCCCTGCTCGCCGCCGTCGGGATCTTCGTGATGGGCGGCTGCTTCTCCTTCTTCCAGGGCTTCCAGGCCCTGCGCCAGGGCACCGAGGAGAAGACCGAGGGCTACGTCGCGGGCCTGATCGTGCTGGGCGTGGCGCTGCTCGCCGAGGGCGCCTCGCTGCTGCGCGCCCTCCACCAGGTGCGCCGCCGGGGCGGCGGCCGGGCCGCGTTGCGCGACCCGGCGCTGCGCACCGTGGTCGCCGAGGACGGCACGGCCGTGCTCGGCGTGACCCTGGCGATCGCCGGCATGGCCCTGCACATGGCGACCGGCCAGGTCGTCTGGGAGGCGTCCGCCTCGCTCGCCATCGGTGTGCTGCTGGTGTACGTCGCCTACCGGCTCGGCCGCGAGGCCCGCGACCAGCTCATCGGTGAGGCCGCCGACCCGGAGCTGAGCGGGCGGATCCACGCGCTGCTGCGGGCGCAGCCGGAGATCGACTGCGTGGCGGCGCTGTTCACCATGAGGCTGGGCCTCGACTCCACCCTGGTGGCCGCGCGGATCGACCTCGTACCGGGCCTGGACAGCGAGCGGGTCGAGGAGGCCGCCGACCGCATCAAGCGTTCCCTGGCCGCGACGTTCCCGGCCGCCGACCAGATCTTCCTCGACATCACCGACCGCCCGGCCGACGGGACACGGCAGAGCCCCGCCGCGACGGGGGAACGCGGCGGGGCCTGATCGCACGACTGCCCGCCCGGAAGCGGCTTCACACCTGCCGGGCGGAGATTTCTCCGGAACGGGCCGCGGCCCGGCCCCCGGTCAGCTGTCCCCGGTCCGCTCCAGCACGAACACCGGGATCTCCCGGTCCGTCTTGCGCTGGTAGTCGGCATACGGCGGGAACGCGGCCACCGCCCGCTCCCACCACTGGGCCTTCTCGGTGCCGGTGACCTCGCGCGCCACCATGTCCTGCCGCACCGGGCCGTCCTGCAGCTCGACCCGCGGATCGGCCTTGATGTTGAAGTACCACACCGGGTGCTTCGGGGCGCCGCCCTGCGAGGCGACCACCGCGTACGCACCCTCGTGCTCCACCCGCATCAGCGGCGTCTTGCGGATCTTCCCGCTCTTCGCGCCCCGGGTGGTCAGCACGATCACCGGCAGCCCGGTGTCGCGCAGCGTGGTGCCCTCCGTCCCGCCCGAACTCTCGTACAACTCGACCTGCTCGCGCACCCACTGCTCGGGGCTCGGCTCGTACTCACCCTCGAGAGGCATCGGATCAGTCCCCTTCGTCGTTCCAACGGATGGTCCGTCACCCGGCTGCAACACCGGATGCCCGGTGAATCATCCGTACCGTGCTTCCCCGTCGCCGACGCCCTCACGCCGGCCGGGATGACAACTCGAACAAGATCACTACCCGCCGGGTGATCGCGTCACCCGGCCGGTCCCGGCACAGTGGTGTGGCCGTGACCCGCCCTTTCCCCGGAGCACCCGCCTTGCCGACCGGCCACCCCCGTGCCACCCGCACCACCGTCCAGGAACTGCTCGCCAGGATCGACGAGGGCGAGCCGGACCGGATCGCCGAGCTGTACGCCGACGACTGCGACTGGCGGCTGGACTGGCCCGAGGAGGAGCACGGCCGCCCGGACACCCCGTGGATCCGGCACCGGGCCACCCGCGCCGACGCGGCCGCGCACTACCGGGAACTGGCCGCCCACCACATCCCCGAGAAGGCGGCCACCACGGTCGAGCGGATCCTGGTCGACGGCGAGGACGCGGTCGTGCTCGGCGTCCTCCGGCAGACCGCAGCACCGACCGGCCGCTCCTACGCCGCCCGGTTCGCCCTCCATCTGACGGTCCGCGACGGCCTCGTCGTACGCCACCACGTCTACGAGGACAGCCTCACCGTCGCCCGTGCCTTCGCCAGGCCCGCCGGAGGCGTCCGACGGCCCTGAACCGCCCCGCCACCGCGCGGACCGGGGCCGAATGGCCGGATCCGGTTCCTCGTACCTTCGCGGATCGGACAGATCGGGGAGAACATTGAAGTGGCCGAACTTGCCGTCGATTCATAGGTGCCTGAGGCATCTAATGAAGATCGGTACGAGGCACTTCTTCGTCTGCGAGGTCTTTCCATGACGGAACTGACGGACATCACCGGCCCGGCTACCCCGGCCGACCCCGTCGCCTTCCCCCAGGACCGCACCTGTCCCTACCACCCGCCCACCGGCTACGCCCCGCTGCGCGAGCAGCGTCCCCTGTCCCGCGTCACCCTGTACGACGGGCGCGAGGTCTGGCTGGTCACCGGGCACACCGCCGCCCGCGCGCTGCTCGCCGACCCCCGGCTGTCCAGCGACCGCCGGCGCCCCGAGTTCCCGGTGCCCACCAAGCGCTTCGAGGGCGTCCGCGACCGCCGGGTGGCCCTGCTCGGCCAGGACGACCCCGAGCACCAGCGGCAGCGGCGGATGATGATCCCGTCGTTCACCGTCAAACGCGCGAGCGGGCTGCGGCCCGCCATCCAGCGGATCGTGGACGGCCTGCTGGACACGATGATCGAGAAGGGGCCGCCCGCCGAGCTGGTCTCCTCGTTCGCGCTGCCCGTACCGTCGATGGTCATCTGCGACCTGCTCGGCGTGCCCTACGCCGACCACGAGTTCTTCGAGGAGCAGTCCCGGCGGCTGCTGCGCGGTCCGACGGCCGAGGACACCCGGGCCGCCCGCGCCCGCCTGGAGGAGTACATCGGCGGTCTGATCGACGTCAAGCAGCGGGAGTCCGAACCGGGCGACGGTGTCCTCGACGAACTGGTCCACCAGCAGCTGGCCCAGGGCACGCTGGAGCGATCCGAGGTCGTGCTGCTCGCCGTGATCCTGCTGGTCGCGGGCCACGAGACCACCGCCAACATGATCTCCCTCGGCACCTACACCCTGCTGGAGAACCCCGCCCGGCTGGCCGAACTGCGGGCCGACCCGACGCTGCTGCCCGCCGCGGTCGAGGAACTGATGCGGATGCTGTCCATCGCCGACGGGCTGGCGCGGGTGGCGCTGGAGGACATCGAGATCGACGGCACCACCATCCGGGCCGGCGACGGCGTCTTCTTCTCCACCTCGGTGATCAACCGCGACCCCGACCAGTACGAGGACCCGGACGTCCTCGACTTCCACCGCCCCGCCCGCCACCACGTGGCGTTCGGCTTCGGCATCCACCAGTGCCTGGGCCAGAACCTGGCCCGCGCGGAGCTGGAGATCGCCCTCGGCACCCTGCTCACCCGGCTGCCCGGCCTGCGGCTGGCCGCACCCGCCGACACCATCCCGTTCAAACCCGGCGACACCATCCAGGGGATGCTGGAACTCCCCGTGACCTGGTAAGAGGCTCAGCTCATGCACATCGAGATCGACAAGGACGCCTGCATCGGCGCGGGGCAGTGCGCGCTGACCGCGCCGGGCGTGTTCACCCAGGACGACGACGGCTTCAGCATGCTGGTCCCCGGCCACGAGGACGGGGCGGGCGATCCCATGGTCCGCGAGGCCGCCCGTGCGTGCCCGGTGGGCGCGATCACCATCACGGACTCCGAACCGGCACCGACACAGGCGGACTGACCGGCCGGGCGCCCCCGCCACCCCGGACGACGGGGGCGGGAGCGCCCGCGCGGACGGTCGTCGCTCGATACGCTTCCCGGGTGACCGAACACCCCGGAACACGCGAGAAGCCCTTCCTGTACGTCGTCGTCTGCGCAGCCGGGATCGCCGCGGGCGTCAGCAAGCTGATCACGGCCGCGCAGGAACGGGACTGGGAGGTCGGGGTGATCGCCACTCCGGTCGCGATGAACGGGTTCTTCGACTCCGCGGCGGTGGCGGCGCAGACCGGACGGGTCGTGCGGTCGGCGTGGCGGTCACCGGCCGACCCGCGCCCGTTCCCGCCGCCGGACGCCGTGGTGGTCGCGCCGGCCACCTTCAACACCGTCAACAAGTGGGCGGCGGGCATCGCCGACACCCTGGCCCTCGGCACCCTGTGCGAGGCCGCGGGGCTCGGGGTGCCCGTCGCCGTGCTGCCCTGTGTCGCCGGGGCGCTGGCCGCCCACCCCGCCTACCGGGACAGCCTGGCACGGCTGCGCGGGATGGGCGTCCGCTTCGGGGACCCGTACTCCGGCGAACCGGGCCCGGACGGCAGCCGCCCGGAGTTCGCCTGGACCATGGCCCTCGACCTGCTGGAGAGGCCCTGACTCAGACGCAGGTCAGCTTCGGGCCCTCCAGCATGCCTCCGGTCTCCAGGACCTGGCCGTCCGGCATCCAGAAGCCGAGCTTGGACACCACCGTGGAGCAGGTGCCGCCGACCGTGACACGGACCTTCACCCGCTCCGGGTGGCCGGGCTGCAACTCGGTCAGCGCGCAGTCCAGGGAGTAGGGCAGCCGGGTCTTCGCCGGGTACTCGCCGACCAGCGGGTTGACGCAGCGGGCGTCGGAGGTGGCGATCCGCACGCCGGTGCCCGCCTCGCCGATCAGCCCGAACCGCCCGCTGCCGTCGCCCTGCGCGCTGTCCCTGCGGACGGTGTAGGTCAACGTGGTGGTGGCGTTGCGGTGCAGCGTCGTCCGGTCGACGGTGATGGCGTGGGTGGGCTTCGCCTTGGGATCGGTCAGGGTCAGGGTGGCCCGCACCGTGCCCGTGAGGTCGACCCCGGTGGGCGCGGACCGCACCCGCACGGTGGCCGTGATGTCGTACGTCCCGGGCCCCGGGTACTCGCCGGAGCCGGGCAGCGTGCCGCCGGCCAGGGTCTTCCCGGAGCGGGTGGCCGTCCACCTGCCGTCGCTGCGGCAGTTGTACCGGACGCGGGTACCGGCCCGGCCGCAGGAGGCGGGGGCGGAGACGGAGAACCGAGGGGTCCCGGCGCCCGCGCACAGGGAGACCACGGCGTGCTGACCGTGGTCGCCGCGCAGGGTTCCGGCGACGGCGCACAGCGTGCTCGGCTGGTCGGCCCGCGGGGTCGGCGCGGCCGGGCTTCCCCAGGCGGGGGTGACAAGGGCCAGGGGCAGCAGCGCCGCCCCGGCCAGGGCTTTGAGCGTGGTCGGATGGGTCGGCACCGCGTTCCTCCGGTACGGCCGTGACCGGCCGGGCACCGGTCGCCTGCGGTCGAGGATCATCCGACGGTACGACCTCCGGCCGCCTCCCACGCCGGGCGGTCACCTGGCGGCAGCAACACTTGCGCCCCGAAGGCCGGTGGCGGCGGCACCCGTTCAGTCGTGTGCGCGCTCCGCGGCGCGGTAGCGGGGGGCCAGGGCGGTGCCGGAGCCGCTGCGCACGGCCAGTTCCGCCTCGGCGAGCCGGTTCACGGCCGCCGGCTCGGACAGACCGGGCACACACACCACCTCCCCGGCCTCCAGGCCGGCGAGGGACGCGGTGACGACATCGGCCGGCGCCATGCCGCCCTCGTCGTGGACCCGGGCCTCCCCGGCGACGGGCGCCTCACCCGTGCCCAGGTGGAACTCGGTGGCGGTGAGCCCGGGGCAGACGACCTGGACGCCGACCGGGGTGCCGGCGAGTTCGGCGGCGAGGGTCCTGGTGAACGTCACCATGTACCCCTTGGTGCCCCCGTACACGGCCCGCTGCGGGAGGGGGCCGGGCGGCAGGGCGCCGGCGAACGCCAGCAGCGAGGCGACGTTGACGACCGCGCCGCGGCCCCGCGCCACCATGCCGGGCACGGCGGCGCGGGTCAGGACCGTCGGCGCCACGACGTTCACGTCGATCACCTTGGTCAGCAGGGCGGGGTCGACCTCGGCGAAGGAGCCGTAGCCGTTGATCCCCGCGTTGTTCACCAGGAGCGCCACATCGTCCGCGGCGACCCGCTCGGCGACCCGGGCGAGGTCCGAGGAGCGCGCGAGATCGGCCACCACCGTCTCCACTTCCGCCCCGGTCTCCGCCCGCAGCCGTCGCGCCAGGGAGTCGAGCCGATCGGCGCGCCGGGCCACCAGCACCAGGTTGCGGCCGCGCCGCGCCAGCTGGAGGGCGTACTCGGCACCGATGCCGGACGACGCCCCCGTCACCACGGCCGAGCCCGCCGCCTCGTCGAATCCCATGGTCGAACCCCTTCGGTCGGTGATGGCGCCACCCGGCGGCCGGGACCGGCCGGGTGACCGAAGCCCCACCACCCGAACCCGGAGCGGGACACGGCGACCTTTGTACCTGGTGGCCGTGGGATGCCCGGCACCCGCCCCGCCGCGGTGCGCCGCGGACGCACCGTGCGACACGAGAGGCCCTAGCTGTGCTGTCCCGGGACGTTGGTGACACGCGTGCTGGGTGCTTGAACAGGTGAGGGCCTTCTGGGTTCGGTGTGGATTGCGACATCTACCGCCGACCGCCAGGAGGCCCTCGTGTCCCACCGTAACGCCCCGCTGACGCCGACTGGGAGGCTGCGTCTGGCCCGGTGTGTCGTGGACGACGGCTGGCCGCTGCGCCGGGCCGCGGAACGCTTCCAGGTCAGCCACACCACCGCCGCACGCTGGGCCAGCCGCTACCGGCAGCTGGGCGAGGCGGGCATGCACGACCGCTCCAGCCGCCCGCACCATCAACCCCGCCGCACCCCGGCTGCCGTCGAGGCACAGGTTCTGCGGCTGCGGCGCGAGCACCGGATCGGCCCGCTGCGACTCGCCGCCCGCACCGGCATCGCCGCATCCACCGTCCACCGCATCCTCGTCCGCCACGGCCTGCCTGCCCTGGCCGCCTGCGACCGGGCCACCGGCGAACCCGTCCGCCGCTACGAACGCGCCCGGCCCGGCGAACTCATCCACATCGACGTCAAGAAGCTCGGCCGCATCCCAGAAGGCGGCGGGCACCGCACCCAGGGCCGTGCCGAAGGCCGACGCAACCGCACCGGAGTCGGCTACGCCTACCTGCACACCGCCCTGGACGACCACACCCGCCTCGCCTACACCGAAGACCTGCCCGACGAGACCGCCACCACCTGCGCCGGCTTCCTACGACGAGCAACTGCCTGGTTCGCCCGGCAAGGCGTCATCGTCGAGCGGGTCCTGACCGACAACGCCTGGGCCTACACCAAGAACACCTGGCGCCAGACTTGCCGCGACCTGGGCATCAGCCCCCGCTGGACCAGGCCCTGGCGGCCCCAGACCAATGGCAAGGTCGAACGCTTCCACCGCACCCTGCTCGACGAATGGGCCTACACCCGGCCCTACACCTCAGACACCGAACGACAAGCGGCGTTCCCCGACTGGCTGGACTGGTACAACTACCACCGACCCCACACCGGCATCGGCGGCCACCCACCAGCCAGCCGCGTCACCAACCTGTCCGAACAGCACACCTAGCGCACCGCGCGCACGTACCCCTTGCTGCCCGGTGTCGTGACGTCACGGTCGCGGCGGACGATGCTCAGGCGGTTTCCCCAGCCCGCGAGGGCCTTGCGCAGACCGCTCGCGGTGTACTCGATGTCCACCACCCGGTCCGCGAACGCCTTCGCGTACACCCCGCACTCGTCGTACTGCCCGCACTCCTCCGTCACCGCGAAGTCCAGTCCGGCCCGGCGCCGTTGCCCGGCCAGTTCGGCGGTGTTCTTCTGGGCGATGGCCAGGTGCCGGGCGTGCGCGTGGCGGGAGAGCAGCGCCATGAAGGCCGTCGCGTCGCCCGCGTCGAGCAGTCCCCGGGAGCGGGTGTAGCTGTCGTAGTTGTCCGGTTCCACCGCGTCGAAGCCCTTGCGCGCGCAGCCGTCGATCCAGCGGTTCACCCGTTGCGCCACCCGCTCGCGCTTGGCCGCGGTGCCGATGTCCAGCAGCGCCTCGTTCCAGTCCCGGTCGACGACGACCCCGCCGTGCGCGTCGCGCAGCAGCAGGTCGCGCGGCCAGGAGCCGCGCTCGTCGGGCTGCGCCTGGAAGGCGTTGACGTAGCAGATGTTGTACAGGCCGGGCGCGGGCGTGTCGGAGCGGTCGCGGCTGACGATCCGCACCCCGGCCGGCGGTGTGTACGCGCCGCCGATCTGGTAGTCGAACCCGGCGTGCCGCGGCGGCAGCCGGACGCCGGCGGGCTTCGCGGAGCCGGTCCCGTCGGGCGCGGCGCAGCCCGCCAGTACCGAGACGGCGACGCCGAAGGCCAGTGACAGGGCGCCGGTGGTCCTGGCCGGACCGGTGGCGCGAAAGACACCCCAAAGGGGCACGTCCGCTCCTTCCTGCCCACGCCGGGCGGCGCGGCACGTCTCAGGATCAAATCGTCCGCGCCCCGAGGCCGTCAAGCCGGTGCCGAGCCACGTCGTAGGCTCGGAGGTGATCACCCGTCCCGAAGGCAGGAGCAGCAACGATGCAGTATGTGAAGCTCGGTTCGACGGGCCTGGACGTCTCGCGCGTCTGTCTGGGCTGCATGACCTACGGGCTGCCGGACCGAGGCAACCACGAATGGACCCTGGACGAGGAGGCCTCCCGTCCGCTGATCCGGCAGGCGCTGGACGCGGGCATCAACTTCTTCGACACCGCCAACGTCTACTCGGACGGCACCAGCGAGGAGATCGTCGGCAAGGCCCTGAAGGACTTCGCGAACCGCGACGAGATCGTGCTGGCCACCAAGGTGCACGGCCGGATGCGGCCGGGCCCCAACGGCGGCGGGCTGTCCCGCAAGGCGATCATGACCGAGATCGACCACAGCCTGCGCCGCCTCGGCACCGACTACGTCGACCTCTACCAGATCCACCGCTACGACCACGAGACGCCGATCGAGGAGACGATGGAGGCGCTGCACGACGTGGTCAAGGCGGGCAAGGCCCGCTACATCGGGGCCAGTTCGATGTACGCGTGGGAGTTCTCCAAGGCGCAGTACACGGCCGAGCGGCACGGCTGGACGAAGTTCGTCTCCATGCAGAACCACTACAACCTGCTCTATCGCGAGGAGGAGCGGGAGATGCTGCCGCTCTGCGCGGACCAGGGTGTCGGCGTGCTGCCGTGGAGCCCGCTCGCCCGGGGCCGGCTCACCCGTGACTGGGGCGCGGTCACCGACCGCAGCGAGCACGACGCCTTCGGGAGCCGGCTGTACCCGGACAGCGACCGCTCGATCGTGGAGGCGGTCACCCGGATCGCGGACGAACGGGGCGTGCCGCGCGCGCAGGTGGCGCTGGCCTGGCTGCTGCACCAGTCCACCGTGACCGCGCCGATCGTCGGTGCCGGCAAGCCGCGGCACCTGGAGGACGCGGTCGCGGCCGTCGAACTCACCCTGTCCGACAAGGAGATCGAGGAGCTGGAGCGGCCCTACGCCCCGCACGCCATCAGCGGCCACTGAGCGGCCGCCGGGCCGGGTGGCCCGGGTCAGGGGTGGTGGTGCGGCGGCGGGGGCGGGATGGTGGCCAGACCGGGGGCCGGTTCCGGCCAGACCAGGAGGACCGGGCAGGGGGCGTGGTCGACGGCGAACCGGCCCGCCGGGCCGAGGCTGTGCGGGCCCAGCCGGGACCGGTCGCCGTCCCGCGCCAGCACCAGCAGGTCCGCCCCCTCGGCGGCGGCCACCACCTCCCGCTCGACCCGGCCCGAGCGCTCCTCGCGTGCGCAGGGCCGGCCCAGCCGCTCGGCCGCGGCCGAGAGGAGTTCCGCCGCCGACGTGTCGCCGAGCCGCTCCAGCAGGGCACCCGGATCGCGCTCCGGGTGCCCCCGGCCCAGCAGCCCGGCGAACGCGCCGTGCGCCACCCCGGGCACGTCGGGCCCGCTGACGTGTAGCAGCACCACCTCGGCGCTCTCGGGCGCATGGGTGCGCACGGCGTCCACACAGGCGGGCCAGGTTCCCTCCACCAGCCAGGCGATCACGCGCATACGGTCGGCCTCCCTCAGAAGACGTGCAGCGACCCCCACAGTGCCACCACCGCGACGGCGAGGGAGGACGGCACGGCGAGCAGACCCAGCCGGGTGAACTCCCCGAGGTTCACCCCGTGCTCGTGCTGGTGCACGATCCGCCGCCACAGCAGGGTGGCCAGCGACCCGGCATAGGTCAGGTTCGGGCCGATGTTCACCCCGAGCAGCACCGCGAGCACCGCGCCCGGGCCGGCCGGCGCCGCCAGCGGCAGCAGGACCAGCACCGCGGGCAGGTTGTTGACGATGTTCGCCAGTACGGCGGCCAGTGCGGCGATCCCCAGCAGCGCGGGCAGTCCGGTGCCGCCCGGCACGACCCGCCCGAGCACGTCGGCGAGCCCGTTGTCGACCACCGCCCGGACCACGATGCCCAGCGCCAGCACGAACGCGAGGAACGCCGGGGCCGCCGCCCGCACCACGCTCAGCGGGGTCGCCCGGCCCCGCAGCAGCGCCCGCCCGGCCAGCACCAGGGCCCCGGCCGCCGCCACCCAGGCGGGCTCGACGCCGAACAGCGAGGCCACCACGAACCCGGCCAGCGTGCTGGCGACGGTCACCAGCGCGAACCGGGGGAAGGGGGGCTGTTCGCCGGTGTCCGGGGCTGCCGGTGCCGCCGCGGTGAGGTCACCGGCGAAGAACCGCCGGAACACCAGGTACTCGGTGCCGATCGCCGCCAGCCACGGCAGCGCCATCAGCGCCGCGAACCGGGTGAAGCTCAGCCCGCTGGCCGCGAAGGCCAGCAGGTTCGTCAGATTGGACACGGGCAGCAGCAGTGACGCCGTGTTCGACAGATGCGTGCAGGCGTACACATGCGGCTTGGGGCGTACGCCGGTGCGTGCGGCGGTGGCGAACACCACCGGGGTGAGCAGCACGATCGTGGCGTCCAGGCTGAGCACGGCGGTGATCGCGGAGGCGAGCGCGAAGACCGCCGTCAGCAGCCGCACCGGACGGCCCGCCGCCCACCGGGCCATCCATGCCCCGCACGCCCGGAACAGCCCGTCCACGTCGCAGAAGTGGGCGAGCACCAGGACCGCCGCGAGGAAACCGACCACCGGCCCCAGCCGCTCGGCCTCGGCCCGGGCGTGGTCGAGGGAGATGGCGCCGGTGGCGATCGCGATCCCGGCGGCCGGGACGGCCACGACCGCCTCCGGCCAGCCGAAGGGCCGTACCACGGCGAAGGCCAGTACCGCGAGGAGCAGTACGGCGGAGAGTGCTTCGGCGAGCGGGCTGTTCAGGGCGGGTCCTTCCGGATTCGATCAGGCATTCCCGCCCATGAAAACAGACGCCCCCCGGTGCCCGCGCCGTCGGCACGGGCGGGTCAGGGCGCGGTACCGGGGCTGAACACGGTCAGGAAGACGGACGAGGAGTTCCCGGAGACGGGCACCGCGCCGCCCGTCCAGGCCACCTTCAGATGGTCCCGCTCGTCCGGCGGGGTGATCAGCAGCGCGGCCGGCTTCGCCGTCCTGGCGCCGCTGACCTCCGGGTTGGAGAAGGTCAGCCCGGCCCAGGCGCTCTGCCCGGGCCGCAGGGTGACGGTCGTCGGGGAGCCCGACTCGCGCCGGGGGTCGGGGCCGAGCTGGGCGCCGCCCGCACTCACGAAGGCCGCGCCCGGGAAGCCGCGCAGGGTGCAGGTCCGGTGGGAGGCGTTGGTGAGGACCAGGGGGAAGTTCTCCTGCCCGGCGCCGGGGTCGTTGCGGCCCACCGAGGCGCGCAGTTCGGAGGTGTGGCAGCGGGTGCTCGTCGCCGCGGTCGCTCCCGCGCTGCCCGAGCTCTGGGCCGCCCGGGACACCGCCGTCGAGGCGGCGCCGGTGGGCGTGGGGGACCCGGCGGAGGGCGCGGCCGGGCTGTCGGACGCCGACGGCGTCGGGGCATCGGTCGCGGGCGCGGCCGTACCGGAGGCCGTCACGGGCGGGTCGCTGTGCACGGTCTGGCCGTTGCCACAGGCGGTCAGCAGGCCCAGCACGGCCATCGAGCCCGCGAGCAGGGCCCCGCGCCGCGCGGACCGAGGGGTGTACACCATGTCGCTCAACACTCCTGGAGGGTCGGGGCACGCGTGCGGACGCGTGCCTACGGTGCCGAGTGCGCCGTCACCCCACTCCGATGCACGGACCGTGGGAAAAGTTCGGAACACAGGGGTTCTTTTCCCCACTTCGGCGCCCGGCCGACTCCTCAGCCCACCCGCAGCGAGCGCAGTACGCCATCGGTGGCGTCCCCGTCACCCCGCTGGCGTAGCTGCACGTACACCTGGGGACCGCCGGCACCGGCCGCCGGGACCAGCGCCGACTCGGTGATCGAGCCGCCGTCCGGACAGCCGCTCCAGGCCCGCACCAGGCCGTGCCGGCCGGCGCCGGTGAAAGCGCGGCTGCTGGAGTAGTGGCAGCCGGGATGGGTGAGCGCCTTCACCCGGGCGGTGACGTCACCGTGTTCGCTGACCCCGACGAACACCCCGTTCACGGGGGCGTCCAGGTCGGGCCAGTGGGCGAGGTCGTCGGCCACCACCAGACCCGGCTCGTGGCCCGCGCCGAGGCCCAGCGCCCGCGGGTCCCAGCCGGAGTCGCGCACCTGGCGGTCCCAGCCGGCCGGCACCCGCACGCTCACCCGCCCGTGCGCGTCCGCCACCCGGGCCTGCCGCGCCGTGCCGTCGTGGTGCAGGACCACGGTCACCGCGGCCGCCGTCACCGCGGCGGCGGCGAGCGCGGCGACCGTCAGCGTCACCGCGCCGAGCCGCCCGCGGACCCGGTCCAGCCGCCGCCGCGCGGGCCCGCCGGGCCCCGCCGCCAGCCGGTCCAGCTCGGCCGCGAACTCCCGCGCGGCCGGCCAGCGCCGGGTCCGGTCCGGTTCCAGCGCGCGCAGCAGGGCCCGCGCCACGTCGTCCCCGAGGTCCGGCCGCAGCCGCCCGGGCGGCACCACCTTCCCCGGCGCTCCGGGCACGCTCCCGGTGACCAGTTCGTAGCCGACCGCGCCCAGGCTGTAGACGTCGGCCCGCTCGTCGATGCCCTCGCCGGGCTCGGCCTGTTCCGGCGGCCGGTACCCCGCCGAGCCCGCCGCGAGCGTCAGCACCGAGGCCTGCGCCAGACTCTTGGCGAGCCCCAGGTCGGCCAGCAGGACCCGCCGGGTGCCGTCCGGGGCGGTGCGCAGCAGCAGGTTGGTCGGCTTGATGTCGCGGTGCACGATCCCCGCCTCGTGCAGCGCGGCGGCGGCCCGCGCGGCCTCCGCCGTCAGCGCCAGCGCGTCGGACACCGGCAGCGGGCCGTCCGCCAGCAGCTCGGCGAGGGTGCCCGCGTCGGCGTACTCCATCACGAAGTACGGCCTTCCGTCCGGGAGTTCGCCGATGTCGTAGACCTGCACCACCCGGCTGGAGCCGGCCCGGCGCAGCAGCCGCGCCTCGGACAGGAAGCGGTCCCTGACGTCCAGCCGGTGCGACCAGTTCTCGGCGAGGACCTTCACCGCCACCGGGGCCTCGAGCTGCGGGTCGTGGGCGAGCCACACGGTGGCGAACGCACCGGTGCCCAGCGGCCGTTCGAGACGGTAGCGGCCGATCCGCTCCAGGGAGTGCATGCGACTATCATGCCTGCCCCGAGATCGACCGAAGGAGGGCCCGACGTGCAGGACGAGACGCCGGTGGAGGACCTCGCCCGGCGTGCCGCCGCCGGGGACACGGCGGCCCTGGACCGGCTGCTGACCGAGCTGCGGCCCGAGGTGCTGCGCCGCTGCGGGCGCTTCCTGCCGTGCCGCGAGGACGCCGAGGAGGCCGCCCAGGACGTGCTGCTCCAAGTGGCCCGCCGCATCGGCACCTTCGAGGGCCGCAGCCGCTTCGGCACCTGGCTGTACACCGTGGTCGCCAACTGCTGCCGGCAGAAGTACCGCGAGCTGAAGCGGCGGGCCGCCGAACAGCCCGCCGCCATCGAGCCGGCGCACGCCGTCGACCCGCGTACCACCAGCGTCATCGCCGGTTCCCGGGTGGACCTGCTGGAGGCCCTGGACCGGCTGGAGCGCGAACACCCGCACCTGGTGGCGCCGTTGGTGTACCGGGACATCTGCCAGCTGGACTACGCCGAGGCCGCCGAACGCGCCGGCCTTCCGCTCGGCACCCTCAAGTCCCGCCTGCACGAGGCCCGCAGGAAGGTACGGCCCTGGCTCACCGGTTCCTGACGGCCGCCCGGGCTACTGCTCCTCCTCGTACAGCGGCAGCTCCGCCCAGATCGTCTTGCCCTGCGAGCCGTGCCGGCTGCCCCAGCGCTGGGTGAGCTGGGCGACCAGCAGCAGCCCCCGGCCGCCCTCGTCGAAGGTCTTGGCCCGGCGCAGATGCGGGGCGGTGGGGTTGGTGTCGGAGACCTCGCAGATCAGGGTGGCCGCGTCATGGATCAGCCGCAGCCGGATCGGATGGGCGCCGTACCGGATGGCGTTGGTGACCAGCTCGCTGACCACCAGCTCCGCGGTGAACGCGGCCTCGCTGAGCCCCCAGGTGTCCAGTTGCTCCACCACCTGCTTGCGGATCGGCGCCACCAGTGCCGGATCGGCCGGGATGTCCCAGGTCGCCACCTGGGACGCGGGCAGACCCTGGGTGCGGGCCAGCAGCAGCGCCACGTCGTCGGCGACACCGCCGGAGGGCAGCAGGGCGCGCAGGATGCGGTCGCAGGAGGCGTCCAGCGAACCGGCGTACGCCTCCAGCGCCTGGTACAGCAGCCCGCGCCCGGCGTCCGCGTCCCGCTCCCGGGACTTCACCAGACCGTCCGTGTACAGGGCGAGCACGGTCCCCTCCGCCAGATCCACCTCGGTGGACTCGAAGGGCAGCCCGCCCAGGCCCAGCGGGGGACCGGCGGGCACGTCCAGCTGGTGCGGCCGGCCGCCCGGCGGCAGCAGCACGGGTGGCGGATGCCCGGCCCGGGCCAGCGTGCAGCAGCGCGACACCGGGTCGTAGACCGCGTACAGACAGGTCGCGCCGACCTCGCCGGTGCTGCCGTCGCCGGCCTCCTCCGCCAGCCGCACCACCAGATCGTCCAGATGCGTGAGCAGTTCGTCCGGGGCCAGGTCGATGTCCGCGAGGGTGCGTACGGCGGTGCGCAGCCGGCCCATGGTGGCCGATGCCTGGATGCCGTGCCCGACCACGTCGCCGACGACCATCGCGACCCGCAGCCCGGACAGCGGGATCACGTCGAACCAGTCGCCCCCCACCCCGGCCCGCGCGGCCGGCAGATACCGGGAGGAGGCCTCCAGGGCGGCCGTGCGCGGCAGGGTGCGGGGCAGCAGGCTGCGTTGCAGGGCGAGGGCGGTCTCGCGCTCGCGGGAGTAGCGCCGGGCGTTGTCGATGCAGACCGCGGCGCGGGTGGTGATCTCCTCCGCCAGCAGCCGGTCGTCCGGGGCGAAGCCCTCCGGGCGCCGGTGCCGGGAGAACACCGCGACCCCCAGGGTGAGTCCGCGGGCGCGCACCGGGACCGCCATCGTGGAGTGGATGCCGAAGTTGCGCACCTGCCGGGTGCGGGCGCTGTTCCAGTCCAGCCAGGGGCGCATGTCGCCCGCGGCCATCGAGGCGATGATCGTCCGGCCCGCGGTCAGCGCGTCAGCCTGCGGCGAACCGGCCGGATAGCGCTCGTTCTGACCCGGCTTCAGCACCGCCTCCGGCACCCCGTCGAGGACCGACAGATGGGCGGCGCGGCGCAGGGTGACCGGGGTGGTGACCCGGGCCGGTGGCTCCCCGCCGTACTCCTCGGGGTCCAGCAGGTCGACGGTGACGAAGTCGGCCAGCGCGGGCACGCACATCGCGGCCAGCTCCTGCGCGGTACGCGTGACGTCGAGGGTGGTGCCGATGCGCACGCTCGCCTCGTTCACCAGTTGCAGGCGCTGCCGGGCCCGGTGGTTCTCGCTGACGTCGTGCACGGCCAGACACACCCCGCGCACCCGGCCGGTCCGGTCCCTCACCGGGTTCATCCGCACGAGCCAGGCGTGCGGCCGCTGTTCGCCGCCCGCCCGCATGAAGGTCTGCACGTCCCGTGACCGGCCGCTCTCCAGCACCTCGTGGATGCCGCGGGCCAGTTCCTCGCCCTGGGGCTCGCCGACGACCTCCGTGAAGTGCAGCCCCCGCGTCCGGTCGTCCTCGGGCAGCCCGCAGAGCGCGGCCATCGCGTCGTTCATCCGGCGCAGCCGCAGGTCCTCGTCGTAGACGGCGAGCGCGCACGGCGACTGCATCAGGCCCGCCTCGCCCAGCGGATCGTCCTCGGCGGGTGGCTCCGTGCCGGTCAGGGGGGTGACGAGGACCCAGCGGTCCCCGGCGCCGTCGGGGCCCGGCAGCCGCTGGGCGAGCAGCCAGACCTCCAGGCTGCGGCCGTCCCGGTGGCGCAGCCCGAGCGTGCCGTGCCAGCGGCGGGCGCCCGCGGGCAGGCTGGGGGCCGGTCCGGCGAGCAGACGGGCGGCGGGGCGGCCCACGACGGTGTCGGCGGGGTGGCCGAGCAGACGCCGCGCGCCCTCGTTCCACTCCACCAGCGTTCCGTCGTCATCGAGGACAGCCCGGGCCGTCGCCGCCTCGTCGAACGGATAGACCCGGCTCATCGTCGCCGCTCCCAAGCGCACACTCACAGTGAACAGGTGGCACTACTCGTGAGTCCAGACTAGTGGCTCGCGCCTGCCGGTGAACGTCGGCACCCAGGCGGACGACTGGTTGGCCGAACACGGTCAAGATCGCCGGTCTCCGCAGGTCACAAAGAGCTTGCGCATTTTTTTGGTTCCGTTGTAAGGGAGGGTCGGAATCTGTTTGTTCGAGACCGGTCGTGTGCGCTTGTCGGTCCGGCAGCGGCGGCGGGCGAACATTTGGTCACGCGGCGTCGTGGAACACCAGCCCGAGGGTGCGCCGCCGTCCGGACCGCACGGTGCTCACTCCGTGCCGCATCGCCCCGGCCGACCAGCCGCGCCGCGTGCGCACGGGGCGGTCCCGGGTGGTGAACACCAGCCCGTGCCCCTGTCGCAGCACGGTCGCCGTGCCCCGGGACTGGGCCCGCGCCCGCTGCTCGACCATCAGGAACTCGCCGCCGGTGTAGTCGTCGCCGTACGCGTCCAGGGCGAGCACCACCTGGAGCGGGAAGACCAGCTCCCCGAACACGTCCCGGTGCAGGGCGTTCCAGTCGCCGGGCCCGTAGCGCAGCAGGATCTGCGCCGAGCGGTCCTGGCCGGCGCAGTGGCAGCGGGCCAGCCACTCGTCCAGCTCGTCGGGCCAGGGCGCGGGGCGGCCGAGCCGGGCCGCCCAGTCCCGGGCCACCGGAAGCAGCCGCGGGTAGAGCGCGGCGCGCAGGGCGGCCACCGGGGCGGGCAGGTCATGGGTGAAGTAGCGGTACTCGCCGCAGCCGTACCGGTGCCGGGCCAGGTCGACGGTGGTGCGGAACAGCTCCGGCCGGTCGTACAGGGCGGCCAGCGCGGCGCACTCGGCGGGCGTCAGCAGCGGGCCGGTGGCCGCGCAGCCGTGCTCGTCCAGCTCGGCCGCGAGCGCGGTCCAGTCGGTGCCGGCCACCCGGCGGCGGACCTCGGCCTCGGTGGGTGTCATGCCTGGCGCCTCCATCGGATCGGTGCTCATCGGTCCTCCCGAACGGCTCTCGTGGGCTCTCCATGCCGAGTCTGCGTCGCCGGGCGGGGCGGGACCGGCGGACAACGGACGTGGTCCTCGGGTGCCGCAGGTCACGGCCGGTACCGCATCAGGTGTGAGATGACCTGCGGATATTTACGGGTGAGTACCCGAGCGGTACCGTTTGGTCCATGCCAGCTCTCAACGTGGAGTTCAGCGAACGGGAACTAGAGGACCTGCGGCAGATCGCCAAGGAGCGCGGTACGTCGATGAAGGCCCTCGTCCGCGAGGCCGCCGCCGCCGACATCGCCCGGCACCGGGCGCTCCAGGAGGGCGCCGAGGCGTTCCGCAGTTTCTTCACCACTCACGCCGAGGAATTCGCGGCCGCCTTCCCCGAGGACGAACCTCCCGTCGCGCGGGGCGAGGCCGCCTGAGTGATGCCTCCCGTCATCCACATCGATGTCCCGTGGCTGCTCCAGCGGCACGAGGAAGTGCTGCCCGACCAGCCCGCGGTCGACGACTTCTCCGCACTCGTCGCCGCCGTCGCCCGGCACCGGGTCGATCCGCCCAGGCTCGGCGTGGACTCCGACCCCGCCTGGCGGGCCGCCGCCCTGCTGCACACCCTCACCCTGCTCAGGCCCTTGCCCACCGCCAACGCCCGCTTCGCCTGCGCCACCGCCGTGGCCTACATGTTCGTCAGCGGCGTCGGCATCGACCCGCCCTACGGCGCCCTCGTGGACCTCGCCCGCGATCTGCTCTCCGGCAAGACCGACGTCTACGGCGCCGCCGACCGGCTGCGTTCCTGGCAGATCTGATCCGCACCGGCCGCCGGCCCGACGGGGGGCTTAGCCGGACAGGCCGCGGAGCCGTCCGTGCCCGCCCGGCCGGAGGGGGAAGGCGCCGGGGCCGCCGGCCGGGGCGGGCAGAACGGGCCGGCGGCCGGTCGCGCACGGGAGAGCCGCCGTCCCGCGCGGGGCCTTCCGAGGGGCCGGGCCCAGTCCACCACCGGCGCGGGCGCGGCGGTACGGTGCGCGCCCGCGCGATGGGTGCGCGGGGTTCACGCGGGGTGCGCGCGTACGCCCCGGCCCCGGGTCCGGCCGGGGCGTACGTCCGTCCCGGCTCCGGGTTCGTCCGGGCGGCGGGCCGGCCCCCCGTCGGGCCGGGCCCTCCCAGCCCGTCAGGCCGGGTCCTCGGACAGGTCGGCCGGGGTGAGGGTCGCCGGGGTGGTGTGGCCCGAGAGGGCGAGGGTCAGGTCGAGTTCGGCGAGCAGGCAGCGGACGACGTGGGTCACGCCCACCTCGCCGTCCAGGCCCAGGCCGTAGACGTACGGCCGGCCCAGCAGAACCGCCTCCGCGCCGAGGGCGAGCGCCTTGAACACGTCGTCGCCGCTGCGGATCCCGCTGTCGAACAGCACCGTCAGCCGGTCGCCGGCCGCCGCCGCGACCCGGGGCAGCGCGTCGGCCGCCGCGACGGACCCGGCGACCTGCCGGCCGCCGTGGTTGGAGACCACCACGCCGTCCATCCCCGCGTCCGCCGCGAGCCGGGCGTCGTCCGGGTGCAGCACGCCCTTGAGGACGATCGGCCCGTCCCAGTGCGCCCGCAGGAACTCCAGGTCCGGCCAGGTGTGACCGGGGTCCCCGAACAGGCCGAGGAAGTGCAGCACCGCCGCGTCGGGATCCTCGTGCACCGGCTTGGCCAGACCCGCGCGGAAGGCCGGGTCGGTGAAGTAGTTGGCGGTGCCCACCCCGTGCAGGAACGGCAGATATGCCTGGTCCAGATCGCGCGGCCGCCAGGACAGCAGCGGGGTGTCCAGCGTGACCACCAGCACCGAGAACCCGGCCGCCCTCGCCCGCCCGAGGAAACTCCGGGTCACCTCGCGGTCCTTGCCCCAGTACAGCTGGAACCAGCGCTCGGCCTCCCCCATCGCCTCCGCCACCTGCTCCATCGGCGTGCTGGACGCGGACGACAGGACGTACGGCACGCCCTGCGCCGCCGCGGCGCGTGCGGCGGCGCTCTCGGCGTCCGGGTGCATGATCGACAGCACCCCCACGGGCGCCAGGGCGAGCGGTGCCGGCAGGGTCCGCCCGAAGACCTCGACCGACAGATCGCGCTCCCGTACGTCCCGCAGCATGCGCGGCACGATCCGGCGCCGGGCGAGCGCCGCGCGGTTGGCGCGGGCGGTGCTGCCGTCGCCCGCGTTGCCCGCCACATAGCCCACCGGGCCCGGCCCGAGCCGGTGTTCGGCGAGCTCCTCCAGCCGGGTCAGGTCGGTCGGGAGCCGGGGCACGGCACCCGACATCCCGTTCAGGTAGATCTCGTACTGGAAGTCCGCCCAGTGCCTGGCCATCCGCTGCTCCCGTCTTCCCGGGCCGAGTTCGCGTGCGGCGCCGACAATACTGGCCGGTAGTGGGGGAGTCGGCCCCCGGGCGGAGCCCCCGCCTCCGGTGATCGTTCCATGAACACAGGGAGTCATGAAGGGGGCCGTGGGCGACAGTGTCGGAATGTTTCCGGACGATTAAATAAGCGCTGTTTTTCAGCCAATTGACGGCTTCTTGATGGCAACTACCGCGCAGTTACCGGGTCCTGTCGTTCGAATTCTGTGACTTCACGCCACTGATTCAACACGAAAGGTTACCGAAAGCCGTGGGGTCGATGTGTGTTTCCGCGGGGGACTCGGCAGAGTGGCGCTCGCCGCTCCGACGTCCCACCGGAAACGGAGCCGGCACCCTGTCTGTTCGAGCGGAAGGATGCACACAATGCGGAACACCGCGCGCTGGGCAGCGGCCTTCGGCCTCACGGCCGTCGCCGTCTGCGGACCCCTGACCGGGGCCGCCGTCGCCGCACCGGACGCCGCCCCCGCCTCGCTCTACGCCCCCTCGGCGCTGGTGCTGACCACCGGCCACGGCGGCGACGCGGCCACGGCGGCCCCCGAGCGTGCCGTCACCCTCAGCTGCGCCCCCGGCGCCTCCGGCACCCACCCGGCCGCCGCCGAGGCCTGCGCGGAGCTGCGCGGAGTCGGTGGCGACCTCGGCGCCCTCAAGGCACGCGAGGACGTGTGGTGCAACAAGCTGTACGACCCCGTGGTCATCACCGTCCAGGGCGTGTGGCAGGGCCAGCGCGTCTCGTACGAGCGCACCTTCGGCAACACCTGTGAGCGGGACGCGACGGGCGGCAGCCTCTTCGCGTTCTAGTGGACCGGGATCGCAGGTGCCCCCGCGTGGACACCGATCAGGACCGTGACTGGGGAGTGCGGCCCTGTGAAGCGGGGAACCCGCGGTCTCGCGCCGGGCCGTTGGGCGAAGTGGGGTCGCCCGCCGCCTGCCCGGCACCGAAGCCGCTCCCCGGTCAGGTCCGTGGGGGTCCTGCCGGGGAGCGGCCAAAAACGAACGGTGCTCAGGCCTTGCGCCGGTGACTGGTGTCGCACCAGGGATAGCGACGGCTGCGCCGGCAGGTGCACAGAGCGACACGGAACCGGTCCGAGGACACCGTCGTACCGTCCTCCAGCTCGACCTCCACCGGCCCCTCCACGAGCAGCGGCCCGCGCCGTTGCACCGTGATCCGCCGGGCGCGCTCAGCAGGTTCGTTCGGCACGGATCACCACCAGCTCTTCCCTCGTCTCGTGCGGCGCCAGCAGTCCGCGCCGGCGCAGCCAGTCCGCCCGGGACCGCAGTACCGGCCCGAGTTCGATCCAGCGCCGCCGCACCACCGCGGCCTTCAGCCCCGCGCCGCGCAGCAGGTCCACCGTCCGATCGGGATCGCTCAGCGCGGACTGCACGATCAGCACCACGCCCCCGGGCGCCAGCAGCGCGGGCGCGCCCTGGCAGACGCGGTCCAGCAGCAGCCGCCCGTCGTGGCCGGCGTCCCAGGCCCGGGACCGGCCGCGCGGACGGTCTCCGGTGTGCGGCGCGGGGACGTAGGGCGGGTTCGCGAGGATCATGTCGTAGGTCCGCCCGCGCACCGGGGTGAAGAGGTCGCCGCGCCGGATCCGCACCGGCAGCCGCCTCAGCCAGGCGTTCAGCCGGGCCGTCCACACCGCCCGCCGGGACACGTCCACCGCGGTCACCTCGGCGCCCATCCGGGCCGCCGTCAGCGCCAGCGCGCCGCTCCCGGTGCCCACGTCGAGAACCCGGGCCCCAGGCGGCACCACTTCCTCGCGCAGGGCCTCGGCCAGCAGCGCCGTGTCGTCCTGTGGGGCGTAGACGCCCGGAATCAGCAATGCGATCACGGACCGCGAGTACCCGTACATACCGGATGTATGGGTCACACCGTGCTCGGCTCTCCCAGGGGCACGCGGAGCGACGACCGCCCCGCGCGCCAGTCGGACAGCAGCCGCCGGGCCAGCCGGTCCTCCAGGTACTCGGTGGCGTCGATGCCGAAGGCGATGTCCGCGGCCAGCTCCGGCTCCTCCTCCAGGAGACCGCCGATCACCTCGTGCCGGACCACCTGCTCGTGCACCGCGTCCGCCTCCACGTGCTCGTCGTAGAAGAACTGCGCGGCCGCCCCCGCCCCGGTGCGGCGCAGCGCCTCGGCGAGCCGCCGGGAGCCGGGGGAGGAGGTGATCTCCACGTCGGCGAAGTGGCCCACCAGCGCTCCGCGCAGGGCGCGGTGCAGGCCGAACAGGGACATCAGGTTGACGACGGCGAGCATCTCGGCCGGGGCCGCGTCCAGGAACCGCCCGTATCCGGTGTCCAGGTCCAGGTCCCGCATCAGGTCGGCGAACAGGCGCGCGTGGACCCGCTCGGCGCGGCCGCCGCCGAACTCGTCGTACTCGACCGCCGCCATCGCCGCCTTCGCCCGGCCCCACAGCCGCGGCAGCACCCAGGCGTGCGGGTCGGCCTCCTTCAGGTGGTACAGGGAACGCTGCGCCGCGTACTCCCGGAGCTGCCACAACTCGCCCTCGGCGCACAGGAAATGGCTGACGCCGGTGCCCTCTGCCGGTTCCACCAGGAGGGCACCGAGCGCGTCGTCCAGACTGTCGTGGACCGGGGTGTCGGCGCGCAGGGCGGCCAGGAACCGGCGCTCCAGCGCGGCCCGCACCCGCAGCAGGTCAGGGTCCCACTCGGCCTCGGCGGGCACACCCGCGAAGCCTCGGTAATGCAGCTCGTAACACAGGTACAGGGCGAGCTGCGGATCGTCGCCGTAAGGGTCCGCGTCCTTCGCGTCCACGGCCGCCGGCAGGGGGCCGGCATCCCGCAGATACGCGATGATCGCGGCGGACAGCGGTCCGCGGGCGTCCGGCAGCTCGGGTCCTCGCACAGGGTGGTCCATGGCACCCGGGTACCCGCGTCCGGGCAGCTCAGTGGTGCCGTCCGGGTGTCTTGCGGTCGCCCTTCGACTGCTCCTGGGCCCCCGTGTTCGGGGTGATGGCGTCGCCCGCCTCGCCCCGGCCGCGGTCCGTCTCACCGCGCCGCTCGGCCTCCTCCGCCTCGTGCAGCACCTCGCCCAGCGCCGTCTCGGGCCGCTCCTGGCGCTCGTCCTCACCGGACATGACGTCTCCCTTCCGTCGGTGTCGTCTGATCATCCGGGTTGCCCGGTACGGCGGTCTCAAGCCTGGACGGCGGCGGCACGCCCCGACGGAGGCGTCGGCGCGGCCGTGCGGGTGACCGGTGGGTGTGCCGGACCACGCCCGTTCGGGGGGGTGCCCGCCGGGGTTTCCCGGCAGACGGGGAACAACTCCGGAACCCCCGCCCCCGGAATAGCGAGGTGCCATGGCCGTCGACCTCACCGGCAGCTACCTCACCCTCGACGACGGCCGCCCCGCCGTCCGCTTCAGCCGCGCCTACGACCACCCCGCCGAACGTGTCTGGCACTTCGTGACCGACCCCGGCGAACTCGCCCGGTGGTTCCCCTGCCGCGCGGAACCGGAGCTGCGCCCCGGCGGCACCGTCCGCTTCGGCGACGACCCCGGCCTGCCCCCCGGCCGCGTGCTCGCCGTCGACCCGCCTCGGCGGCTCTCCTTCGCGTGGGGCGGCGACGAACTCCGCTTCGCCCTGGACCCGGCGGGCACCGACCGCACCCGGCTGACGTTCACCGACGTCCTCGACACCCCCGAGGCCGCCGCCCGCAACGGCGCCGGCTGGGAGGTGTGCCTGGCCGCCCTCGACGCCCTGGCGCGCGGCGAACACCCCGCGGGACCGCCCGCCGGCCCCACCCCGCTCTGGAGGGCGTACTACGAGGGGTACCTCGCCGCGGGCGTCCCCTCGGGCGCCCCGGTACCCGGCCTGGACCGGCCCTGACCCGCCCCCGTCCGCGCCATCTCCACATGCGCGTTGTGTCAGGGTGTGGCGCCCTGGATACACCGCGAGGGTTCGGCCCTGGAGTTCGCGAGACGTGTACGCCGTCGCAGTGAGGTCGCCACCATGTCCCATGCACCGTCCCCCGCAGGACCGTCGAACCGCACGCGGCCGGTGACGGAGGCCGGCCCGGGTGCCGCGCCGGCCTGCCGTGGCACGGCGCTGGTCACCGGCGCCTCCTCCGGCATCGGCGCGGCCGTGGCCCGCCGGCTGGCCGCCGAGGGCGGCTGGCGGCTGGTGCTCAACGGCCGCGACCTCACCCGCCTGGAGCATGTGGCCGCCGAGATCTCGGCCCTGGCCGTCGCCGCGGACCTCACCCGGCCCGGCGCCGACCGCCGGGTGGCCGAGGCCGCCCTGGACCACCTGGGCCGGGTGGACCTCGTCGTGGCGGGCGCCGGCGTCGGCTGGGCGGGCGACTTCACCGGCATGCCCCGCGCCCGCATCGAGGAACTGGTCGGCACCGATCTGCTGGCCACCCTGCACCTGGTGCGCGGTCTGCTGCCGCACATGGTCGCCGCCGGCTCCGGGCGCGTCGTGCTGCTCGGCTCCGTCGCGGGCAGCGTGGGCGTGCGCGGCGAGGCCGTGTACTCCGCGGTCAAGGCCGCCGTCGCCACGTTCGCCGACGCCCTGCGCTACGAACTGCGCGGCACCGGCGTCGGCGTCACCCACGTGGTCCCCGGAGTGGTCGACACCCCCTTCTTCGACCGGCGCGGCGCCCCCTACCGGCGCTCCTGGCCGCGGCCGGTGCCCCCCGAACGCGTGGCGGACGCGGTGCTCACCGCCGTACGACGCGGCAAGGACGAGGTGTACGTCCCCGGCTGGCTGCGGCTGCCCGCCCGGGTGCGCGGGGCCGCGCCGGGCCTCTACCGGCGGCTCGCCGCCCAATTCGGGTGAACGGCGTGCTCGCGCTGCCGGTCGTCCTCGCGCTGTGCGCGGCCCTGGCGAACGCCGCCTCCTCGGTGCTCCAGCGCCGGGCCGCCGCCGCCGACACCCCGGAGGCACCCGCCGGGACCGGGGCGTTCCTGCGCGGGCTGCGGCGGCTGCTGCACCGCCCCGACTGGCTGGGCGGCGTCGCCCTGCTGATGCTGTCCGCCCTGCTCCAGGCCTGGGCACTGGCCGTGGGCAGCCTGTCCCTGGTGCAGCCGCTGCTCGCCACGGAGCTGCTGTTCACGCTGATCGTGGGCGGCCTGGTGTTCCGGCGCCGCCCGGACCGCCGCACCTGGCTGGCGTTCGTCGCGCTCGCCGTGGGGCTGGCGGTGTTCCTGCTCTCGGCCGCGCCGGTGCCGGGCCGCACCGACGCGACCTCCCGCGCCTGGCTGATGGCCGGGGGAGTGGCCTGCTGTGTCGTGGTGCTGCTGGTGCTGGTCGCGCGCACGGTACGGGGCGCGGCCCGCGCGGCGCTGCTGGGCCTCGCGTCCGCCGTGTCCTTCGCGACCACCGCCGCGCTGCTCAAGGAGACCGTCGGACGGCTGCGGCTCGGGCCCGGCGCGATGTTCGCCCACTGGTCGCCGTACGCCACCGCCGCCGTCGGGCTCGTCGCCTTCCTGCTCCTGCAGAGCGCGCTGGGCGCCGGCTCGCTGGCCGCGTCCCAGCCCGCGCTCACCCTCGGCGACGCGCTCACCAGCGTCGCGCTCGGCTGGGCCCTGTTCGAGGAGTCCGTCCAGCTCGGGCCGCGGATGGTCCCCGAGGCCATCGGCATCGTGCTGATCGGCGCGGGCAGCATCGGGCTCGCGAACGCCCCCTCGGTCGGCCGGGGCTGGGACACCCCCTCGGAGGGCCACCCGCCGGACACCCACCTCCCGATGCGCCACAACTGAACGCGCAACCCCCTCAAGGAAGGTCACCATGTCATCCCGCGCCCTTCGTACGGCGGCCGTACTGCTGCCCATCGGGCTTGCCGGGGCCCACATCGGCCCGGCCGCCACCTGGCTGCCGGGCGTGCGGCTGCCGTTCTTCCCCCGGCTCGCCGGCGCCGGACCGCGCCACCATGTCGCCCTGACCTTCGACGACGGGCCCGACCCGGTCGCCACCCCACGTTTCCTGGACCTCCTGGACGAACTCGGCGCACGCGCCACCTTCTTCGTGCTCGGCGAGCACGCCGCGCGCCATCCCGCCCTGGTCGCCGAGACCGCCCGGCGCGGGCACGAGGTCGCGGTGCACGGCTGGACCCACGACCGGCCCTGGCTCCCGGCCGTCGGCCGCGAGACCACGGGCCTCGTCCGAACCGCCCACGCGGTGCGGGACATCACCGGCCGGCGGCCCCGGTGGTACCGGCCGCCCTACGGCATCCTCACCTCCGCCCGCTGGCTGGCCGCGCGGCGGGCCGGGCTGCGGCCGGTGCTGTGGTCCGCCTGGGGCAAGGACTGGCGCGCGGACGCCACACCGGAGTCGGTGCGCGCGCTGATCTCCGCCGACCTGCGCGGCGGCGGCACGATCCTGCTCCACGACTCCGACCGGCTCGCCACCCCCGGCTGCTGGCGCTCCGCGCTGGCCGCGCTCCCGGCGATCGTCCGGGACTGCCGGGAGGCGGGGCTGACGGTGGGGACGCTGCGGGAGCACGAGTAGGGGGAGCGCGAGGGGGATGTGAGAGGGACGGGCGGCCGGGGCCGGCCGGCAGCCGGTGACGGGCGGGCGGCGGATCAGGCGGTGGGGTCGGCGAGTTCGGCCACTTCCGCCATGGGGTCGGCCCGGAAGAGGGCGCGGGCGCGGCCGGCGCGGGCCGGGGCGGAGGCGGGCAGGCGGGTCAGGGACTTCAGCAGGGCGACCGGGTCGGGGGCGTATTCCGTCAGGCCGAGTTCGGCCATCCGCCGTACCCCCTCCAGGCCGTGGCCGGGCAGCGGCCGGTAGCCGATCACCGGGAGCCCGGTGGCGAGCGCCTGCACGGAGGTCTGGCCGGCCGCGTTGTCCAGCAGAGCGTGGGCCGCCGACAGCAGGCCGGGCATGTCCTCGACCCAGTCCAGGGCGAGCACCCCGGGCACCCCGCGGACGCGTTCGAGCAGCCGGCGGTTACGGCCGCACAGCACCACCGGCAGATATCCGGCGCCCGCGAGCAGCGCGGCGGTGCCGTCCGGCCGGGACGCCGCGCCCCAGGCGCCCGCGGACAGCAGCACCGGCGGCCGGCCGGGCGCGTGCCGGGCGAACCGCTCCCGCCAGCGGTCGGCACCCGGCGCCGGTGCCAGGAACTCCGGCGCCACGACCGGCCCGGTGGCCACCGCCGCCGTGTCCACGCTCCGCCGCACCTCGCGGGCCGCCGTCTCCGTCAGACACAGATAGCGGTCGTTGCCCGGGTGCAGCCACTGCCGGTGCACGGCGAAGTCGACGAGACAGACCGCGCTCGGCACCCGCAGCCGCCCCCGCGCCCTGAGGTGGCCGGTCAGCTGGGCGGCCAGATGGAAGACGGACACCACCGCGTCGGCGTCCAGCCGGTCCACGAGCCCGAGCAACCGGTCCCCGGCGAGCCGGGCCAGCGGCACCCCGCTGGGGCGGCGGCCGGGACCACCGCGCAGGAACGCGCCGTAGACGCCGGCGTACACCCAGGGGGCGTGCCGGACGACGGCCTGGTACCAGGCGCGCAGACCGGTCCCGAGGCCGGCCGGCAGCAGCGTCAGGACGTCGACGACGTACGGCTCGTGGCCGTAGCGCTCGGCACGCCGGGCCAGCTCGGCGGCGACCGTGTCGTGACCGGCCCCCATGCTCGCGCTGACGATCAGTGTCCGGCGCCGGCGGGCGGGCGCGGACCATTCCCCGTGGGGCACCTCGGCAGAAGCACACACGGGGTCCGATTCTCCGGGCCTGCGCCGGGCAAACCGGCCAACCGGGCCGTGTCGTGTCCGGGCACGCGGGTGGGATCGCCCGGCAGCGGGGGCGGGGACCGAGCCGGCCGACCCGAGTGGCCGCCTCCTCGGTGGCGCGGCGCCCGGAGCGTGCCAGAGTGAAGCGGAGGTGCGCGTTCATGTCGGACCCGGGCGGGGCGCCGCGGGCACCGGCGGGCGCGCGCGTGCGGTGGCGAGCACGGGAGGTGCCGTGAGGCGGTGGCGGCGCGGCCTGCACCGCGCTTGGCAGTGGCTGCGCGTCCAGGCCCTGTTCCAGCACGGCCGGGAGCTGGAGCTGATGCACCGGGCCATGGGCTTCGCCACGCTGGCGCTGGTGACGCTGGCGCCGCTGCTGATCGTGGTCGCCGCCGCGGACCCGCTGGTGCGCGGCGGGTTCGCCTCCTGGCTGACCGACGGCATGGGGCTGTCCGGCCCGTCCGCGCGGGTGGTCACCGACGTCATCAGCCCGCCGCACAACGTCATCGGCACCACCAGCGCGTGGAGCGCGGTCCTGCTCGCCGTCTTCGGCGTGTCCTTCGGCGGCAGTGTGCAGAACGCCTACGAGCGTATCTGGGGGCTCGCCGCCGGCCCCTGGCACCGGGTGTGGCGGCAGGCCACCTGGCTGATCGTGCTGACGGCCTACCTCTACCAGGAGGTGGCGACCAAGTCGGCGCTGCACGGGGGGCAGCGGATCCTGCTGTCCGGGGTGAGCGGTGTGCTGTTCTTCTGGTGGGGGCAGTGGTTCCTGCTGGGCCGCCAGGTCCGGTTGCGGCAGCTGCTGCCGGGCGCGCTGGCCACGGTCGTCGGCCTCGCCGGTCTGCGGGCCTTCTCCTACCTCGTCTTCACTCCCCTGATCGTCACCAACGCCCTGAGCTACGGCGCGGTCGGCACCGTGCTCGTCATCGAGTCCTGGCTGATCGGCGTCGGCTTCGTCATCTACGGCGGCGCCCTCTTCGGCCGCTGGTTCTGCGAGCACCACTGGATGCCGGTCCACCACGACGGGGACGAGGAGGAGCGGCCGCGCTAGCGGCCGGACGCCGGGCTACGCCAGCTGCCGCCGCACCAGTTCGTGCAGGCGCCCCGTCGTGTCCGCCAGCAGCTCCGCGGGACTGCCCTGCTGGACCACCTTCCCGGCCTCCATCACCAGCACCCGGTCCGCGTCCAGCACCGTGGACAGGCGGTGGGCGATCACGATCCGGGTGGCGTTCAGCTTGCGGGTGCTGTCGATGACGATGCGCTGCGTGTCGTTGTCCAGGGCGCTGGTCGCCTCGTCGAAGAAGAGGATGCGGGGACGGCGGATCAGGGCCTGGGCGATCATCAGGCGCTGGCGCTGGCCGCCGGAGACCGAGCCGCTGCCGGAGACGATGGTGTGCAGCCCCATCGGCATCCGCTTGATGTCCTCCGCGAGCCCCGCCATCTCGGCCGCCGCCATCGCCTCCTCGGGGGTGTACGGCTCGGTGCCGCAGATGACGTCCAGGAGGGAGCCGGTGAACGGCTGGGCGTGCTGGAGCACCACCCCGCACTGTCGGCGCACTGCCGACTGGTCCAGCGCCGCGAGGTCCTGGCCGTCGTACAGGACGCTGCCGGAGACCGGCCGGTCGAAGCCGATCAGCAGCCGCAGCAGGGTGGACTTGCCGCAGCCGCTCGGGCCGACGACCGCGACGAACTCGCCCGGCCGCACCGCGAACGAGACGTCGTCCAGGACGAGCGGGCCGTCGTCGGAGTAGCGGAACGACAGCCGGCGGGCCTCCAGGGCACCCGAGAGCGGGCCCGGCCGGGTGCTCGTCGCCGGGACCTCCGGGGCAGCGTCCAGCACCGGCCGGATCTCCTCGAACAGCGGCAGTGCCGCCACCGCCGACACCAGCGAGCCGGTCAGCTGGGTGACCGAGGTGAGCACCATCGTCACCGAGGTGTTGAAGGTGAGGAAGTCGGCCGCCGACAGCGTGCCCTTCGCCGGACCCGCCAGCAGCATGAACATCAGCAGCGAGCACACCGGCAGATAGACCGCGCCGAGCACCGTGGTGAGGTTCTTGATCCGCCCCGCCTTCTGCTGAAGCTCCCGGCCGCGCGCGAACTCCCGCGCCCAGGCGGCGTACGCGTAGTTCTCGGCGGCCGCCACCCGCAGCTTGGGCAGCCCGCGCAGGGTCTGGAACGCCTGGTTGTTCAGCCGGTTGCCGAGCACCACCAGACGCCGCTGCCAGCGCACCTGCCACAGCCCGAGCCCCAGGAACACGGCCGCGATCACCACCAGCATGCCGATCGCCGCGAGCGCCATCGGCACGCTGTACCACAGCAGCAGCCCGAGGTTCATCACGCCGACCGTCACGGACTGCGCGACCACCGGGCCGACGCCCGCCAGCATCCGGCGCATCGCGCTGATCCCCATGGCGGCACTGGCCAGCTCGCCCGTCGAGCGCCGGGTGAAGAACCGGGTCGGCAGCCGCAGCAGCCGGTCCCAGACGGCCGGCTGCAACGCCGCCTCGATCCGCCCCTCCAGCCGCAGGATGGACAGGTTCTCCAGCAGCGTGAACGCCGCCGACACCACCCCGCTCACCATCACCGCCAGGCACACCTGGACGATCAGGCCCTCCTGCGCCCTCGGCACGTACTCGCCGAGCACCTTGCCGGTCGCGACGGGCACCAGCGCGCCGATCGCCACCGTCACCAGCCCGGCGAGCAGCAGGGCCAGCAGATCACCGCGGGCGCCGCGCAGGGTGAACCGGAGCAGGCCGAAAAGCGACAGCGGCTTGTCCGGCAGCGGCCGGTAGAACATCACCGCGCGGGGCTCGAACTCCTGCGCGTTCGCCTTCCCGACGGGGGTCTCCCGGCCGGTGCCGGGATGCACGGCCGCGTATCCGCCGCGCCGCCACAGCAGGGCGACCGGCGCCCCGGACAGCGCCCGCTGTCCCACCAGCGGGCCCACGTTCTCCCGCCACCAGCGGCCCTGGAGCCGTACCGCCCGGGTGCGCACCCCGGAGGCCAGAGCCACCCGCTCCACCGGATCGAGGCGTTCGCTCTCGGCGCCGCCCCGCGCCGGGTCGGCCAGCCGGATCCCGGCCGCCTCGGCGACCAACGCGCAGGCCGCGTAGGTCGCGTCGGCGTCGGCGGCCGTGGTGCGGCGGCCCGAGCGCCGGCCGATGGAGGCCAGCAGCGTCCGGTCGGCCTGGGCGCCGGCCGCCTCGCCGGCCCTGATCCCGGCGGCCGTCCGGGTCTCGTGGCTGCGCTCCAGCTGTTCGATCCAGCGGTCGAGCGCGGTCAGCAGCCGGTACTGCTGGTCGACCAGCGACTGCCACAGCGCCGGGTCCATCAGCAGATCGGCGGCGGCCTCCGCGCCGTACAGAGAGCCGTACTGGACGCTGCCGGGCGGCACCTGCATCCAGAACACGTCGTCGTCCGTGGGCGCTTGGGAGCGGTCCTCGGCGAGCGGCGCCTGGAAGAGGACGGACAGGCCGCGGCCGACGCCGAGCGCGAGGGCGTACTCCAGCGGGCTGGAAGCGGGCGGCACGTACTGCGGAGCGCCGTACTCGTCGTACGACCAGGTCTCGGTGCCCGCCGGCTGGTACAGCTCGCGCAGGCCCACGCGGTGCAGCACGCAGTCGCGCACCGGGCGGGCCACCAGGGTGTGCCGGGGGCCCGCGACCGGCCCGAGCAGCAGGGCGCCCGCCTCCAGGCGGCCCAGATGGTGCCAGTGGCCCTGCTCGGCGGCGTCCACCGCGAACAGGTCCAGCGCGCCGGCCGCCACCAGCCACAGCACCTGCGGGCCCTCCAGATCGAGGCGGGTGAGCCCGGCGCAGTCCACCCGGGTGCCGAGCGCGCCCAGCGCGCCGAGCACCAGATCGCCGTCGTACCCCTCCTGAACCGTCGTCATCTCACCGCTCCCTGACCAGCGCCGCGTACGCGCCGCCGCGCGCCACCAGCTCCTCGTGCCGTCCGCGCTCGACCACCGTGCCGTGCTGGAGCACCACGATCTCGTCGCTGTCGCGGACCGTGCTCAGCCGGTGCGCGATCACCACGCAGGCGCAGCCGCGGCGGCGCAGGTTGTCCATCACCACCAGCTCGGTCTCCGCGTCCAGCGCGCTGGTCACCTCGTCGAGGACGAGGATGCTCGGCCGGCGCACCAACGCGCGTGCGATCTCCAGGCGTTGGCGCTGTCCGCCGGAGAAGTTGCGGCCGTCCTGCTCGACCTTGCCGTGGATGCCGCCGGGGCGGCGCGCCACCACGTCGTAGAGAGCCGCGTCCTTCAGCGCCTCGACCACCGCCTCGTCGGGGATCGACGGGTCCCACAGGGCGACGTTGTCGCGGACCGAGCCCTCGAAGAGGAACACCTCCTGGTCCACGAAGGAGACGGAGGCGGCGAGCGCGCCGCGCGGGATGTCCTCCAGGCGCCGGCCGTCGATGCGGATCACCCCGTCCCAGGGGGCGTACAGGCCCGAAATGAGCCGGGACACCGTGGACTTGCCGCTGCCCGAGCCGCCGACCAGGGCCACCTGCTGCCCGGGGCCCACGGTCAGGTCGAAGCCGGTCAGCAGCGGCTTGTCCAGGGGGCTGTAGCCGAAGGTGACGTTCTCCAGCTCGACATGGCCGTGCAGCCGGCGCGTGGACTCGCCCGTGCCGGGCCGGCCGTAGAGCGGGTCGGCCTGGAAGTTCTCCACGTCCTTGAGCCGGGCCACGTCGGCCGCGAAGTCCTGGATGCGGCCCGCGACCGAGTTGAGCCGGGTCAGCGGCGCGGTGAAGCGGGTGACCAGCGCCTGGAAGGCCACCAGCAGGCCCACCGAGATGTGTCCCTCGACCGCGCGCAGACCGCCGATCCACAGGATCAGCGCGCTGTTGAACGTGGCCAGGGTCGGCGCGACCACCCCGAGCCAGGCGCTCGGTACCCCGAGCCGCTGCTGTTCCTCCAGCGTGGTGGCGTGCTGCCCCGCCCACTTGCGGAAGTAGCCGTCCTCGCCGCCGGTCGCCTTCATCGTCTCGATCAACTGGAGCCCGGTGTAGGCGGTGTTGGTCAGCCGTGCGGTGTCGGCGCGCAGCTTGGCGGTGCGGGTCGCGCGCAGCCGTACGACCAGCCGCATGGCGACGATGTTCAGCAGGGCGACGCCGATGCCGAGGAACGTCAGCTGGGGGTCGTAGGTGTAGAGCAGCACCGCGTACAGCACCACCACGACCGCGTCCACGCCGGCCGCCGCGAGGTCGCGGGCCAGCGTCTCCGCCACCTGGTCGTTGGACTGGAGCCGCTGCACCAGGTCGGCCGGGGAGCGCTGGGCGAAGAACGTCACCGGCAGCCGCAGCAGATGGCGCAGGAAGCGGGCGCTGGTCAGGGTCGAGGAGATGATCCGGCCGTGCAGCAGATTGGCCTGCTGGAGCCAGGTCAGCACCAGTGTGAGCAGCACACAGGCGGCCATGGCGGCGAACAGCACGCCCAGCAGCGAGGTCTGTCCGCCGATCAGGAACATGTCGATGTACGTGCGGCTGAGCGCCGGTACGGCCGCCCCGACCGCGACGAGGAGCAGGCTGGCCAGCACCGCGGCGGGCAGGGTGCCGGCGGTGCCGCGCAGCCGGGCGGGCATGGCGCCGAGCACTCCCGGCCGGCGTCCGCCGCGGGTGAAGTCCTCGCCGGGCTCCAGCACCAGGACGACACCGGTGAAGCTGCCGTCGAACTCCTCCAGGGGCACGAAACGGCGGCCCTTGGCCGGGTCGTTGATGTGGATGCCGCGCCGGCCGAGTCGGCGGCCCATGCCGTCGTAGACGACGTAGTGGTTGAACTCCCAGAACAGGATGGCCGGGGCGCGCACCTCGGCGAGGGCGGCCAGGTCCATCTGCATGCCCTTGGCGGTCAGGCCGTAACTGCGGGCCGCCTTCAGCAGGTTGCTGGCGCGCGAGCCGTCCCGGGAGACACCGCAGGCGATGCGCAGCTCCTCCAGCGGGACGTGTCGTCCGTAGTGGCCGAGGACCATCGCGAGGGAGGCGGCACCGCACTCGACGGCCTCCATCTGGAGCACCGTCGGGGTGCGGACGCCGCCGGTACGGGGCTTGGGGGCCGGACGCCGGGCGGGGGCCGCGCGTCTGCGGCCACGGGTTTCCTGCGGGGTGGGCGTCACGGGAGCAGCCAATCGACGGGGTGCTGGTCGGCCAGCCTGATCGAGGCGGTGGCGAGGGTCATGGAGTCCAGCCGGAACGGTGGTCCGTCGCTGGTGGACCACCGGTAGCCGCTCGTGGTGCGCGACTCGGTCAGCCGTACGGTGACGGCGACCGGGCGGCCGCTGCGGGTGAACTGCCGGCCGAGCTGGTCGTCGCCGAGGAACGCGGCGATCGACCGGTCGGACTGCGCGGCGCGGTCCACCTGGCGCACCTGGCCGCGCAGCACGCCGTAGCGCTGGGCGGGCACCGAGGAGACGGTGAGGTCGACGGCGGCGTGCGCCGGGATGGCGGCGGCGTTCTGGGCGGGGACGTACACGGTCGCGTACAGCGGGTCGTCCGCGTGGCCGACCTTCTCGACGGCGGCCACGTCGGTGCCGGTCTGCACGATCTGCCCGATGGTGGCGGCGAGCGTGGTGACGCGGCCCGCGGCGACCGTGCGGACCACCGAATCCCCGCGCGGGGTGCGGACCTTGAGCACGGGCGCGGACGCGGGCAGGCGTTCGCCCTGCCGGGCCAGCACGGCCGTCACCTGACCGGCCACGGGGCTCTGGAGCACGTAACTGCCCTGCCCGTGGGTGAGAATGGCCGGTGCGCTCACCGTGGAGGCGACGGAACCGGTCACCGCCCACACGGAGGCCGCGGCCATGACGACGACGGTGACGCCGAGCGCCAGCCAGCCCTGCGGGCGGGCGAGCCGCACCGGGAGGTCCAGCTCCTGGGGCGACTGGAGCTTGGCGAGGGCCTGTTGGCGGAACTGCACGGAACTTCCCTCACCTGAAGGACGGACGCGGGTGTGCCAGGGCATCCGAGAGCCCCGGAGCCGGGGGACGGCTCCGGGACACTCGGGTGGTGCGAGGTGCGATCAGAGACCGGCGACCAGGTTGGTGACCGGGGCCACGTTCAGGCCGGTGACACCCTCGACGGTGCCGATGGCCGTGCCGGCCAGCTCGGAAACCGGGGCGATGCCGTTGACGGCACCGGTCACGGTGTTGAGGGCGTTCACCTGGAGACCGCCGGAGACGGCGTCCAGCTCGGCGTCGGCGATCTCGGCGGTCTGGACCTGGGGGGTGGAGTTCATGATGGAACTTCCCTTCATATGGATATTCACAAGGGGGGAAGCGGCGCTCTGCTGGATACAGAGGGAGTGCCGCGGCCGCGGGCGGCGGGCGCCGTCGCCGGGGCCCGTCGGCCCCCGCGGTGCGATGGATCAAAGCACGCACGCGGCGCGCGCTTCCAATCAACCAGGGCTCTCACCTGGGAACTTGATCCATAACGGGGTTCATCCGTGCAGGCGTGGACACGGCTTGTCGGCGACTTTTTCACATGCCGCACGGCATCGTCGCGGACACAGCCTTGCCCCGGTGCCGTGCGTCGGGCATGTCGCGCGTTTCGGACGGTTCAGGGGCGCGCGGATGTGCAGAACCGCTGACCGCGGTGCCTTCGTTGAGCATTCAATGTGCAGATTCGCTGAAGCAGCGGTTCCGGTATGCGACCAATACTGACTGTTACTGAACGATTCCATAGGGTGTTCGATCGGAACGCGATCGGGTACCCCGGTCGGTCTGCCTCATGCCACCCCAACGGTTGCGCGTCACGGCGTACAAGCGCTTCATATGCGCCCCCGCGCAACTCGATGGCCGGTTCTCCGCGCCCGCGAGGGCTGACGGCCGCCAACAATGGGGCACGCGCGTAACGAGCCGGAATCGAGCACAGGATCTTCACGACCACGAACAAGTACGGCGAGCCGAGGGGGCGGACAGTGATCCGGGTTTTGCTGGTGCACGATGCGTGTCTGGTGCGATCGGTCCTGGCGGAATGGCTGCGCCGGGAACCCGGGCTGGACGTGGAGGACACGCCGTGGCGCGGCGCCGGAGCCCGGGTGCGGTCCTTATGTCCCGACGTCTGCGCGGCCGACCTCGACTGTGCCGAGGGGAACGGGGTGCCGCCGCTCGCCGAACTCTGTCCGCCCGGCAGCGGCGGCAGGCCCCCCGCGCTGGTGGTGCTCGCCCACGCCAGCCGGCCGGGACTGCTGAAGCGGGCCGCCGAGGCGGGCGCGCTGGGCTTCGTGGACAAGGCGGGCTCACCGGACCGGCTGGTGCGGGCCATCCGGTCGGTCGCCGAGAGGGAACGTTTCGTCGATGCCTCGCTGGGCTTCGGCTTCCTCAGGGCGGCGCAGATCCCGCTCACCAGACGGGAGTTGAGCGTGCTGTCACTCGCGGCCGGAGGAGCCTCCATCGCCGAGATCGCCGGCAGTCTGCATCTGTCCCACGGCACGGTCCGCAACTACATGGCCTCGATCACCCGCAAGACCGGCGCCCGCAATCGCGTCGACGCCATCCGCATATCCCGGGGCGAGGGCTGGGTCTGACCAGCCGCCGACCAGCTCCCGGTAGAGCGCGCAGGCACGCAGCAACTCCTCGTGGCCGCCGCAGGCGGTACGGGCCCCGTCCATGACCAGGATCCGGTCGGCGCGGCGCGCCGAGCTGATCCGGTGCGCCACGACGACCAGCGTGCCGCCCGGCCGGTTGGCGAAGGCCCGTTCGGCCCGCGCCTCGGCCGCCGGGTCGAGATGGCAGGTCGCCTCATCGAGCAGGGCGAGCGGGGCGGGGGAGAGATAGGCCCTGGTCAGCGCGATCAGCTGCCGCTCGCCGGCCGACAGGGCCGCCGGATCGACCGGCGCGCCGGGGCCGCCCAGCGTCCGCAGCAAGGGCGTCAGCCCGACCGCCTCGGCCGCCGCCAGCAACTCCGCCTCGGGCACCGGGCCCTCCCGGTACAGGGCCAGGTTCTCGGCGAGGGTCCCGCTGTGCACGTACGCCTCCTGCGGCACCAGCACCCGCGCCCCGGCCGCCTGCTCGACGGGCCGCCCGAACACCCGCACCGAGCCCCTGTCCGGCCGCAGCAGCCCCGCGACCAGCGCGGCGAGCGTCGACTTGCCGATGCCGCTGGGGCCCACCACGGCGAGGTGACCGCCCGCGGGCAGGTCGAGGTGGAAGCCGTCGAGGACGGGGGTGCTCGCGGGGCCGTAGGAGAAGGTGACGGCGGTGAGGGAGAGGGCGGGGAGCCGCGCCGGCCGCGGGGGGCGGCCGGCGGTGTCTTCGGCGTGTCGGCCACTCGGCCGCCGCTCCACGGATGCCTGTGCCTGTGCCTGTGCCTGTGCCTGTGCCGTCAGGCGGCGCAGGATCACCGTCAGGCGGGAGCCGCTGGTGCCCAGGCCGTGCACGAGGTTCTGGAGGGCGGGCAGCAGGGACTGGGTGACATAGGCGAGCGCGCCGACCAGGGCGCCCGGGGTGACGCCGTGGCCCAGCAGCCAGGGCGCGGTGACGAGCAGCAGCACCACCGGCAGCTGCCCGCCCACGGCCAGCGCGGCCACCCTGGTCACCCCCCAGCGGGCCAGCGCGTACGCCGCCCGCCGCTCCGCGCCGATCAGCTTCCCGGTGGCCTCGGCGACCCGTGCCTCCGCCCCGGCCGCCGTCACGTCCCGCAGCCCCGGGCACACCGTGCCCAGGTCCTCCGCCAGCGCCTCGTCGGCGGCGAGGAAAGCCTCCTGGCGGCGGGCCAGCGGGCGCAGCGTCACCGCGAACAGGGCGGTTCCGGCCAGCAGTGGCGGCACCACCACCGCCAGCAGCAACGGATCCAGCGAGCACAGGCCGATCAGCGCGCCGACGGAGGTGAACAGGAACGAGCGGGAGACCAGCACCACGCCGGCGAGGGCGTCACGGGCCAGCTCCACCTGCTGGGTCAGCCCGGACAGCGCCCCGGCGTCGCCCTCCCGGATGCCCCGGGCCACCACGCCCCGCACCAGCCGGTCCCGGACCGGTTCGACCAGTGCGGCGACGGCGCCGTACACCCGCCCGGTGCCGTACGCCCCCGCCACCACGGCGAGCCCCGCGGCCCCGAGCCACAGCAGGCCCGCCCGCGTGTCCCCGGCCAGGAACCCGCCGTCCAGCGCCCGCGCCAGGGCGTACCCGAGCAGGAAGGTCTGCCCGGCCTCCAGCAGCGACCAGCCGGCCAGCCGGGCGAGAACCGGCCACCCGGTCCGCAGCACCGCCGGCCACCGCGCGGCGAGGGCCACCCGCCACGACACGCGCACCGCCCGCCCCTCCGGTACGTCCGTCATGCCCGTGCCTCCGCCCCGTCCCGCGGGTCCCGCCCGCCCCCGGGCCCCTCGTCCTCGGCCTCTTCCCCGGCTTCTTCACCGGCCTCGAACACCGCCCGGTACTCCGCCTGCCGCCACAGCTCCCGGTGCGGCCCCACCGCCCGCACCCGCCCCCCGTCCAGCCAGGCCACCGTGTCCGCGCGCGCCGCCGTCGCCGCGCGGTGGGCGATCAGCAGCCGGGTCGGGCCCGGGCCGGGGGCCAGGAGGGAGCGGGTGATGTGGCGTTCGGTGATGGTGTCCAGGCTGGAGAGGGCGTCGTCGAGGATCAGCAGACGGCCGCCGTGCGCGAACGCCCGTGCGAGGCCCAGCCGTTGGGACTCCCCGCCGGAGCGCGGGGCGTCGAAGAGGCGGGTCGCGTAGCCGTGCGGCAGCCGGCGCACGAAGTCGTCCGCGCAGGCCCGGCGGGCGGCCGCGCGGACGGCGGCGGGCGAGGGGGCGGCGAGGCCGAAGCCCAGGGTGTCCTCGACCGTCGTACCCAGCAGCGCGGGCCGCTCGAAGGCGTAGCCGACCGCGCCGCGCAGCTCGGCGTGGCGGAGGTCGCGCAGCGGCACGCCGTCGAGGCGCACCTCGCCCGCGTCCGGGTCGGTGAGCCGCCCGGCCACCTCCGCCAGCAGGGACTTCCCGGCGCCGGAGCGGCCGACCACGGCCAGCGCCGTGCCGCCCGGCACGACCAGGTCCACCCCGTCCAGCACGGTGCGCCCACCGCGTTCGGCCCGCACGCCCCGCAGTTCCAGACGGCCGGGCCCCGGCGGCAGGCCCCCGGTGCCGTGCGCCGGTGCGGCCTCGGCCAGCACCTCGGCGAGCCGCGCGGTCGCGGCACGCGCCCGGCCGAGCGCGGCCAGCTGGCCGACCAGGACGCCGACGCCCGTGGCGAGCACCGCGTACCGGGAGGCGGCCAGCAACTCACCTACCGACACGTGGTGTTGGGACAAACGTATGCCGGCCACCGCCAGCACCCCCAGGTTCAGCAGCGGTGCCACGGTGACCGCCTGGGCGGCCGCCCGCCCCTGCACCCGCCACATCCGGTGCCCCGAGGCGGAGAGCCGGGGCAGCGGGGCGAGGACACGCGCGGCCTCGCGGTCCCCGGCGCCCGCGGCGCGGATCGTGCGGTGCCCGCCGACCGCCTCCGCGAGTCCGGTCGCGATGGTGCCCTGCACCCGCTGGTAGTCGGCGGCGCAGGCCGAGGTGTCCCGGGCGAAGGCGCGCAGCAGCAGGGCCAGCACCGGGGCGCCGGCCAGCAGCACCGCCGCGAGCCACGGATCGATGAGCCAGAGCGCCACCACGCCCCCGACGGGCCCCGCGAGCGCGGCGAGCAGCGCGGCGAGCGCGCCCGGCGCCGTTCCGGCCTGCGCGGTCCCGCCGACCAGCCGTGCCACCAGGTCACCGGCGCCGAACCGGCCGGTGGCGCGCGGCCCCAGGGCCAGCACGTGTTCCGTCACCCGGCGGCGCAGCCAGGCCGTGGACCGTGCGCCGAGCGTGCCGCCCAGCACTTCCGTGGCCGCCTCCAGCACGGCGGCCAGCAGGACCAGGGCCGCACAGCACACCAGCCAGCGGGCGGCCGGGGCGTGCGCGAGCAGCAGGTCCAGGGTGTGGCCGAGCGCGGCCGGCAGCAGCAGGCCGGCGGCCGTCGCCGCCGTGTTCGCCGCGCACAGCGCGGCGGCGCGGGCACCACTGTGCCGCAGCACCGCGTGCGGCAGACGGCCGGGAGTCTTGTCGAAGGTGGTCATCTGCTGCCGCCTCACTCGGATCGGGCCGGAATGGCGCGCGAAGGCTCCGGGCGCCCCTCACGGGTCGCCCGGAGCCGTTCACCGCCCGGTCAGAGGCAGAGCAGCGTGCTCACCGCGGAGACACAGGAGAGCAGGCTCAGCGTGCTGGCGCCGCCGCCGCCGTTGTGCTCGTCGGACTCCAGGGCCTGCAGATCGAGAAGTGCCATGATCGTTGTCCTTTCCCTTGATTCGGGGACGGGGATGTGTCACGACTCCGTCGGTGCGGAGCCGCGTATCGGGGCCGCCGGTGGCGGCGGGAGGAAGGGCAGGTGCGCGGTGCGCCCGCCGTCCAGGGCCGACGAGAGGGCGAGCAGACAGCCCGCGGTCCCGGTGGCGAGGTCCATGGACAGGCGCATCATCTGGTGCCCGGGGAAGGCCAGTTGGCCCTGATAGCTCATGGCGGACCAGCCCAGCGCCTCGATCTGCCGCGTCAGCCGCTGGGGGGTGGCCCCCGGAGCGCCGCTGCGGGCGAGGTGCAGGATCATCCCGGCACGGCCCTGGAACAGGCCGGGCTGGGCGTAGAAGCGTGAGGTGGCCGAGGTGAGGATGCCGTCCCGGGCGCGTGCGAACTCGCCGTCAGGATCGGGCACTTTGGCTGCCAGGAGGTCGTCCAGGACCATGCCGATCCCGGCGCTGCCGTCGCCGAGGTACGGCAGCGTCCGCCAGCCCTCGTCGACTTCGAGGCCGCCGGTCACCTCCTGGCGGACGCACATGGCCAGGTCCCGGCGCAGCGCCTCGGCCGCGCTCACCAACAGGTGCTCCTCGCCCGTCCGTTCGTAGCACCGGAGCAGGAACAGCGCGGGTCCGGTGGCGCCGCGCAGCAGGCCGGCCCGGCGGCGCGGCGTGTCCGGCACCGGTTCGGCGAGGCGCCGTACGAGGATCTCGGCGGCCTCCGCGGCATGCGCCCGCAGCGCGGACTCGCCGGTGGTGCCCGCGAGGTGGTCCAGGACCAGGCCCAGCCCCGCGAGCCCGCCGTGCAGCTCGGCGGACAGGCCGCGCCAGTTCTCCCGCAGCACGCCCTCCACCAGGTCCAATGCCCTTTGCCGGTGGCCGAGTCCGTCGAGGAAGAGGGCCACGCCCGCGAGCCCGTCGTACAGGCCGAGCGGGGTGCCGGGCGGTGGCGGCGCGGTGTGGTCCAGCAGCCAGCGCTCACCCTCCTCGTACCGGGCGGCCCCGGCGGCGCGCAGCGCGTACAGCACCCCGGCCGCGCCGTGCGCGAGCCCGAGGCCGCCGCCGTCGGAGAACTGGGCGATGTCACCGGGGAACAGCCGGTCGTCGCGCTCGGGCGTGGCGGAGGCGAGCACCGCCTTCACCATCGAGTCCCTGCTGTAGGGCCAGTCGCCCGGCACCACCGGCGGCGCGGGCCGGCTGCGCCGCGCCGCGCGTTCCCCGGGGGCCCGGGTGATCTCGGCGACCGCCTCGTCAAGGAAGGCGCGCGGCACGTCCGGGAACTCCCCGGCGATCACCTCCGCCAGGTGCGCCGCCTTGCCCCGGTCCACCACGAACAGCGTGGTCACCGGCAGGAAGAGGGCGAGCCGCAGACAGGCGAGCGCGTAGCGGTCGACGTCCGTGCCACGGCGGTCCGGCGGCGCGAAGAACCCCGGATTGGCCACCGTCTGCCGGGCGTTGTCCGTGGCCGGGGCGGCGGCCTCGAAGTCGATGAGGAACACCGACTCCTCGTCCGGCGCCACCATGATGTTGAAGACGTGCAGGTCGTTGAAGACCAGTCCGCGCGCGTGCACCGCCGCCACCGCCCGCTCCACCGCCGCGTGGATGCGCAGCGCCCACGCCGTGTACGCGGCCACCTTCGCCGGGTCGGGGTCGGCGGTGAGCAGCGGATGCCGTTCGGCGAAGAAGGAGTTGAGGGGGCGCCCGTCCAGGAAGTCCATGACCAGGAACCGGTGGTCGCCGAGGGTGAACCAGTCCCGTACCTCGGGCACCACCCCGGTCCCGGCGACCCGCTCCAGCGCCGCCTTCTCCCGCTCCAGCCGGGCCACCGCGTCCGCGCCGTCGGCGGCCAGCCCCGCGTGCGGCCGGGCCTCCTTCAGCACCACCCGGCGTCCGTCGCGGGTGTCCGTACCGGCGTACACCCCACCGCCGTTGGAGAAGTGCAGCGCCTTCTCGATGCGGTACGGCAGCTCGCCCACCGTCGTGGTGTTGCGTGCCGCGAGGTGCGGGCGCAGGAACTCCGGCAGCGTCACCCACTCCGGCACCTGGAAGGACGGCGCCCGCCGGTCCGGCACCAGACGACCCGTGCCGTCCTCGACCGCCAGGACCAGCGTGCCGCGCTCGTCCACCACGTACCGGCGCGCGAAGGCGCCGTAGCGGACGTACAGCGGGCCCTCGCCCCAGCGCAGGTCGGTGAGGATGTACGGCCCCTGGAACCCTTCCAGCAGGACGCCCAACTCCTCCAGCACCCGCTGGAGTTGCTCCTCGCCGTCCGGGTAGACGGTGACGAACTTGCCGCTGGTGTCGCGGCCCGCGTACTTGGCGTTGCGCAGATGCAGCAGATGCGGGCCGGGCACGAACTTGAAGGGGATGCGGCGCGGCACGCAGTAGTCCCACACGATGCCGGCGATCTTCTCCGCGTTCTCCGCGGTGGCCGAGGAGTGGATCTTCCAGCCCTGGGCCGGTGCGGGCGGCGGCGTGCCGTCGGCGCCGAGCGGGGTCAGCGTCAGCCAGTCACCGCTGCGCGCGGCGCGCCAGCCGTCGGGGACGGTGCGGCGCGCCGTCGGGAACAGCGGCGCGGCCGTGCCGTCGGCCGCCGAGAGCCGGTCGGGCGTGTCGTAGAAGTGCCCGTCGGTCAGCGCGTACACCTCGTACCGCTTGTCCATGCGACTGCTCCGCCCCTCTCCTGGGTGACGGCTAGACACTCGCAGGAGCCGACCGGTCGCGGACAGTCACGTCTGTCACGAGAACACCGTGAGGAACGCACGAGTCAAGTTGTGTTCGGCGGCTTTCGAGTGGTCGGGCGGGACCGTGGCCGCGGGTTCGACAGGCGCGCCGACCGGACCCCGCCTAGATTCGATGGGGTGGCACACACCTTCGATGAACTGGTGCAGAAACAGCGGGCGGCCGACGCGGCCCACGCCACGGTCGAGGACCTGCGGGAGACCTACGGACCGCCGGCCGAGCGGGGCATGACCGGCGCCCAGTCGGGCACCTACGAGACCGCGCTGCGCGCCTGGCGCGACCTCGCCCGGGACGTGCAGGCCGCGCTGAGCGAGTACGCGAAGGAGACCGGCCGGCCGCGCGCCGACATCGAGGCCGAGGTGGAACGCGCCGCCGCCGACCAGGCCCACCGCCCACCGGCCGGCTGACACGGCCGGGCCGGAGGGGCAGGGCCCCGCCACGACCCGCCCGCACCCCGCGGGGCCCACATCCGTGCCGACCGAAGCCGCCCCCGCGCCCCTGGTTCTCGGGCAACGCGCCCCCGCGCCCCCGCTTCTCGGGCAACGCGCCTGCGCAGCCTCGGCGTCCCCTGCTTCGACAACGCACCCCCGCCGCCCCCGTATCGCTCGTCGCCTGCGGGTATTCGCTCGCGCGGCCCGGGTACCCGGCGTCCATGAACACTGCCATGTACGAAGCGGCCACCCGCTCACAGGTCTTCGGATACGTCCTCATCCTGGTCGTCGGCGCCGCCTGTGTCGGCGGGCTGATCTGGGCGTTCCGGCTGGGCTTCAAGGTGCGTCAGCGCGAACCCGCCCCGCCGCGCCCCGAGGAGCAGCCCAAGCTGCCGACGACCGGGCCGGTGCGCGAGAGTCGTGAGATGCGGGAGCCCGAGGACGTGCCGAAGGCCGCCGACGGGAACGAGCGGCTGACCCCCCACCAGCTCACCAACGTGCGCTCCCGGCGCGCCGACGACCAGCGTCGTCCGCGCTGGTCGCCCGGTTCCAGCGGGTCCTTCGGCGGCGGTGGCGGCGGCCGCACCTGACGGCCGCGCGGTCTGGCCGGGGTTTGCGGTCCGCCATGTGTGGGACCCGTCCCCGACAGCGGACACCAGACCCGCGCGGGGCCGGCGTTCCGGTCCCGTCGGCGCAGCACGCAGAGGGAAGATGACGCGACGTGATCGTGCGGACCACACGGAAGCCGGACGTGCCGGAGGGCGAGACGGGCTGGGCGCAGGCGCGCGGCCGGCGGGACCGGGGAGTGCGTACCTGCGTCCCCGCCGTCCTGGACCGCGCCGCCCGGCGGCCGGGGGAGGGTGCCGAGGACATCATCGTGCGCGGCGAGGACTGACCGGCACGCGCGGGCCCGGCCCCACACCGCGACGAGGCGGTGTGGGGCCGGGCCCGCGTGCGGTTCAGCCGTGGGTCTTGGCGAGCAGCTCCAGGATCTCCGCGGTCGTGCCGGTCTCGCCGAGCTTCGGGAAGATCTTCTCGACGCTGTGCGCGTGCGTCTGCGCGTCCCGGTCGGCCATCGCGTCCGTGGCGAGGGTGACGTTGTAGCCCAGGGCGTAGGCGTCGCGGGCGGTGGACTCGACGCCGATGCTGGTGGCGATGCCGGTCAGCACGATCTGGGTGACCCCGCGGCGGCGCAGCTGCACGTCCAGGTCGGTGCCGAACAGGGCGCTCCAGTTGTGCTTGGTGACCTGGATGTCGCCGTCGTGGCCGGTCAGTTCGTCGACGAGGACGTCCCAGCCCTCCGGGAAGGCCGCGCCGCCGCCCTGCTGCTCGGTGCGGCCGGGCATGGCGTCGGCGAAGTCGGCGGCGAAGGACACCCGGACGAGGACGACGGGCAGGTCGCGGGCGCGGAACGCGTCGGCCAGCCGCACCGAGCGGGCCAGGACGTCGGCGCCGGAGTGCGGCTGGGTGGGGGAGCCCACGATGCCGCGCTGGAGGTCGATGACGACGAGGGCGGTACGGGGGTCGAGCGTGGTGAGCGACATGAGTCGGCCAGGCCTTTCGGGGGGTGTTCTTCGGGGGTTCGCCGGGGAGCCGGTCGCGCGGGGCGGACCGGCGGACCGGCCGGTGGGGCTTCGGCGTCAGTGCTGGGACAGCCGCTGCAACAGCTCCAGGGCCGCGAGGACCGTCTGCCGCTCCTCGTCCGTGTACCGGTCCTGGAAGGCGCGCGCCAGCCACTCCTCGCGCACCTGCCTGTTGCCCTCGATCCGGGCCCGGCCGGCGTCGGTCAGGGTGACCAGCTGGCGACGGCCGTCGTCCGGGTCGGGGGCACGGCGGATCAGCCCGTGCTGTTCGAGTGCGGCCAGCGTGGTGGCCATGGACTGCGGGCGCACCCCCTCGGCGGCGGCCAGCGCGCTCGCGGTGGCCGCGCCGTGCTTGCCGACCAGGCTCAGCGCGGACTCCTGCGACGGTGTCAGGTCGGCGTCCTGGGCGACCTCGCGGATGCGCCGCCGCAGCCGGCTGAACACCACCCGCAGGTCACGCGCCGCCCGGACGGCCGTGTCGGAGATGTGATCCATGCCGGTCACCCTAGGTCCGCCAGGCAGAACTGTCCAGCTGAGACTGTTCAGCCTTACCTGAACAACTCTCGGGTACTCGGCGCTCGGACCGACCCGGCGGAAGGCGAGGAGCGCGGATGAGCTCTGGGGACACGGCCGGCCTTGCGGCGGCACTGCGTGCCGAGGTGGACGGCGAGATCCGTTTCGACGCGGGCAGCCGTGGCGCCTACGCCACGGACGGCTCCAACTACCGGCAGGTGCCTCTCGGCGTCGTCGTCCCCCGCACGGTGGAGGCGGGCGCCCGGGCGGTGTCGGTGTGCGCGCGCTTCGGCGCGCCCGTCCTGTCCCGGGGCGGCGGCACCAGCCTGGCCGGGCAGTGCACCAACACCGCCGTGGTGATCGACTGGACCAAGTACTGCGACGCCCTGATCACCGTGGACCCCGAACGGCGCACCTGCGTGGTCGAGCCCGGAATCGTCCTGGACGCCCTCAACGGCGAACTCGCCCGACACCGGCTGCAGTTCGGCCCGAAGCCGTCCACCCACAGCCACTGCGCCATCGGCGGCATGATCGGCAACAACTCCTGCGGGGCCTCCGCCCAGGCCTACGGCAAGACCGTCGACAACGTCCGCCGCCTGGAGATCCTCACCTACGACGGACAGCGCGCCTGGGTCGGCCCCACCCCACCCGAGGAACGGGCCCGGATCATCTCCGGCGGTGGCCGGCTCGCCGCGATCTACGCCGGCCTCGACCGCATCGCCACCGAGTACCTGGCCGACATCCGCCACGGCTACCCGAAGATCCCGCGCCGCGTCTCCGGCTACAACCTCGACTCGCTGCTGCCCGAGAACGGCTTCGACGTGGCCAAGGCGCTCGTCGGCAGCGAGGGCACCCTGGTCACCGTGTTGCGGGCCGAACTCGACCTCGTGCCCGTGCCGCCGTACCAGTCGCTGCTCGTCCTCGGCTACGACGACATCTGCGCCGCCGCCGATGACGTGCCCCGCCTCCTGGAGCACTGCTCGCCCACCCAACTGGAGGCGCTGGACGGGCGCATGGCCCAGCTGATGCGCGAGGAGGGCGCCTACCTCGACTCCCTCGACGTCCTTCCCCAGGGCGACAGCTGGCTGATGGTGCAGTACAGCGGGGACAGCCAGGAGGACGTCGACGAGCAGGCGCACGCCCTGCTGCGCGCCGTCGGCCGCGACGAGCGGGACCCGGCCGTCGCCTTCTCCGACGACCCCGAGCGCGAGCAGAAGATGCTCAAGGCCCGCGAGGCCGGCCTCGGCGTCACCGCCCGCCCGCCGGACGACCGGGAGACCTGGGAGGGCTGGGAGGACTCCGCCGTACCGCCCGAGCGGCTCGGCGACTACCTGCGCGACCTCAAGGGCCTGTTCGAGGAGTTCGACTACGACCACCCCTCCCTGTACGGCCACTTCGGGCAGGGCTGTGTCCACACCCGCATTCCCTTCGCCCTCAGGACCGCCGAGGGCATCGCCGACTTCCGCCGCTTCCTGGAACGCGCGGCCGACCTCGTCTCCTCCTACGGCGGCTCGCTCTCCGGCGAGCACGGCGACGGCCAGGCCCGCGGCGAACTGCTCACCCGGATGTTCGGCGAGCGCCTGGTCACCGCCTTCGGCGAGCTGAAGGACCTGTTCGACCCGGACGACCGGATGAACCCCGGAAAGATCGTCCGGCCGCACCCGGTGGACGGACAGCTGCGCCTCGGCTCCGCCTGGCGGCCCGACACCCCGGCCACCCACTTCGGCTTCCCCGAGGACGACCACTCCTTCAACCGCGCGGTGATGCGCTGCGTCGGCATCGGCAACTGCCGCAGCCACTCCGGCGGCGTGATGTGCCCCTCCTACCGGGCCACCCGCGAGGAGGAGCACTCCACCCGGGGCCGGGCCCGGCTGCTGTTCGAGATGCTGAACGGGCACGCCGACTCCGCGATCAAGGACGGCTGGCGCTCCACCGCCGTACGCGACGCCCTGGACCTGTGCCTGGCCTGCAAGGGCTGCAAGTCCGACTGCCCCACCGGAGTCGACATGGCCACCCTCAAGGCCGAGTTCCTCTCCCAGCACTACGCGGGCCGCCCCCGCCCCGCCGCCCACTACGCCCTGGGCCGGCTCCCGTTGTGGGCCCGGCTGTCCCGGCTCGCCCCCGCGCTGGCCAACTCCGCGCTGCACGCGCCCGGTCTGGCCCGCGCGGGCAAACTGCTGGCGGGCGTGGACCAGGCCCGCGCGGCGCCCGTGTTCGCCGAGGAGTCCTTCGTCCAGTGGTGGCGGGCCCAGGACCGCGAGCCGCCGGACCCCGCCGACCCGCGCACCGTGCTGCTGTGGCCGGACACCTTCACCACCTACTTCCATCCGGCGATCGGCCGCTCGGCCGTGCGCGTCCTGGAGGACGCCGGATTCCGGGTCGCCGTCCCCACCGAGCCGGTGTGCTGTGGCCTCACCTGGATCTCCACCGGCCAACTCGACGCGGCCAAGCGGGTGTTGCGGCGCACCCTGGATGTGCTCGCGCCCTGGCTCGCGGCGGGCACCCCGGTGATCGGACTCGAACCGTCCTGCACCGCGGTCTTCCGCTCCGACGCCCCCGAACTCCTCCCCGGGGACCAGGACGTCGCCCGGCTGGCCGGACAGGTGCGCACCCTCGCCGAACAACTCGTGCACCACGCCCCCGACGACTGGCGACCACCCCGGCTCGCCCGGCAGGCCACCGTACAGACCCACTGCCACCAGCACGCCGTGCTCGGGTTCGACGCCGACCGCGAGCTGATGCGCCGCGCCCACCTGGACGCCGACGTTCTGGACGAGGGCTGCTGCGGACTCGCCGGGAACTTCGGTTTTGAACGCGGCCACCACGAGGTCTCCATGGCCGTCGCCGAGCAGGGCGTCCTGCCCGCCGTGCGGGGCGCCGCCCCCGACAGCCTGGTCCTCGCCGACGGATTCAGCTGCCGCACCCAGATCGAGGAGGGCGGCACCGGCCGCCGCGCCGTGCACCTCGCCGAGGCCCTGGCGTTCGCCCTCGACGGCAATCTGCCGAGCGAGCACCCCGAACGCCTGGCCGACCGCCCGTCCGGACCGTCCCGCACGGCCCGCTGGGCGACGGCCGCCGCCCTGCCCGCGGGCGCCGCGCTCGGCCTGTGGCTGCTGCGCCGCCGCGCCTGAGGAGTCCGTCGCGTGCCACCCGAAGCGGTTCCACGACGACCACGTCCGCGTCGAACGGACGCGCCTCGACGGCGGCCTCGGCCCGGGCGGCGGCGGTGCCGCTCCCGGCGCGGACGGCGCACCCGGGCCGGATGGAAGCTCGCGACGCAGCGGGCGGCGCCATGCCGCGTGGAGTGAAGTCACCGAGAGGAACAGGGAGTCGACCATGCCCAAGACCGTCGTCATCACCGGGGCCAGTGCCGGGATCGGCCGCGCCACCGCCCGCCGCTATGCCCGGCGCGGGGCGAACGTGGTCCTCGTCGCGCGCGGCGAGGGCGGCCTCAACTCGGCCGCCGACGAGGTGACGGCGCTCGGCGGCCATCCCCTCGTGCAGCCCGCCGACATGGCCGACGCGGCACAGGCGGAGTCCGTCGCCGAGGCCGCCGAGCGGGAGTTCGGGCCCATCGACGTATGGATCAACTGCGCCTTCGCGTCCGTGTTCGCGCCCTTCGAGCAGATCACCCCGGACGAGTACCGGCGCATCACCGAGGTCACCTACCTGGGCTTCGTCAACGGCACCCGCGCCGCCCTCACCCGGATGCTGCCGCGCGACCGCGGCACCATCGTGCAGGTGGGCTCGGCGCTCGGCGAGCGCTCGATCCCGCTCCAGTCGGCGTACTGCGGGGCCAAGCACGCCATCAACGGCTTCACCTCGTCCCTGCGTACCGAACTCCTGCACCGCGGCAGCGGCGTGTGCGTCACGGTCGCCCAGATGCCCGCCGTCAACACCCCCCAGTTCGACTGGGTGCGGTCCCGCCTGCCCCGCCACCCGATGCCGGTGCCGCCGATCTACCAGCCCGAGGTGGCCGCCCGGGGCGTGGTGTACGCCGCCGACCACCCGCGCCGCAAGCAGTACTACGTCGGCGCGTCCACCGTCGCCACCATCTGGGCCAACCGGCTCTTCCCGGCCCTGCTCGACCGCTATCTGGCCCGCACCGGCTACGACTCCCAGCAGACCGACAGCGTCCCCCCCACCGGCCAGGACAACCTCTTCACCCCCGTCGACCGCACGCCCACCGCGGACCACGGGGCCCACGGCGCCTTCGACGACACCGCCCACGCCCACTCCTGGCAGGAGGCCCTGCTGCGGCACCCCACCGCCACGGCCCTCGGCGCGGGCACCGCCGCCGTCGCCGCCGTCACGGCCGTCCGCCGGGTGACGCGGGCCGTCGCCTAGCCGTCCGCCGTCCCGGCCCGCGCACGGGAGGCGTCCGCTCAGGCGGTGCCGGGCGGCCCGGACCGGCCGGACAGTGTGTCCAGCAGCAGGTCGGCGACGTCCGCCGCGTCGGCCTCGCCGAGTTCGTCGAAGGCGCCGGAGCGGTGGCCGAGGACGACACCGACCACGGCGGCCACGACCAGTTCGGCCCGCAGCCGGGGCCGGTCCACCCCCTCGCGGGTGAATCGTCTGACCAGGGGGTCCACCAGACGGGTGTGCAGCGCCGCCTTGGCGGCGTCCTTCGCCGCCTCGTCCCGCAGCGGCTCGACGGCCACCTGGAGCAGCGGTACCAGACCGCGGCGTTCCACGCGGTCCACGATGTCGAGCAGGCGCTCGGGGTCCAGCACGTCCCGCACCACGTCGCCGCGCTCCTCCTCCAGGGCGGCGAGGTAGAGCCGGGTCTTGCTCCCGAAGTAGCGGGCGATCAGCGCGGGGTCCACACCGGCGCGCTCGCCGATGTCCCGGATGGTGGTCCGGTCGAAGCCGCGTTCGGAGAAGAGGTCGGTCGCCGCCCGCAGCAGCGCCTCGCGGGTACGCCCCGCGTCGCGCCGCCGGCCTGCGGTCCCGGACGTCCGCGCGGTCACCGGCCGGCTCCCGGGCGCCCGGAGACGTCCTGCCGGGCGGTGCGCCGCGCGGCCCCGGGGAGGAGCTGATCGGCCGGGGTCGCCGGCTCGGCGGTGTCGGTCTCGGCCGCCTGCACGGGCTCCGCCGCGACGACCGCGGCCTCCCTGGCCTGTCCGCCCCGCGCGGCGGGCACCGTACGGCCGGCCGTGCGGTGCGAGCGGACCAGCAGCCAGGCGACCAGGGCCGTGAGGATCCAGACAGCGCAGTCCAGCACGCCCGCCGTGCCGTAGTCGCGGTCCGGCGGCACGGTCGAGGAGCCGGCGGCCGAGGTCACCACCACCGCGCTGAGCGCGCTGCCGGTCGAGTAACCGATGTACTTCACCACCTGGTTGAAGCTGGTGGCGCTGCCTGTCTCGTGCGCGGGAACCGCGCTCACGATCAGCGCCGGCATGACCGACACGGTGAAGCCGACGCCGAGTCCGATCACGCCCATGAGGACGAACATCTCCCACAGGCTGTTCCTCGCGAACACGAAGACGATCGTACCCACGAGGGAGACCACGCAGCCCAGCGGCAGCAGCGAGGCCAGCGGCACCCGCCGGACCAGCACCCGCACGACACGCCCGGAGACGAGACTCGCCAGCGAGAACGGCACCAGGGTCAGACCGGTGACGACGACCGTCGCGCCGAAGCCGTAGCCGGCCGACGGGGGCGTCTGCACGTAGCGGGTGACCACCGACATCATCACGTACAGGCCGACCCCGGAGAGTACGGCGGTGAGGTCGGTGGCGAGGACCGTCCGCTCCTTGACCAGCCGTACGTCCACCAGCGGGTGGGCGGTGCGCAGTTCGTGCAGCACCCACCACACCAGGAGCAGGACCGCCACCAGGCCGACGATCAGCAGCCGGGGCGAGGTCCAGCCCCAGCGCTCGGCCTGGCTGAGCGCGAACAGCAGACCGCCGAGGCCGAGCCCGAGCAGCAGCGCGCCCGGGGTGTCCAGGCGGTGGGACGGGCGGGCCGGCGACGGGGGCAGGACGAGGGCGCAGGCGACCAGGACCGCCGCGGCGGCGACCGCCGCGAACCAGAAGCCGGAGTGCAGGCCCAGATACGTGGCGAACAGCCCGGTCACCGGGTAGCCGAGGCCCACGCCCACGGCGGAGGTGAGCGACAGGGTGGCTATCGCGGGCCGCGCCTTCTCGGCCGGCAGGGCGTCCCGCACGGTCGCCATCGCCAGCGGGGTGAGCCCGATGCCGGCGCCCTGGAGCGCCCGGCCGGCGATCAGCCAGGCGAAGCTCAGCGGCAGGGCGGCGAGGACGCTGCCGACGAGGACGACGGCCAGCCCGACCAGGATCACCCTGCGCCGGTGCGGCCCGTCGCCGAGCCGCCCCATGGCCGGGGTGGCCACCGCCCCGACCAGCATCGTGACCGTGAGCGACCACTGGGCGTCGGCCACGGAGACGCCGTCCACCTCCGCGATGGTGGGGATCAGCGGGGCGCCGAGGCTGCTGATGACCGCCACGAGCATCGCGAGCGAGAGCAGCACGGGGGTCAGGGCGCTCCGCCGTCCGGGGGAGGGGGCGGCGTGGGATGGGGAGGGCATGGGCGGCCAATCTTGTCATCGGCTGATGTCATCAAGCGATGACAAGAGTATCCCGGGGTGGGAGCGGTTACGCCGACGGCTCGGCCGGGGGTGCCGGAGAAGGGGTGGGGCTGGGAAAAGACGACCCCGGCCGGGCCGCGCGGGAACGAGTTCGTCCTGCGGCCCGGCCGGGGTCCGGCGCGGTGTGCGGGTCAGGCGGTCAGGCCGGCCTTGAGCGCGGCGGCGATCTGCACCACACGCTCGGCCTGGTGGCGGGCGGAGTCGCGGGTCTCCTCGCCGACCGGGTTGTTGCCCTGGGCGTCCACGTGGGAGGTGCCGTAGGGGTTGCCGTCGACGAACTTGACCGGGTCGGTGTAGCCCGGGGAGACGATGATGCCGCCGAAGTGGTGGATGGAGTTGTACAGCGCGAGGATCGTGGACTCCTGGCCGCCGTGCGCGGTGGCGCTGGTGGCGAAGCCGCTGTAGACCTTGTTGGCGAGCTTGCCCTGCGCCCACAGGCCGCCGAGCGTGTCGATGAACTGCTTGAGCTGCGAGGAGATGTTGCCGAAGCGGGTCGGCGAGCCGAAGATCACGGCGTCCGCCCACTCGACGTCGGCGGGGGAGGCGACCGGGACGCCGGCGCTGGCCGCGGCGTGGGCCGCCCACGCGTCGTTGGAGGCGATGGCGGCCTCGGGCGCCAGCTCGGCGGCCTTCAGCAGGCGCACCTCTGCGCCCGCCTTCTCCGCGGCGCTGCTGATCTCCTTCGCGATCTCGGCGCTGAAGCCGGTCGAGGAGTAGTAGATGACCGCGAGCTTGACGGGGGAAGTCACGGGAGAGTTCTCCGATTCGTTGTTGCGACGGAAGAAGCCCATGGTGCTGGGTGGCTTTCGTTCGGCGGTGCGTCCCGCGGGGTGCGGGACGTGCGCGGATGGCGCATGGTTGAACGCTAAACCATTCTCCCGTGTTGGTACAACATTCAACTGATGGAGATCGTGCCGCCGGCCCTCCGGTGCGGGATGTCAGCTCGGGTCGTCGCGCACCGGGTGCTTGCTCACGATGGACACGCGGTTGAAGGAGTTGATGGTGATGGCCACCCAGATCACCGCGGACGTCTCGTCGTCGTCCAGCGCCTCGCGGGCGAGGGTGTAGGCGTCCTCCTGTGCGGCGGCGTCCGCGGGATGGGTGACCGCCTCCGCCAGCGCGAGCGCCGCCCGTTCCCGCGGGGAGAAGACCTCGGTGTCCCGCCACGCGGCGAGCACGCCCAGCCGCAGCGCGGTCTCCCCGGCCCGCAGCGCCGCCGCGGTGTGCACCTTGAGGCAGTAGGCGCAACCGTTGACCTGTGACACGCGCAGGTTCACCAGTTCCACCAGCCTGCGGTCCAGCCCGCACTCCGCCGCGGCCGTGCGCACCGCCTCGGCGGCCGACACCAGGGCGCGGTACGCCTGGGGAGTCTGTTTGTCTATGTAGACACGCGGACGGGTGGTCGCGGGCGGTGCTTCGGTCATGTCGTCTCCTGGTGAAGGGGTCGCCGTAAGGGCCGTGTGCACGGCGTTCGGTGACCGTACGGACTCGGCTGTGGCATGATAGTTGAAAGAGAAACAATCACCGAGGGGTGGCGTTGTGAGCAACATCGAGACCCGGCCTCCCGAGCTGCGCTGCGGAACGCCGTCGGACGCGGCGCCGGAGCCGGGCGAGCGGCGGGTGGAGGTCCTCTCCGCGAGGGACGTCCCCCTGGGGGGCCCGCGGGCGATGACGGTGCGGCGGACGCTGCCCCAGCGCGGCCGGACACTGATCGGCGCATGGTGCTTCGCCGACCATTACGGCCCCGACGACGTCGCCGTCTCGGGCGGGATGATGGTCCCCCCGCACCCGCACACCGGACTGCAGACCGTCAGCTGGCTGTTCAGCGGGGAGATCGAGCACCGTGACAGCCTCGGCACCCACGCGCTGGTCCGGCCGGGCGAGTTGAACCTGATGACCGGCGGCCACGGAATCAGCCACTCGGAGGTCTCCACCCGGCGGACCTCCGTCCTGCACGGCGTGCAACTCTGGGTGGCGCTGCCCGCCGAACACCGCGACGCCCCCCGGGACTTCCAGCACCACGTCCCGCGGCCCGTCGCCCTGGACGGCGCGGAGGTCAGGGTGTTCCTCGGCACCCTCGCCGGCGACACCTCGCCCGTACCCACCTTCAGCCCGCTCCTCGGCGCCGAGATCACCCTCGACGCGCACGCCGACGTCACCCTGGAGATCGACCCCCGCTTCGAACACGGGCTGCTCGTCGACCAGGGTGACGTACGCATGGCAGGTACGCCCCTGCGCCGGGCCGAACTCGGTTACCTGGCACCCGGACCGGACATGCTGCGCCTCGTGAACACGGGGGACGCCCCGGCCCGCACGGTACTGCTCGGTGGCACGCCCTTCGGCGAACAGATCGTCATGTGGTGGAACTTCATCGGCCGCAGCCACGACGACATCGTGCGGGCCCGGGAGGAGTGGCAGAGCGCGTCCGACCGGTTCGGGAGCGTGGAGGGCTGTCCCGCCGACCGGCTCATGGCCCCGCCGTTGCCCAACGCCTCACTCACCCCGCGCGGCAACCCGCCGCACCCCCACCCCGAAGGAAGCGAGAAGACACGATGAGCCGGACTTCCCATCCCGTCGTCGAACGCGCCGCCGAACGGCACCGCTACGAGATCCTGGTGGACGGTGAACTCGCGGGCTTCACCGAGTACCTCGACCGGGGAGAGACGCAACGCGTCTTCTACCACACGGAGATCGGCGAGGCCTACGCCGGTCAGGGGCTGGCCGGCGTCCTCGTCGAGCACGCGCTGACCGATGTGCGCGAGAGCGGCAAGCGGTTCGTGCCCGTCTGCCCCTATGTCGCCAAGTTCCTCGGCAAGCACGAGGAGTTCGCCGACATCGCCGACCCGGTCACCGGCGAGGTCACCCACTGGCTCAAGGCCGAGCTGGCCGGCCGGTAGGGCTCCGCCGGGCCTGCCCGCGATGTGACGCGCGCACCCCGCGCCGTTCGGCGCGGGGTTGCCCGGAAGTGATCTGTGCACCCGATGTCCGCACGGGCGAGGATGTTGCCGTCTGTGTGCCATCGGGGGGATGTGTGCCGGTCCGTGTTCATTTCACTGTCGAGGATCTCGCGCGTACGAAGATCGCCGCTCAGCCGAATCCGCTGTGCGAACTGGTGGTGGCGATACGGAAGTTGAAGTTCGCGGACCATCCGGTACGGCTGTCCGCCTGGCGCCGGGACATGGCGCGGCGGCTGCGCCCCGAGGCGCGGATGGTGCTCGACCTGGTCCCGCGCTCGGGCATCATGCCCGCATTCCTGGCGCCGCCCGGCACCGGCACGGCCGATGAGCTGATGGACCGGGTGCGCGCGGTGCCGCGTTCCCGGATCCGCTCCGATCTGGCGGACGTCGCCGCGCACCGGAGCCTGCCGTCCTGGACCCGGCAGCTGGCCGACGACCCGGACCGGCTGGCGCGGCTGTGCGACAGCCTCCAGCACGTGCACGACCGTCTGCTGCGCCCGTACTGGAACGAGATCACGGCCGTCACCGAGGCGGACACCGCGGCCAGGGCCCGGCAGCTGGTGAGCGGCGGACTGGGGGAGGTGCTCGGCCGGATCAATCCGCGCTGGACGCGCTGGGACGCTCCCGTCCTGGAGGTCACGATGCCCTCCGGCCTGGACGGCGATCTGCACCTCGCCGGGCGCGGCCTGCTGCTGGTCCCTTCCGTGTTCGGGACCGACACCCCGGTCATCGGCCCCCATGCCGAGCCGCAGCCCTTCCTGCTCCACCCGGCCGGCGGCCCCCGGGGCCTGGCCGCGGCACTGGCCCCGGAGGAGATGCCGTGGCGCACGGCGGGGGCGGGCTCCCTCGGCTCGGTGCTCGGCACCACCAGGGCCGCCGCCGTGCTCTACGCCGTCATCGAGCGCCCCGGCTGCTCCACCAAGGAGCTGGCGCGCGCGGCGGGCGTCGCCCCGGCCACGGCGAGCGAGCACGCCACCCTGCTGCGCGAAGCAGGACTGATCCGCACGACCCGGCGGGGCGCCGCCGTCTCCCACAGCCCCACGTCCGCGGCGGTGGAGCTGTGGGGGGCGGCGGCGGGCTGACACGGCATCGGCGCCGGCACCCGGCCTCCCGATCCGTCGCTCCCGGGCGCGGTCGATTCGGGCGAACAAGGGGTGTTCGGGGAGTTCGCCCGCTATTCGGCGTGGGCCGAATCCGGTCGATCGGGCGCGGCAGCGGCGACATCCTGGTGCCCGGTCGACGCCGGACAGCGTGTGCGGCGGTCGTCGGCCGTCCGTCTTCCTGCCCGGCCGTCCGGCACCCGCCGCGCGCGGGGCCGGCCGTCCGGCACCCACGTACACCCGCACACCCCACCCATGGAGGAACGCTCATGACCGAGCCCGTGGAGACCCCGCCCTATCCGGTCGGCGGCGCGGGGGTCTTCGACGTCGATCCCGACCAGGCCGGCGTCAGCCAGGACCCCGATGACGCGGTGACCGGAGACATACAGGCCCTTCCCGAAGACGTGGAGTTCTGACATGGGCGACGTCCAAGGCATGCTCGCCGCCGCGCGATCGCTGCTCGGCACCACCGAGCACCCGCCCGGCTCCAACCGCAATGTGGTCACCAAGTGGTACGGCTTCACCGGCCCGTGGTGCGACATGGCGGTCAGCTACGTGGCGGCCCACTCCGACAACCTGTCCGCGACGGGCGGCAAGTACGCCCTCACCACCGCCCACGCCCGCGCCTTCCAGAAGAAGGGGCGCTGGCACTACGGCATCGGCGGGATCCGGCCCGGCGACATCGTGTTCTTCGACTGGTCCGGCTCCCGCTCCATCGGAGCCATCGACCACGTCGGCATCGTCGAGGCGGTGCACTCCAACCGCACCATCACCACCCTGGAGGGCAACACCTCCAACGCCTTCCGCCGCAGGCTGCGCGGCTCCTCCTGCGTCGTGGGCTACGGCCGCCCCGCGTACCAGGGGGGAAGCGCGCCGATGCCGTCGGGGGACGGCATCCTGCGCCAGGGTGCGAAGGGCAAGGCCGTCAGCACCCTCCAGAAGAACCTGAACACCGTGCAGAAGGCCGGGCTCACCGTGGACGGCGAGTTCGGGCCGGCCACGCAGAAGGCGGTCAGGACCTTCCAGGGCGCCCACCACCTGCCCGTGGACGGCGAGTTCGGTCCGCAGTCCGCGGCGATGATGAAGGCGGCGCTGGCCGGCAAACAGGCGCCGATCCGGCCCCGGGCCCTCGTCGCCGCCCCCGGCACGCTGGTCGTCGACGGGGTGTTCGGACCGGCCACCTGCGCGGCGCTCCAGCGCACGCTCGACAGCCGGGAGCAGGCCGGGCTGGAAGTGGACGGAGCCTTCGGACCGCTCACCGTGACCGCCCTCCAGAAGTACCTGAAGGTGACGGCCGACGGCATCGTGGGTCCCAAGACGGTCACCGCCCTCCAGAACCACCTGGCCGCACCGGCCGGCGGCGAATGGGACGCGGCGACCACCCGCGCACTCCAGAAGGCCCTGAACGCGGGCACCTTCTGACCCGCTGACAGCCGGACCGGAAGACCACCGACCGAGGGTGACTTCCGGTCCGGCGCCCGGCCTCACCCACCGTCACGGACCAGGAGCACGTCAGATGGACACCTCTTCCGACACGTCCGCCGCCGCCGCGGCGGCGACCTACAAGGTGGCGATCACCGAGCAGCACTCCGGTCGGATCCTGCTCTTCGACCGGACCGCCCAGTGGACCGACGCCAACGTCCGGTGGAGCTTCAGCACGGGCAACGCGCCCGGCTGGGACCACCCCTTCGAGATCCGCTTCCGGGACACCCAGCGCTACGGCATGATCGCGCTGATGACCTTCGGCAGACCCGGCGAGGGCCGGGCCGCGATCGTCAACGTGACCGGCAAGGCGCACCTCACCCGCGCCGACGTGTTGTGGTCGGCGCGCATCACCAGTTATCCGCACTGCGTCGAGCGGGTGCCCGGGACCGGCACCGTCGTGGTCGCCGGATCACGGGACCGGCTGCACGTCTTCGGGCCGTCCAGCAGCGACCCGGCCACCCTGAAGGAGGTGCAGACGCTGGAGTTCACCAAGGCCCACGCCGTGCTGTGGGACGACCAGAACGGACTGCTGTGGGTGACCGGCGGCACCGTCGTCCGCAGCTACCGCGTCACCGGAACCATGCGTGCCGCCCGGCTGGTCAAGCAGGGGCCGGACATCGCCATCGCCGGCAACGGCCACGACCTCCAGCCCGACTACGGCCGGCCGGGCACCCTGCTGGTCGCCGACAGCCACCACGTCTACTCCCTCGACAAGAAGACCCGCGCGCTCACCACGCTGGTCTCGATGCCGTACCCGAAGTCCTATGTGCGCCACGAAGGCGGGCAGAGCATGTGGACCACCGACCCCGACGGGGACGACTCCGTCTGGGGCGGCCCCACCGTGCACTTCTCCGCGGGCGGCGACCGCACCCGCGCCGGCGCCCAGATCTACAAGGCCCGCCTGTACACCACCCGGTTCCACTGACCCCGGAAACGGCCTCGCCACCGCCTGGTGGTCCCGGACCCGGTGGCCGTGTCCGGGACCGGTCGCGAACCGGGGAGAACCTAGGCTGAGGAGATGCGCCTGCTGCTCATGTCCGACACGCACCTGCCCAAGCGCGCCAAGGAACTGCCCGGCGAACTGCTGGCCGAACTCCCGCGGGCCGACGTCGTGTTCCATGCCGGGGACTGGGTGGACACCGCCACGCTCGAGCTTCTGGAGAGCCGCAGCCGCCGGCTGGTCGCGGTGTACGGCAACAACGACGGGCCCGAGCTGCGGGCGCGGCTGCCCGAGGTGGCGTACGCCGAGCTGGCCGGGCTGCGCTTCGGGGTCGTGCACGAGACCGGGCCCGCCCAGGGGCGCGAGGCCCGTTGCGCCGCGCGGTTCCCCGACCTCGACGTGCTGGTCTTCGGGCACAGCCACATCCCCTGGGACAGCACGGCCCCCGGTGGTCTGCGGCTGCTCAACCCGGGCTCCCCGACCGACCGCCGCCGCGAGCCCTACCGCACCTATCTGACGGCCGAGGCGCACGACGGAACGCTCACCGAGGTGACGCTGCACCGGCTGCCGCCGCGCTGACACCACCGTGCGATCATCACCGGATGATCTCCAGCTCAGGGATACCCGACGTGGTGCCGCCGGGCCGCATGGCCGGCGGCGACCAGCCCGTCCTCGGCCTCGCGGACGGCGTGCAGCTGCGGCCCTGGCGCCCGGCCGACGCCGCCGCGCTGCTCGCCGCGGCGCAGGACCCGGCGATCCGGCAGTGGAACCTGTTCGCCGTGGCCGACGAGGACGACGCCCGGCGGCGGATCGCCCGGATGCGCGAGCGCTGGCGGGCCGAGTCCGGTGCCGTCTGGGCCGTCGCCAGGAGCGGCGGCACCCCGATCGGGCTGATCGGACTCAACGGCGTCGACCTCGCCGGCGGCGCCGCCGAACTCGTCTACTGGCTGCTCCCCGAGGCGCGCGGCGCCGGCCTCGCCGTCGCCGCGACCCGGCGGCTCACCCACTGGGCCCTGCGCGACCTCGGCCTGCACCGGGTCCGGCTGTGCCACTCCACCGCGAACCCCGCCTCCTGCCGGGTCGCCGAGAAGGCCGGCTTCACCTTCGAGGGCACCATGCGCGGCGCCCTGCTGCACGCCGACGGCTGGCACGACCAGCATCTGCACGCCAGGGTGGCCGGCGACCCCGGGTGACGCGCCGGGTCGGCCTCCGCCCGGACTCACCGGCGCCGCCTGCGGCCCTTCCCCGCCGCCGCAGGCGCAGCACCACCAGCACCAGCGCCGCGACGGCGGCCGCCACCGGCGCCGCACGCCTGGCCACCGGCCCGCCCGCGGTGCGCAGCAGATCGAGCGGCGGAGGTTCTTCCGCCTCCCGGGGTTCGGCCCGCGGGGGCTCGGACGCGGCCGCCTCCTCGGCGGGCTCCGGCCGCTCGGCCAGCCGCGCCGCCAGACAGTCGGCGAACCGGCTCACCAGCCGGTCGCCCACCTCCGCCAGCACCCCGCGCCCGAACTGCGCCGGGCGCCCGGTCACCGTGAGGTCGGTGCGCACGGACACCGCCGTACCACCGTCCCGCTCACTCAGCGTGCCGGTGACCGTCGCCCTGGCCGTGCCCTGCCCGCGCGTCTCCCGGCCGTTCGCGACCAGCACCATCCGGTGCGCCGCCGCGTCCTGCTCCTCGAACACCGCGGTGCCGCGATAGGTCACCGTGACCGGGCCGACCTTGACCTTCACCGAGCCGGTCACGGTCTTGCCGTCGTACTCCTCCACGACCGCGCCCGGCAGACACGGCGCGACCCGCTCGATGTCCAGCAGCACGGGCCAGGCCTCCTCGACCGGCACCGGAACGGTGAACTCGTGGTGCAGCTCCATCACTTGCTCCTTGCCCATCCGGGAATCAACGCTCCACCCCCGCCACCGCGCCGGACCGCGCCCCGCGCACCACCGCCGCGAGCCGCTCCAGCGCCGCCAGGCTGTGCCCCGCCACGAACTCGTCCACGCTCGGCAGGGCCGCCGCCATCCCCGCCGCCGTCGGCGCGTAACCCGGCCGCTCCTTGCGGGGGTTGGCCCACACCACCCGGTGCGCCAGCGCGTGCAGCCGGCGCATCTGGGCGCCGAGCAGCCGGGGATCGTCGCGCTCCCAGCCGTCGGAGAGCAGCACCACGACCGCGCCGCGCGCCATGCCCCGCTGCCCCCAGCGGTTCAGGAACTCGCGCAGCAGCTCGCCGAGCCGGGTGCCGCCGCGCCAGTCGGGCACGGCCGCCGCGACCGCCGCCATCGCCAGGTCCGGGTCGCGGTGGGACAGTTCGCGGGTCACCCGGGTCAGCCGGGTGCCGACCGTGAACACCTCCGTGCGGCCCCCGCGCACGGCCGCGTGCGCGAACCGCAGCAGCGCGTCCGCGTACGGTGCCATCGAACCGCTCACGTCCACCAGCAGCACCACCCGGCGCGGCCGGTCGACCCGGGCGTGCCGGCGCAGCCGGGCCGGTTCCCCGCCGCGCCGCAGCAGCTCGCGCACGGTCCGGCGCGGATCGACGTCCCCGCGCCGGGCCGGCCGCCGCCGGGCCGACCGGCGGGTCTCGCCCCGCAGCGCGAACGCGGCCAGCAGCCGGTGGAGTTGGGCGCGCTCGGCGTCGTCCAGGGCGGCGACGTCACGGTGCCGCAGCACCTCGGTGGAGCTGGCGAGCGTGGCGGTGGGCGGGCCCAGCGGGTCGCGCTCGCCGGTGGAACGGTCGCCGGCGAGCCCGACCCGGACGCGTGGCCGGGGCCGGGGCGGGGGAGCGGTGCGCGGCACGGGCCGGGCGGCGGGCCCGTCGGCGCTCCCGAAATAGGCGGCGAACACCCTTTCGTAGCGCTCCAGGTCGTCCGGACCGCCGCACAGCGTGGCCCGTCCCGCCGCGTACACGTCCGCCCGCACCCCCGGCCGCAGCACGGTGACCGCCCGCAGGAACGCGTACCCCCGCTCGGCACTCGCCTCGACCCCCGAGGCCCGCAGCGCCCGCACGAACCCGAGCAGCACGGCGTCGGCCGCCGCCGGACCCGGCGGGGAGGACCAGGCGGCCGGGGACGTGTCCATCGCTCACACCCCCCGCGCCGCCAGCACCGCGGTCAGGTCCAGGCCCCGGGCGCGGTCCATGTCCTCGCGGTACTTGAGGACGGAACCCAGGGTGGTGACGGCGAGTTCCGCGTCGGTCTCGGTGGCGCCCAGCGCCGCCAGGGCCTCGGCCCAGTCGATGGTCTCCGCGACGCCCGGCGGTTTCACCAGGTCCGCCTCGCGCAGGGCCTGGACGAGGGCCGTCACCTGTTCGGCGAGACGGGCCGACACCCCGGGCAGCCGGCGGCGCACGATGGCGAGTTCACGGGCGAAGCCGGGGTGGTCGAACCAGTGGTACAGACACCGCCGCTTGAGCGCGTCGTGCACCTCGCGGGTGCGGTTGGAGGTGAGCACGACCACCGGCGGCACCTCGGCCCGCAGCGTGCCCAGTTCGGGGATCGTCACCGCGTACTCGGACAGGAGTTCCAGCAGGAAGGCCTCGAACTCGTCGTCGGCGCGGTCGATCTCGTCCACCAGCAGGACCGACGGCTCGGTCTGCAACGCCTGGAGCAGCGGGCGGGCGATGAGGAACCGCCGGTCGTACAGCTCGCTCTCCAGCCGGTCCGCGTCCCTGACGCCCGCCGCCTCCGCCGCCCGCAGGTGCAGCAGCTGGCGCGGGAAGTCCCAGTCGTACAGGGCCTGGGACGCGTCGATGCCCTCGTGGCACTGGAGCCGGATCAGCGGGGCGCCGAGCGCCTCGGCGAGGGCGGAGGCGAGCGCGGTCTTGCCGACGCCCGCGTCGCCCTCGCAGAACAGCGGCCGGTGCAGCCTCAGCGCCAGGTAACAGGTGACGGCCAGCCCGTCGTCCACGAGGTATCCCGTTTCCTCCAGGCGGGCCCGCACCTGCTCTGGGTCGTCCATCCGGATGATCGGCGCTCACCTCATCCCGGCGGCGGTCAGCACCGCCCGCTCGGTCAGGACCCGGGCGAGGTGCGCGCGGTACTCGGGGGAGGCCGACGCGTCCTGACCGGGCCGGGTGCCCTCGGCCGCGGCCCCGGCCGCCCGCGCCACCGGGCCCGGCCCGTCGGCGCCGGCCAGCGCCGCCTCCGCGGCGGATGCCCGCAGCGGGGTCGCGCCCATGTTGGTCAGCCCCACGCGTGCCTCGGCGATCCGCCCGTCCTCCCGCCGCACCAGCGCCGCGACCCCGACGATCGCCCAGGCCTGCGCCACCGGGTGGAACTTCTCGTAGTGGAAGCCCCAGCCGTCCGTCTTCGGCACCCGCACCTCGACGAGCAACTCGTCGGGAGAGAGGGCGGATTGCAGGTAGTCGACGAAGAACTCCCGGGCCGGGACGGTGCGTCGGCCGTTCGGACCGGCGGCGACCAGCTCGCCGTCCAGCGCCAGGACGACCGCGGGCAGGTCGCCGGCCGCGTCGGCGTGCGCCAGCGAGCCGCCGAGCGTGCCCCGGTGCCGTACCGCAGGGTCGGCGACGGTGGCGGTGGCGGCCGCGAGCAGCCCGGCGTGGCGGCGCACCAGCGGGTCGCGGATGACGTCGTGGTGGGTGGTGAGCGCGCCGATGACCAGGGTGTCGCCGTCCTCGCGCACCCCGCGCAGCGCGGGAATGCGCCCCACGTCCACGACGAGTTCGGGGAAGGCGAGCCGCAGCCGCAGCAGCGGCAGCAGGCTCTGCCCGCCGGCCAGCACCTTCGCCTCGTCACCCGCCTCGCCGAGCAGCCGTACCGCCTCCTCGACGGACTGCGGGCGGGCGTACTCGAATGCCGGGGGAATCATGCCGTCGCCTCCCTCACCGCGCGCCACACCCGCTCGGGTGTGCAGGGCATCCGTACGTCGGTCACGCCGAGCGGGCGCAGCGCGTCCACGACGGCGTTGACCACGGCGGGCGTCGAGGCGATCGTCCCGGCCTCGCCGACGCCCTTGACCCCGAGGGCGTTGGACGTCGCGGGGGTCTCGGTCCGGTCGGTCACGAAGTCCGGCAGGTCGACGGCCGACGGCACGGGGTAGTCGGCCATGCTGCCGGAGACCAGGTTGCCCTCGTCGTCGTAGACCGCCTCCTCGTACAGCGCCTGCGCGATGCCCTGCGCGAGCCCGCCGTGCACCTGCCCCTCCACGATCACCGGGTTCACCACCCGGCCGACGTCGTCCACGCAGACGTACGACCTGATCCGCGTCTGCCCGGTCTCCGTGTCGACTTCGACCGCGCACAGATGGGTGCCGTGCGGGAAGGAGAAGTTCTCCGGGTCGACCACGTGCTCGGCGTTGATGGACGGCTCCACGCCGTCGGGCAGGTCGTGGTTGGTGAACGCCTCGAAGGCGATCTCCTGGATGGACCTGCGGGCCTCGGGGGAGCCCTTCACGGAGAACACGCCGTCCCGGAACTCCAGGTCCTGCTCGCTCGCCTCCAGCAGGTGCGCCGCCACCTTGCGGGCCTTCTCCACCACCGTGGTGGCCGCCCGGTGCACGGCCTCGCCGCCGACGGCCAGCGACCGCGAGCCGTAGGTGTCCATGCCCTGCGGGGACGACTTCGTGTCGCCGTGCAGCACCTCGACGTCCTCGAACGGCACGCCGAGCACGTCCGCCGCGATCTGGCTCCAGCAGGTCTCGTGGCCCTGGCCGTGCGGGCTGGTGCCGGTGACCACCTCGACCTTGCCGGTGGGCAGCATCCGGATGCTCGCCGCCTCCCAGCCGCCGGCCCCGTACCTCAGGTCGCGCAGCACCCGGCTCGGCGCCAGGCCGCACATCTCGGTGAACGTGGACACGCCGATGCCCAGGCGTACGGGGTCGCCGCGCTCGTTGCGCGCGCGCTGCTCGGCGCGCAGGTCGTCGTAGCCGAACAGGGCGAGCGCCTTGTCGGTGGCCGCCTCGTAGTCGCCGCTGTCGTAGGTCAGTCCGGCGATCGTGGTGTAGGGGAACTCCTCGTGCCGGATCCAGTTGCGGCGCCGTACCTCCACCGGGTCCAGGCCCAGCTCCGCCGCCAGCTCGTCCATGATCCGCTCGATGGCGAACGTGGCCTCCGGGCGGCCGGCGCCGCGGTAGGCGTCGGTGGGGGTGCGGGTGGTGAAGACGCCCGTGCACCCGAACTCGTAGGCGTCCATCTTGTAGATCGCCGGGTACATGAACGCGCCCAGGATCGGGATGCCGGGCGTGACCAGCATCAGATAGGCGCCCATGTCCGCGATGAGGTCCACCTTGAGGCCGAGCAGCCGGCCCTCGCGGGTGGCGGCGACCTCGATGTCCTGGATCATGCCCCGGCCGTGGTGGGTGGCGAGATAGCCCTCCGAGCGGGACTCGGTCCACTTCACCGGCCGCCCCAGCCTGCGGGCCACCGCGAGGGCGAGCGCCTCCTCGCCGTACACCTGGAGCTTGGAGCCGAAGCCGCCGCCCACGTCCGGGGCGATCACCCGCAGCTTGTGTTCCGGGATGCCGGTCACGGTGGCCAGCATGATGCGCAGGATGTGCGGGATCTGGGTGGCCGAGTACACGGTGTACTCGCCGGAGGCGGCGAGCGGGGTGACGACGACCGCGCGCGGCTCCATGGCGTTGGGGATCAGCCGCTGCTGGTGGTAGCGGCGCCTGAGGGTGACCTCGGCGCGGGCGCGCACCGCCGCGAAGCTCTCCCCGGCGGCCAGCGGCCAGGTGTAGCAGCGGTTGGTGCCCTTGTCGGAGTGGACCAGCGGGGCGCCCTCGGCCAGCGCGGCCTCCAGGTCCAGGACCGGGGGCAGCGGGTCGTAGTCGACCTCGATCGCCTCCAGCGCGTCGGCCGCCGCGTACCGGTCGCGGGCCGCCACGACCGCCACCGGGTCGCCCGCGTACCGGACCTCCTCCACCGCGATCGGCGGATGGTCGGGCAGCACGATGTCCTCGGTCACCGGCCAGGCGCAGGGCAGCGAGCCCAGTCCCTCGGCGAGGTCCGCGCCGCTGAACGCCGCGATGACACCGGGGCGTTCGAGGGCGGGGGCGACGTCCACGCGGGTGATGCGGGCGTGCGCCATGGGGCTGCGCAGAATGGCCAGGTGCAGCATGCCGGCGACCTGGATGTTGTCGGTCCAGGTGGTCTGGCCGGTGAGCAGCCGGGCGTCCTCCTTGCGCAGCCGGGCGCGGCCGACCTCCCCGCCGACCTCGCCCGCTACGGCTTGATCGGTCATGCCGTGACCTCCTCGGTGGCCTGCTGTCCGGAGGTGTCCCGCGCACGGTCGGCGGCTGGGGAGCCGTCCTGCCGTCCGGACGCGGCGAGCACCGCGCGGACGATGTTCTGGTAGCCGGTGCAGCGGCAGAGGTTGCCCTCCAGGGCGTGGCGCACCTCGTCGGACGTCGGGTGCGGGTTCTCCCGGAGCAGATCGCGCGCCGCCATGATCATGCCGGGGGTGCAGTAGCCGCACTGGAGGGCGTGCTGCTCGTGGAAGGCGCGTTGCAGCGCCGTGAACCCGCCGTCCTCCGCCAGACCCTGCACGGTCGTCACCGCGCAGCCGTCCGCCTGGACGGCCAGCACCGAGCAGCTCTTGACGGTCGCGCCGTCCAGGTCCACGGTGCACGCCCCGCAGTTCGAGGTGTCGCAGCCGATCGGGGTGCCGGTCAGTCCGAGGCGGTCGCGCAGATAGTGGACGAGCAGCAGTCGCGGCTCCACGTCGTCCTCGTACGTCGTGCCGTCGACGTTCACCTTGATGTGGGTCATGCGCCCTCCAGACCGTGCGGGCAGGAGACGGAATCAGCCGGTCCGGCGTGATGTAGGTCACTCTATGACCGTGCCGGAGGCCCGGCGAGTGCTGCGCCCTCCGGTTTGTTGAGCGTTCATCCACCGCCGTCGGCGGGATCGCCCGGAGCGGTCGTTCGGCGCGCGCGGCGGGGCCGGAACTGGTCTGCTGGGGGAGGGGCGGCCGCCGTACCCCGTGCCGCGCCCCCATCGCCCGTGCCCGTCGCCCGCACCCTTGCTCCGGAGAGACCCATGAGTAGCTATCGAGTCGCCCAAGTGGCCGCCCCGAACGGCACCTTCGAGCTGGTCGAGCGCGAGGTGCCGCGGCCGGGGCCCGGCCATGTGCGGATCGCCGTCGAGGCGTGCGGCGTCTGCCACAGCGACGCCCTCTTCGTCGGCGGCGGGCTGCCGGGTGTGACGTTCCCCGACGTGCCCGGGCACGAGATCGCCGGGCGGATCGAGGAACTGGGCGAGGGCGTGCGCGAACGCGGCTGGCAGACCGGCGACCGGGTGGCCGTGGGCTGGTTCGGCGGCAGCTGCGGCCACTGCGGGCCCTGCCGCGAGGGCGACTTCGTCGTGTGCGACAACCTGAAGGTGCCGGGCTGGACCTACGACGGCGGCTTCGCCGAGAAGGTGATCGCACCCGTCGACGCCCTGGCCCGGATCCCGGAGGCGCTGGCCGCGAGCGACGCCGGGCCGCTGGCCTGCGCGGGCGTGACCACCTTCAACGGGCTGCGCCGCAGCCCCGGCCGGCCCGGCGACCTGGTCGCGGTGCTCGGCCTCGGCGGCCTCGGACACCTCGGGGTGCAGTACGCGGTCGCGATGGGCTTCGAGACCGTGGCGATCGCCCGGGGAGCGCAGAAGGCCGACTTCGCCCGTCAGCTCGGCGCCCACCACTACGTCGACAGCACCTCCGCCACCCCGGTCGCCGAGGCGCTGCAGGCCCTGGGCGGCGCCAAGGTCGTCCTCGCCACCGCGGGGAACTCCGAGGCCATCTCGGCCACCGTGGACGGCCTGGCCCCCCGCGGGGAACTGGTCGCCATCGGCGCCGACACCGCGCCCCTGGACATCAGCCCGGCCCAGCTCCTCATGGCCGGCCGCGTCGTCCGCGGCCACCCGTCCGGCACCTCCAAGGACGTGGAGGACACCATGGCCTTCAGCGTGCTGCACGGCATCCGCCCCATGACGGAGAAGACCCCGCTCGCTGACGCCGACGCCGCGTTCCAGAAGATGCTGGCCGGGAAGGCGCGGTTCCGGATGGTGCTCACCATGGGGTGAGCGGGCGGGGGTCTCTCCCAGGACGGGCTGACGGGGGCGGGCCGGACCGGTCCCTGAGCGCCGGGACGTCGCGCCCGGCGCTCCGAGCCGTCCTTCCTCAGGCCGTCGCGAGGCGGGCGGCGGCCGTCTCCGCGGCCGTGACCGTCTGCTCCAGCAGCGTCGCGATGGTCATCGGACCCACGCCGCCCGGCACCGGGGTGATCAGCGAGGCCCGCTCCACGGCCGAGTCGAAGTCGACGTCGCCGACGTTGCCCGGGTTGTAGCCGGCGTCGATCACGACCGCGCCGGGCTTGATGTCCTGGCCCCGGATCAGCCGCGGCCGGCCGACCGCCGCGACGACGATGTCCGCCTCGCGCACCGCCGCCGACAGATCCCGGGTGCGCGAGTGGCAGTACGTCACCGTCGCGTCCCGCGCCAGCAGCAGCATGCCCACCGGCTTGCCGAGGATCGCGCTGCGGCCCACCACCACGGCCCGCTTCCCGGCGGGGTCGACGCCGTACTCGTCGAGCAGCCGCAGGATGCCGCCCGGCGTGCAGGACACGAAGCCCGGCAGACCGAAGCTCATGGTGGCGAAGGAGGCGAAGGTGACGCCGTCGACGTCCTTCTCCGGCGCGATCGCCTCGAACGCGGCCCGCTCGTCGACGTGTTCGCCCATCGGGTGCTGGAGCAGGATGCCGTGCACCTCCGGGTCCGCCGACAACTCCCGCAGGGTGCGCACCAGTTCATCGGTGGTCGTGGTGGCGGGCAGGGCCACGTGGCGGGAGGCGATGCCGGCCTTGCGGCAGCGGTTCTGCTTCATCCGGACGTAGGTGACGGACGCCGGGTCCTCGCCGACCAGCACGGTGGCGAGACAGGGGACGACGCCGGTGCGCGCCGTGAGTTCCGCGGCCCGGCGCGCGGCGTCCTCCACGATGCGGCGGGCGAGGGCGGTTCCGTCCATGAGACGGGCCTGGGTCATGCGGCACACTCCTGAGCTGGATCGAGTCTTACGCCCAGGCGCGCGGCATCCACCACGGACCGCTCCCCGGTGGTGCTCCACCTCAGCGCCAGTCACGGCCCGCGTACAGACTAACCGAGGCGCTCACGGCCGCCGCCGGCGCCGGGCACGCGCCAGCGGAGCCCGCGGGCGCAGCGTCCTCAGCGCCGACCGCAGCAGGGCCGCGGACACCGGCAGGCTCGCCGCCAAGACCGGCCCCCGCCGCCGGGGCCGCGCCCGTCCCAGGCCCGCGCGGGCCGAGAACGACCAGGTCAGCCGGGTGCTGACCTGGAACCGCGCAAACCGTCTGCCTACTCGTCCCATGCCTGGATCAGGATCTGCCGGGAGATCTTCCCGTCCCGCAGTGTGATCATGGACTCGGCGAGGACCCGGGTGCCGTCCCCGTACTGGCAGGACTCGGTGAACGCGGCCTGATCGCCCTGGACCACGCACTGGTCCAGCTTGTGCGTCATGTCGCGGCCGTAGATGTCGTCCAGCAACGCGGCGATCTCACCGCGGCCGTGCAGGACCCGTGGATGGCTCGGCTGGGTGTTGTGGTCGACGATGCGGACCTCCGCGTCGTCCGCGTACAGGGCCAGCAGGGAGTTCCCGGTGGTTCCCTCGATGCCCCGGCGCAGTGTCTCGGTGTCGAAGGCGGAGCCTGTGGCGCTGCCCATGGTGACCTCCTCAAGGCGCTCGCGGCCCGCCGCGCGGCCGGGCCGAAGGGGCCCCTCTACGAGGCTCCTCCGGCCCGGCCACCTCGGCAAGCGCACGGGGCCGGCTCCGCCTCACGGGTGAGCGGGGGCCACCGCCCGTGTCCGGCCGGGGACCGCCGCCGTTGCTGAGGACATGAAGTCAACACGCCGTATCGTCGCCGCCCTCGGCCTCGCCGCCGGGGTCACCGGCCTGGCCGCCCCCCTCGCCAACGCGGCCGACGCGAGCGCCGCGCACACCGGGCGGCTCAACCCCATGACCGTGCTCGACACGGTCACCGCCGGCGACCTGCCCGCGGAGCAGCAGGCACGGATGCCGAAGGTCTCCGAGCAGCTCAAGTCCCTGAACCAGGTGAGCGAGCTGAACCGCCTCGGCGAACTGCACCAGATCACCGACCTCGTGGCACCGGTGACGGGCCTGCTGCCGGCCGTACAGGCCTGACCCACCGGCCTGGACCGTCCTCGTCAGGCCCGCGTGCTCCCGAGGTGCTCGCCCCGGTCCGCCGCCAGCACCGCCCAGTCCCGCGCCACGGCACGGGCCGAGCCGGCGCTGGTGCCCGGCGGCAGGCAGCCGGGGAGCGCGCGGATGAGGCCGTCCTCCGGGCCCAGCTCCAGCCAGGTACGCACCCCCTCCCGGTGCAGCAGGGCGGCCGCGTCCGCGAACCGGGACGGCGCCACGGGCAGCCAGAACCCCGGATCGGCGGTCTCGGCGGCCACCGGGCGGGCGGTGACGTCGGAGACGAGGGGCAGCCGCGGCGGGCGGGGACGGAGCGTGGCGAGCGTACGGCCGTAGGCGGCGAGGACCTCGCCCGGCGCCCCGTCGCCGCCCGCGCCGTCCAGCAGCCGGGCCAGCGTGCCGACCGCGTGGCAGGCGTCCGGAAGGGAGAAGACCCCGGCGGCGTACGCGGCGGCCATCCGCCCGGCCGCGTGCCCGAACAGCACATCGGGCCGCACCCCCCAGCCGCTCAGCAGCCGGTACTGCGCCACCTGGAGCGCGAAGACCGCGGGGCCCGCGAACGGCACCCGGTCCAGCAGCGCCGACGTCCGGGTGCCGGGGGCCGCGAACATCACGCTCTTCAGCGGCAGTTGCAGATACGGGCCCAGACGCCCGCACACCTCGTCCAGCGTCTTCGCGAACAGAGGGAACGCCGCCGCCAGTTCACGGCCCGTCCCGGGCGGCGGCGGGTCACCGGCCGAGAACAGGAATGCGGTACGTCCCTTGCGGCCATCAGCGAGCATGCCTCCATTGAGGCACGGCCGGGCAAGCGCACACACCAGGCGATTGCCTGCGGCCCGCAAAGAGATTGCCATCACCGTCGGCCGCCGGCCGGGCGCGGCGGGCTCCGTCCGGCGGGTACGGCGGCCCACCGGTGGAAAGATCAACGGTCGACGCCGTGGCCCGTCCCGTCCCTGGTCGGACGCGCGTAGGGTCTGCACCGTAAGCAATCGATGGAAGGAACGGACCATGGCGCAGGAAGTACGCGGCGTGATCGCACCGGGCAAGAACGAGCCCGTACGAGTCGAGACGATCGTGGTGCCGGATCCGGGGCCGGGCGAGGCCGTCGTACGCGTCCAGGCCTGCGGCGTGTGCCACACCGACCTGCACTACAAGCAGGGCGGCATCTCCGACGACTTCCCCTTCCTCCTCGGCCACGAGGCCGCGGGCGTGGTGGAGTCGGTCGGCGACGGCGTCACCGAGGTGGCGCCCGGTGACTTCGTCGTCCTGAACTGGCGCGCGGTGTGCGGCAACTGCCGGGCCTGTCTGCGCGGCCGCCCCTGGTACTGCTTCAACACCCACAACGCCAAGCAGAAGATGACCCTCGCGTCCACCGGGCAGGAGCTGTCCCCGGCCCTGGGCATCGGCGCGTTCGCGGAGAAGACCCTCGTCGCCGCCGGCCAGTGCACCAAGGTCGACCCGTCCGTCTCCCCGGCGGTCGCGGGTCTCCTCGGCTGCGGGGTGATGGCCGGCATCGGCGCCGCCATCAACACGGGCAACGTCGGCCGGGGCGACTCGGTCGCGGTCATCGGCTGCGGCGGCGTCGGCGACGCGGCCATCGCGGGCGCCAACCTGGCCGGCGCGGCGAAGATCATCGCCGTGGACATCGACGACCGCAAGCTGGAGAAGGCCCGCACCCTGGGCGCCACCCACACCGTCAACTCCCGGCAGTCCGACCCGGTGGAGGCGGTCCGCGAGCTGACCGGCGGGTTCGGCGCCGACGTCGTCATCGAGGCGGTCGGCCGCCCGGAGACCTACAAGCAGGCCTTCTACGCCCGCGACCTGGCCGGCACCGTCGTCCTCGTCGGCGTCCCCACCCCGGAGATGAAGCTCGAACTGCCCCTGCTGGACGTCTTCGGCCGCGGCGGCTCCCTCAAGTCCAGCTGGTACGGCGACTGCCTGCCTTCCCGCGACTTCCCGATGCTGATCGACCTGCATCTGCAAGGCCGGCTGCCCCTCGACGCGTTCGTCACCGAGACCATCCGACTGGACGAGGTGGAGAAGGCGTTCGAGCGGATGCACGAGGGCGACGTGCTGCGTTCGGTGGTGGTGCTGTGATGGCCGCCCGCATCGAACGCCTCGTCACCTCCGGCCAGTTCACCCTCGACGGCGGCACCTGGGACGTCGACAACAACGTCTGGATCGTCGGTGACGACGAGGAGGCGATCGTCATCGACGCCGCCCACGACGCCGACGCCATCGCCCGCGCCGTCGGCGACCGCCGGCTCACCGCCATCGTGTGCACCCACGCCCACAACGACCACATCGACGCGGCCCCGGAACTCGCCGACCGCACCGGCGCGGTCATCTGGCTGCACCCGGACGACCTGCCGCTGTGGAAGATGACCCACCCCGACCGCGACCCCGACCGGCTGCTCGTGGACGGGCAGGTCATCGAGGCGGCCGGCGCCGACCTGACCGTGCTGCACACGCCCGGGCACGCGCAGGGCGCGGTCTGCCTCTACGACCCCGGGCTCGGCACCGTCTTCACCGGCGACACCCTCTTCAAGGGCGGCCCCGGCGCCACCGGACGGTCGTACTCCCACTTCCCGACGATCATCGAGTCCATCCGCGAGCGGCTGCTCACCCTGCCGCCCGAGACCAAGGTCCTCACCGGCCACGGCGACTCCACCACGATCGGCGACGAGGCGCCCCACCTGGAGGAATGGATCAAACGCGGGCACTGAGCCCGTGCGGCGGGTTCCCGCGGGCTCCACACTTCGGTGAGCGGTCCGGCCGGCGGGAACCCGCCCGGTGAAACCCGACAGAAGACGTCCGGTTTCTCGGTGACGCTGAGCGACGTCAGCACACACACCGCACGAGAGGCCGGACATGTCGAAACAGCTGGAGGGCAAGGTCGCGCTGGTCGCGGGCGCGACCCGGGGCGCCGGACGGGGCATCGCCGTGGAACTCGGCGCGGCCGGCGCGACCGTCTACGTCACCGGACGCAGCACCCGCGCCCACCGCTCCGAGTACGACCGCCCCGAGACCGTCGAGGACACCGCGGACCTCGTCTCCGCGGCCGGCGGCACCGGCATCGCCGTGGCGGTCGACCACCTCCGGCACGCCGCCGTGCGCGGCCTGGTGGAGCGCATCGCGGACGAACAGGGCCGCCTGGACATCCTCGTCAACGACATCTGGGGCGGCGAGAAGCTCTTCGAGTGGGACACCCCGGTGTGGGAGCACGACCTCGACAACGGCCTGAAACTCCTCCGGCTCGCGGTCGAGACGCACGCCGTCACCAGCCACTTCGCGCTGCCGCTGCTGCTGCGCCGGCCCGGCGGCCTGGTCGTGGAGGTCACCGACGGCACCGCCGACTACAACCGGGACACCTACCGGGTGAACCTCTTCTACGACCTCGCCAAGGCCTCCGTCCTGCGCATGGCCTTCGCCCTCGGGCACGAACTGGGTCCGCGCGGTGCCACGGCCGTCGCCCTCACCCCCGGCTGGATGCGCTCGGAGCTGATGCTGGACCAGTTCGGCGTCCGCGAGGACAACTGGCGCGACGCCCTCGCCCGCGAACCGCACTTCGCCATCTCCGAGACCCCGCGCTTCACCGGCCGGGCCGTCGCCGCCCTGGCCGCCGACCCCGACGTGGCCCGCTTCAACGGCCGGTCACTCTCCAGCGGCGGCCTCGCCCGGGAGTACGGCTTCACCGACCTCGACGGCAGCCGCCCCGACGCCTGGCGGTATCTGACGGAGGTCCAGGACGCGGGCCGGCCGGCGGACACGACGGGCTACCGGTGAACGGGCAGCCGGAATCCTCGCCGGGTCGGGGACGGTGAAAGACCGGCGGTACGGCCGTACCGTCGGTCCATGAGCGATCAGACCCGCTTTACGGGACACGGAGTTCTCGTCACCGGGGCGGCGCGCGGCATCGGCGCCGCCGTCGCCCGGCGGCTCGCCGAGGAGGGCGGCGGCGTCCTGGTCACCGACCGGGACCTGCCCGAGGCCGAGCGGACCGCCGCCGCGCTGCGACAAGAGGGGCTGACGGCCGAGGCGTTCGCGTGCGACGTGGCCGACCGCGCCGCCGTGGAGGCGGCCGTGGCCCGTGCCGTCGACGCCTTCGGCTCCCTGGACGTGCTGGTCAACTGCGCCGCCCACTGCTCCCCGGACGCCCCGCTCTTCGAGGACGGCTCGGACGAGGCATGGGCGCGCGACCTCGACGTCACCCTGACCGGCGCCTACCGCTGCTGCCGCGCGGCCCTGCCCCACCTGGCCGCGTCCGGACGCGGCGCCATCGTGAGCATCGGCTCCGTCAACGGCCTCCAGGACTTCGGCAACCAGGCGTACAGCGCCGCCAAGGCCGGTCTCGGCTCCCTCACCCGCACCCTCGCCGGGCAGGTGGCGGCCCGGGGCGTCCGGATGAACCTGGTGGCACCGGGCACGGTGCGCACCTCGGCCTGGGAGGGACGCGACGACGACGTGGCGGCCGTCCGCGGGCTGTATCCGCTGGGCAGGGTCGGCGAGCCGGAGGACATCGCCGCCGCGGTCGCCTTCCTCGCCTCCCGCGACGCCGCCTGGATCACGGGCACCACCCTGGTGGTCGACGGCGGCCTCACCGCGGTGCACACCGGCTTCCACCAGGCGCTGCGGCATCCGCGCGGCTGACCGCCGGGGCCGGTCGGGTGGTCGCGGCGCCGGCCACCGGATCGCCTCCCCGGGCGTTTCACCGGCCGCCCCCGCTGTCCCTCCGGCTCCGGGGGCGGCCGTCACCGCTCGGCGCGCATCCCCTGCCGCAGCCGGCGCAGCAGCTCCCGCGCGGCGGGGCTCAGCGGGTCCGGGGTGCGCCAGGCGAGGGCCACCCGGCCGCGGGCGCGCGGGTCCGCGAGGGCGAGGGTGCGCAAGCCGGGGCGGGGGCCGCGGCCGGGCAGGACGGCGACGCCGAGACCACGCGCGGCGAGGCGCGCCAGCGCGTCCGGGGTCGCCGCCTCGAAGGCGATGTGCGGCCGGAACCCGGCCCCGGCGCACAGCCGGTCCAGGACGGTCCGCATCCCGGTCCCGTGCGGCAGCCCGATCAGCCGGTGTCCGTCCAGCGCGGCCGGCGCGACGGCCCGTGCCCCCGGGTGCCCGGTCATCAGGGGGTGGTCGGGGACGGCCGCAACGACCAGCGGCTCGTCGATGACCACCTCCCACGCGATGCCCGGCGGCGGGTCCTGTCCCGCCACCCCGGCCACCGCGAGGTCCAGCGCGCCGCCGCGCAGCGCGGCCAGCATCCGGTCCGAGACGTCCTCGGTGAGGGTGACCTCCACCCCGGGATGTGCCCGGTGGAAGGCGGCCAGCAGTCCGGCCAGGTCGAAGGCGTGGGCGAGGGTGCCGGGCACGAGGCCGATCGCGACCCGCCCGCGCAGCAGGCCCGTGTACTCCTCGGCGGTCTGCCGCACCCCCTCGACCGCCGCGAGCGCGGCCCGCGCGTACGGCAGCACGGCCTCCCCGACCTCCGTCGGCCGCACCGCCCGCCCGGAGCGGTCCAGCAGCGGCTGCCCCAACTCCCGCTCCAGCTGCCGTATCTGCGCGCTGAGCCCCGGCTGCGCCAGCCGCAGCCGCTCTGCGGCCCGGGTGAAACCGCCCTCCTCCACCACCGCCACGAAGTACCGCAGCTGCCTCAACTCCATAACCGTTCATGCTAGTTCGGAGACGGATCATGTCTTGGACTTCTCGCGGCGGCCCGCCGATGCTGGAGACATGGGGAAAGCAGCCGCCGACATCGCCACGCTCATCGCCGCCGAACGTCGTGAACTGGCCAATTTTTTCGAGGGGTTCAGTCCCGCGCAGTGGGAGGCGCCCAGTCTCTGCGCGGGCTGGCGGGTACGGGAGGTGGTCGCGCACATGTCGACGGGATTCCGCCACCCGACGGCGAAGGTGCTGCTGGAACTGGTCAGGGCGCGCGGCAGTCTGCACCGTACGACCGACCGGCTCGCCCGGCGGGACGCGGCCGCGTACCCGGACCGCGAACTCGCCGGTTTCCTGCGCGCCCACGCCCACCACCCCTGGACGCCCCCGGTCGGCGGCCGTGCCGCGGCCCTCGGCCACGACGTCGTCCACGGGCTGGACGTCACCGTCGCCCTCGGCCTGGACCGGCGCGTCCCCGAGGACCGGCTGCGCATCGTCCTCGCCGCCGTCGATCCACGGGCCTTCCGGTTCTTCGGCACCGACCTCACCGGGGTCCGGCTGTGCGCCGACGACCTCGACTGGTCCTTCGGCACCGGTGCGCCCCTGCACGGCGCGGCCCAGGACCTGCTGCTCGTCGCCTACGGCCGCAGGCTCCCCGGCGGCCGGCTGCGGGGTGAGGAAGTTCACCGTTTCGTCACAGCGTGACCGGAAGCACAACCCCACGATTTCCCCCGGGGTCTACTTGTCCGAGATCGTGGGAATCGCACAGAAACACCCGGGGGATGTCCCTGGGCGAACTGGGGAGAAGGTGAAGATCCCTCATGGGGGACATACGTAGACGAGCCGTTGTCGCGCTGGGCGTCACGGGCCTGGTGGCGCCGCTCACACTGGCTCTCACCGCGGCCCCGGCCCAGGCCGCGAGTTACTGCACCACCGCGACGGGCCCGCACCAGAAGCAGGTGGAGAAGTTCCTCGGCCGCCCGGTCGACGGCCGGCAGTCCGCCGCCGACTGCAAGGCCATCCGCGCCTTCCAGGCCAAGAACGGCATCACGCCCACCATCGGTTACGCCGGGAACGTCACCTGGGGTGTGATGGACCTCATCACCAAGCAGCGTGCCGTGGGCAAGAACCCCAACAAGAGCGGCGCGTGCCCGGTGAACAAGGGCCGGATCGCGTGCGTGGACCTGACCCACCAGCTCAGCTGGATCCAGGACGGCAAGAAGCTCGTCTACGGTCCGGTGCCCGTGCGCACCGGCCGCAAGGGGTACGTCACCCGCACCGGCCTGAAGAAGATCTACTGGCGTGACATCGACCACGTCTCGTCGCTGTACAACGGTGTGCCCATGCCGTACAGCCAGTTCTTCGACGGCGGCCAGGCCTTCCACTCGGTGGGCCTGAGCATGTGGAACCCGCCGGGCTCGCACGGCTGCGTCAACATGACCGGCAAGGACGCCAAGAAGTACTGGTCGCTGCTGCACAACGGCGACGACGTCTTCGTCTACGGCCGCAAGCCCGGCACCTGAGCCGTCGTGCTCGCCCGGGGCGCACTCGAACGGCCGAGCGGCGCTGTGGCGTCGCTCACCCTCCCCGGCCACCGCTGCTCGCGGTCGCCGGGTGAGGGGCGGGTGTGAACTCCCGTACGCGCCTTGACACTCGACGTGATGAGCAACACGGTCCGAAATGTCCGTATCAGGGGTACTTACTCACAGCGCCTTCACGGCGAGCGGCATATGCTTCACAACATGTCCACCACTGTTGAAGCCGCCTCCGAGCGATCGGCCGCGGAGGTCAACGAGGAGATCCGGGCCCTGTGGCGCCGGTCGGGCGGGACGCTGACCACCGAGCAGCGCAAGGAGTACCAGCGCCTCGTGATGGAATGGGCCGCCGCGGCCCCACGGCCGCGCCGGTCCGTCTGACCTCACGGCGCGCACCCGCGCCACCCGACGGGTGTCGCGGGTCACCCGACCGTCTCAGCCCTTGCGGGCCACCCCGCCGAACATGGCGACCTCCTCCGGCTCCGCCCCGTGAGCGTGCTCCGGGCGCCAGCGCGAGCAGGAGACCACGCCGGGCTCCAGCAGCTCCAGGCCGTCGAAGAACCGCGTGACGTCCTGAGGGGTGCGCTGGGTCAACTTCGGCGTGCCGTGCTCGTTCCAGAACTTGACCGCCTCGTCCACATCCGGCATCGAGGGATGCGTGACGGTGTGCGACAGCACGAGATGGCTGCCCTCGGGCAGCCGCTCCATCAACCGCCGCACCAGCCCGTACGCCTCCTCGTCGTCGCCGATGAAGATGACCACGCCGAGCAGCATCAGCGCCACCGGCCGGCTGAAGTCCAGGGTCTTCGAGGCGTGTTCGAGGATCGCGTCCACATTGCGCAGATCCTCGTCCAGGTAGTCGGTACGTCCCTCGGGCGTGCTGGTCAGCAGGGCCCGCGCGTGCGCCAGCACCAGCGGGTCGTTGTCGACGTACACGATCCGGGACTCCGGCGCGATCCGCTGCGCGACCTCGTGCGTGTTGTCGGCGGTGGGCAGCCCGGTGCCGACGTCCAGGAACTGGCGGATGCCCACGTCGCCGACCAGGTGCCGCACCGCCCGGCCCAGGAACAGCCGGTCGGCACGCGCGTACTCCCCGATGCCCGGATGCAGTTGGCGGATCTGGTCACCGGCCGCGCGGTCGACCTCGTAGTTGTCCTTGCCGCCGAGCCAGTAGTTCCAGATCCGCGCCGTGTGCGGCTGGCCGGTGTTGATGCGGGCGCGCAGCGACACCGCCACGTCATTGGTGGCTGCGGGGTTGTCGGTCACGTGCGTCAGCTCCTGGGTGCCTGGAGGAGGGATAGATCCTTCAATACGCAATCTAATCCCATGACTTGATCTTTGCCGCCGCTCCATCGAATCCGGGGCCGGTCGTCGTCCCCGGCACCGGCGGCCCCTCCGCCCCGTTCCCGCTCACCGCACGCCCCCCTTATCTTGTGCCCCATGACCAGCTCCCCGCACGACACCGCCGGAGAACCGAACCCGCTGCGCGCCCTCGGCCTGGAGCGGCTGCGCCGTCGTACGAGCATGAAGTGGCGCACCTACCCCGAGGACGTGCTCCCGCTGTGGGTGGCCGAGATGGACGTCCCGCTCGCCCCGCCCGTCGTCCGGGCGCTCACCGACGCGCTCGCCCTCGGCGACACCGGGTACCCGGCCGGCACCGCCTACGCCGAGGCCCTGGCCGGCTTCGCCGCCCGGCGCTGGGGCTGGGACGGGATCGCCGTGGAGCGCACGGCGATCGTTCCCGATGTGATGCTCGGCGTGGTCGAGATGCTCAGGCTGGTCACCGGGCCGGGCGATCCGGTGATCGTCAACCCGCCGGTGTACCCGCCGTTCTTCCTGTTCGCGACCCATATGGACCGGCGGGTGGTGGAGGTCCCGCTCGGTGCGGACCTGCGGCTCGACCTGGCCGCGCTGGAGGAGGCGTTCGCACGGGCCACGGCGGGCGGCGGCCGCGCCGCGTACCTGCTGTGCAGCCCGCACAACCCCACCGGCACGGTGCACACCGCCGCCGAACTCGCGGCCGTCGCCGAACTCGCCGAACGCCACGGCGTACGGGTCGTCGCGGACGAGATCCACGCCCCGCTCGTCGCCCCCGGCGTCACCTTCGTGCCCTACCTCGGCGTACCCGGCGCCGACCGGGGCCTGTCCCTGATGTCGGCCTCCAAGGGCTGGAACCTCCCCGGCCTCAAGGCCGCCCTCGCCCTGGCCGGCCCCGGCGCCGCCGCCGAACTGGCCCGCATGCCCGAGGAGGTGGGCCACGGTGCCAGCCATCTCGGCATCATCGCCCACACCACCGCCCTGCGCGAGGCCACCGACTGGCTCGACGCCCTCCTCGCCGGGATCAGCGACAACCGGCGCCTGCTCGCCGACCTGCTGGCCGAGCACCTGCCGGACATCCGCGTCCATCCCGCCGAGGCCACCTATCTGGCCTGGCTCGACTGCCGCGCGCTCGGCCTCGGCGACGACCCGGCCCAGATCTTCCTGGACCGCGGCCGGATCGCCCTCACCGCCGGCCCGCCGTTCGGCACCGGCGGCGCGGGCCACGTCCGCCTCAACCTCGCGACCTCGCCCGAGATCCTCACCGAGGCGGTACGGCGGATGGCGGCCGCGGTGAAGTGACCCACCTGCGGCGGGCCCCGTCCGGCGCGGCCTAGACTCCCCGCCATGGACGACGACGCGCTGCCGGCCCGACTCGGTGCCGGCAAGTACCTGCTGCTCACCAGCTACCGCGGGAACGGCACCCCGGTCGCCACCCCGGTGTGGGTGGTGCGCGACGGGGACGGGCTCGGCGTCTGGACGGCCGCCGACAGTCACAAGGTCAAGCGGATCCGGCGCCGCGCCGACGTCCTGGTCGGCCCCTGCGACCTGCGCGGCAATCCCACCGGCGACCAGGTGGCGGCCACCGCCGAGATCACCGACCCGGCCACCACCGCCCGCTACCGCGCCCTGATCGCCCGCAAGTACGGCCTCGTCGGCCGTCTCATCCTGCTGGGCAGCCGCCTGCGCCGCGGTTCGGACGGCACGGTCGGCATTCGAGTGACCTTCGGGGACTGACCGTCCGCCCGCCGGGCAGCGCGCCCGAACGCGAATTCGGCGTCCTGCCCGGCGGGGTGACGGTTCCGTACTACGGCCGGAGGCCGGCGGGTCCGTCCAGGACCGTGCCGGAGAAGGACAGGCCGTCGGGCAGCGGCTCGCTGGTCATGTCGTCGAGCCGGCGGAAGGTCACCGACTCCGCGGGTTCCGCGACCTTGTCCTTGACGGTGGGCAGGGTGATGTCCGTGCTGGTCCGGCCCGGCGGGACGTCCACCCAGAGGTAGAGGCCGTTCACCTTGGACAGCGGGCGCTCCGGGTCGGGGGACTGGCCGGTGGTGTCGCGCAGCCAGGCGGCCGAGACGTCCTTGGTGGAAAGTTCGGCGCCGGAGGCGGGCCGGACGACGCCGAAGACGGCGCCCATGTCCACGTCGACCGGCTCGGACAGGGAGAGCCGCCACCGCAGCGGCTGGCCCTCCGTGACCCGGTCGGCGAGCGGGGTCACGGTCATGGTGGGGGCGGGATCGTCGTCGTGCACGGTGATCCCGCCCTGGTAGGAGCCGACGACGGCGCCGCGCACCGCCTTGACCAGGACGTCGTACGACCGGTCCGGGCCGTAGCGGGTGTCGCCCTTCACCTCGACCGGCACGTCGATGTCATGGCCGCCCGGGTGCACGGTGACCAGTTGGTCCTTGGCCTGACCGGTGGCCGGGTCCAGGACGTAGACGCGGACCTGACCGCTGCCGTGGCCCGACACCCGCACCGGGACGTGATAGGTGCGCACGCCCGAGTCGCCCTCGTCGACCGTCTCACGGCCGAGGTCCACGCGGGGCAGGGCCGCCGCGCGGGCCTCGGGCGTCCCCGGGCGCCAGCCCCAGGCGTCCATCAGCCAGGCCCGGCCGGACGGCGAACGCGAGGTCAGCTCCATGGACTTGACGGCCCCGAGGTCGAGGCCCGCGCGGGTGGCCGCCGTCAGCGGTACGCGGATCTCGCGGGCCCAGTAGGAGGCGGTCCGCTCGCTGCCGGGCAGTCCGTCGGCGCGGACCCGGCCCAGCGTCGCCCGGTGGCCGCTGGTGTCGGTGAGGGTCACGTCCAGTCGCGTGCCACGGGAGTTGGGCGGCACGAACAGCCGCAGCGCCAGCTCCTTGGCGCCGGACAGCGACAGCGTCCGGCCGGGCGCCAGCCGGGTGCGGGCGCCCTCGTGCGTCCAGCGCAGCGCGACCGCGCGCCGGCCGGTCTCCCGGCCGGTGACCCACTGCGCGAAGTGTGGCGAGTACCCCTTGGCGTCCTCGCCCAGACAGGCCTTGGCCGGGTTCGGGTCGACGGCGTCGCACAGCCGGCCACCGGTCACCGACACCTTGCCGTCCGGCAGCAACCCGCCGCCGCGGCGGGCCCCCACGGCGTGGCTGAGGACCCGCGCCGGGTCGGCGGACGGCGCCCGCTTGCCGGAGCCGTCCAGCAGCGGCCGCACCCGGTCGTCCCCGGCCAGGAACAGCCGCGCGGCGGCCGCGATGTACGTGGCTCCGGCCCGGTGCTGCTGGTCGGCGGTGAGCCGGGTCGCGGCGTGCGCGCCGCACACCGGGTCGGGCCGGTCCGGATCGTCGTAGAAGTCGTCCTCGGAGGGCGCCGCGGAGGTGCCCGGGGTCCACTCGGAGTTGAAGAAGTTGTGGTCGGCGCCGACGACGTACACGGCACTGTGCAGCGCGGTTCCGGTGCTGACCGCGCGCGTCCCGTCGACGTACACCTCGCCCTGGAGATCGGAGACGTCGCCGTCGCAGCCGGGCAGGACCGTCACCGAGGGCACGTCGGGCACGGGGTTCTGGCCGAAGACGGTGGGGCCGATGAGCACCGTGCCGCGGATGGTCCAGTCCACCGGGCCGTGGTAGCCGTCCTGGTCGGCGGGCGGCGGGTAAAGGCTGTCCAGGGCCGCCCGGTTGACGCCCTCGCCGCCCCGGGAGTGCCCGACGAGGAGTACGCGGGACAGGTCGGCGCGGGGCGCGTCACGGACGATCGCCGGTGCCGACGCGGGATGCCTGGCCCACTGCGCCCACTGGCCCAGATGGAGCCGGATGAGGGAGGAGCGGGCCTGGGCGCCGCCGTCCTCGGCCGACTCGTCGTCCTGGCCGTTGATGCCGTTGGCCGCGATCGACACCGTCATATAGCCCTGCGAGGCCAGGAGTCGCTGGTCGCGCAGATAGCCGCGGTGGCTCGGCACCGGCTGGTGGCCGGACTTGCAGGGCCAGTCGGCGGATATCTCGTCGCCCCGGTAGCAGGTGTAGTGCCGGCCGTGCAGGAAGAGCGCGAGCGGCCGCTCGCCCCGGGCGCCGACGGGGGCGACGACCACCGCGCGCATCTCCACCGGTGCCTTGAAGCCGGGCAGCCGGACCGGCTTCAGGCTGTACTCGCCGGTCCTGGTGCGGTACGTGCCCGGCTTGCCCGGGTCCACGCCGTTCGCGGGCAGCTTCGGCGGTGGCGTGACCGTCGGTGAGGAGGCCGCCCCGGTCGCCCGGACGTCCAACCGGTGCCCGCCGGACCAGACTTCGAGTGAGCGCAGCTCGGCCGGCCGCCGTCCGTCCAGCGGCAGCCGGAAGGTGCGACCGTCGGCGCTGGGCTCAGGCACCCCCAACAGCCGGTTCCCCGACCGGAATTCCACCCGCGCGTCACCCATCGGCACCGGCCGGCCTGCCTGCCACTCCAGCCGGGGCGCCGGGCCCCCGCCGGTCAGCCGCCAGCCCGGTGGCAGCGCCTCGCCGCCCACGGAGGCCGACGGCCCCGCGACCGACGGCGGTTGACTGCGGGCGGCGGCCACCCCTGGAGACGCTCCCGCCACCGCGCATAACGCGGCGGCGGTGACCCATATGCGCCGGGCACGGACCACTGTTCCTCCTCGACCCCAGACCTCGGGCGCCCCGGCCGTCCCGGGAGCCCCTCGTTCCCGGAGGACGGAACGCGGTGGCTGTGGGTTGCCTGTGAAAGAGCGGCAACGGATCACAGGTGCGGCTGAGGTACGGGCCGATCGGGGGAGGGGAGGCAGGGGTGCGCGGCCGTCAGGTCCAGGCCCGGTACGGCTCGTCCAGCAGCTGGAAGACCGGCTCGCCGCGTACCGGGTCCTTGGCGGTGGACAGCCGGACCCGGTCGCCGCTGTGGATGCCGACCGGCGGACCCATCACCCGGCCCCGCACGACGAACCCCTCGGCCATCTCGATCAGCGACACATTGCGCGCCGCGGGGGTGTTGCGGTGCACGACGGTGGAGTGGCGGACGGTGCCGACGCCCTCGCTGCGCTCGGTGCGCAGCTCGCTGCCCCGGCACACCGGACACAGCAGCCGGTGGAACATCGCGGTGCCGCACCAGGTGCAGCGTTGGAAGAGGAGGGCGTCCTTGGGGGCTGCGGCGACGGGATCGAGAACACCCGCCGCGGAGCCGGCCACCACGGACGGGGCGCTCGCTGAGTGGTGGAACATCCTGGTCAACTCCCTGCGCTCGGCCGGAATCCCGCGTGCAGGTCCCGTTGCACGCGTGTGCCGGCGGCCCGGCCGCCGTGCACGCCCGCTAGCGTATGGCACTCAGTGTCACTCGTAAAGGCACTCGGTACCCCGAAAGGAGAATCGCGGATCCGCCCGCGCGGCCGTCAGGTGCGGTCCAGCACCGCCTCCAGTTCCTGCACCACCCGCCACAGCGGGGCGTCGCGGCGGGTGACGAGGACCAGCACGTCGTCGGCCGGGGAGGCGGTCCGCCCGTCGTTCGACGGGGTGACGCGCGCGGCGGGTCCGGCCGGCCCCGTGTCCCGTGGGCGCGCGAACTCCCGCTGCACGTACCCCAGCGCGTGGTCCACGGCCGCGCCCGCGTCGCCCTGTCCGTCCGACCGCAGCCAGGAGCGCAGCGCGTTGTTGTGCGCGGCGACCACCGCGGCCGCGATCACATCGGCCCGCAGCGTCCCGTCCGGGCGCCCGGCGAACCGGCCGCGCAGATACCGGGCCAGCGCGCGCTCGTAGCGCCAGACCACCGACAGCTCGTACGCCCGCAGGCCCGGCACCTTCCGGGTGAGCCGGTAGCGCTGCACGGAGAAGGCCGGGTTCTCCGCGTACATCCGGAGCACCAGCCGGGCCGCGTCGCACGCCCGGCGCACCGGCTCGTGCTCCGGGCCGCTCGCGGCGAGGAAGGCGGTCATGTCGGCCAGGCAGCGCTCGTGGTCGGGGAAGACCACGTCCTCCTTGGAGGGGAAGTACCGGAAGAAGGAACGCCGGCCGACCCCGGCCAGGGCGACGATGTCGTCCACCGTGGTCTGCTCGTAGCCGCGTTCCAGGAAGAGCCGGAAGGCCGCCGCGACCAAGGCGTCCCGCATCGGCGGTTTGGCGTCGGGCGCCGTGCTGCTGGAGCTCATGGCGGGAACGTAGCATTCGGGCCGGAATTTTTGGCACTCAGTGCAGTCACTGTGAAGAAACGAGGGAACTGAGTGCTGCCCGCGCTGTGCGTCCGAACACCGGAGCGATCGAATTGATTGCACTCGATCGATACGGCAGTGGGCGTAGAGTGAGCGCTTCGGATCTTCGCCCAGGGGGAGCCCATGCGACCGCACGTCGACCAGCGCCACGAGCGGGTGCTCGAACTCGTCCGTGAGCGCGGCAGCCTCCGCGTGGCCGAACTGGCGGCGGAACTCGGCGTCTCCGCCGTCACCTTGCGGCGCGACGTCGAGACCCTGGCCGCCGGAGGCCGGCTGCGGCGGCTGCACGGCGCGGTGGTCTGGCCGGGCGATCACGCCGACGGCACCGCCCCGGCCTCCCGCGGCCGGCCGACCGAGCGGGCCGAGGGCGCGGTGATCGGCATGATCGTGCCGACCACCGTCTCCATCTTCACCGACATCGTCGCCGGCGCCCGCGAGGCCGTCGCCGCCCACGGCGGCCGCCTGGTGCTCGGGGTGTCCGGCTACGTCGACACCGAGGACTCGGTCCAGGCGGAACACCTGATCGCGGGCGGCGCCCAGGGGCTGCTGGTGGCGCCCAGCTGGTTCGGCGGCGTCCCCGCGGACGGGCAGGAGAAGTGGCTCACCGAGTGCGGAGTGCCCGTCGTCCTGGTCGAGCGCTCCGCCCCGCCCGGCAACCCCGCGGCCGACCTCGACCGGGTGCGCACCGACCGCGCCCACGGCGCCGCCGTCGCCGTCGGCCACTTCGCCGGCCTGGGCCACCGCCGGATCACCGCCGTTCTCCAGGAAGGCCCGCACGCCGCGCAGATCAGCGCCGGGTTCCAGGCCGCCGTCCGCGCCCGCGGCCTGGAGGTCCACCAGGGCGCCCCGACCGTGCGCGCGCACGGCGACTACGACACCAGCGTGGACTACCTGGTCGAGGCGGTCCGCGCCCACGGGGTCAGCGCCGCCCTGGTGCACAGCGACGAGGACGCCATCGTGCTCGTGCCCCGCCTCCAGGCGCACGGCGTGCGCGTGCCCGACGACCTCGCCCTCATCACCTACGACGACCAGGTCGCCGCGCTCGCCGACGTGCCGCTCACCGCCGTCGCCCCGCCCAAGCGCTCGGTCGGCGAACACGCCACCGGCATCCTGCTGCGCCGCATCGCCGAGCGCGCCGGCCGGCAGCTCCCGGGCCCGCGCCAACACCTCGACCTGCTGCCGGAGTTGCGCGTCCGCGCCTCCTGCGGTGCCCGGAGCGCGGCCGCCGACGCGTCCTGAGCGGCGGCACCGGACCGGTCCGTGTCCACGTGTCCGCGGGCGCTCAGGAGTCCAGCCAGTCGGTGATCTCGCCGGTGTGCTCGCCGAGACGGGGCGGCCGGCGGTCGTAACGGGCCGGGGTGCCGGACAGGTTGATCGGATTGGCGACGAGGTCCAGGGCGTCGCCGTCGCCGCCGGCCACCGGCACCCGGGGCGACAGACCGAGCCGCTCGGCGAGCGCGAACGCCTGGCCGAGGTCGTTGACCGGGCCGCAGGGGACACCGAGCGGAGTGAGGTGCCCGAACCATTCCTCCGCCGTGCGGGCCGTCAGCAACTCGCCGAGAATGCCGGCCAGTTCGCCCACATGGGCCACCCGGTCGGCGTTGCCGGCGAAGCGCGGGTCGCTGGCCAGCTCCGGCACGCCGAGGCCGCGGCAGAGCGCCGCGAACTGGCGGTCGTTGCCGACGGCGATCACCAGCGGCTGGTCCTTGGCCCGGAACACCTCGTACGGCGCGATGGACGGGTGCCGGTTGCCCAGGATGCCCGGCACCCGGCCGGCCAGGGTGTACCCGGCGGACTGGTTGACCAGGCTCGACAGCAGGGTGGAGAGCAGATCGACCTCGATGCGCTGCCCCTCGCCGGTCGCGTCCCGGTGCCGCAGCGCGGCCAGCACACCGACCGCCGCGTGCAGCCCGGTGAGCACGTCCACCAGCGCCACTCCGGTCTTCACCGGCTCCCCGGGCGCCGGCCCGGTGACGCTCATCAGTCCGCCCACGGCCTGGATCAGCAGGTCGTACCCGGGCAGCGCGGCCCCCGGCCCGGAGCCGAAGCCGGTGATCGAGCAGTAGACGATCCCGGGGTTCTGGGCCCGCACGTCCGCGTAGCCGAGCCCGTACTTCCCCAGCGTCCCCGGCCGGAAGTTCTCGAACAGCACATCGGCGCGGCGCGCCAGTTCACCGGCGCGCCGCCGGTCGTCCGCGTCGCGCAGATCGAGCGCCACGGAGCGCTTGTTGCGGTTGACGGAGAGGAAGTAGGTGGCCTCGCCGTGCGCGTACGGAGGACCCCAGACGCGGGTGTCGTCGCCGCCCTCGGGATGCTCGACCTTGATGACGTCCGCGCCCAGGTCGGCCAGGAGCATGGTGGCGTACGGCGCGGCCAGCACGCGCCCGAAGTCGGCGACGAGGACGCCGCTCAACGGCAGCGGGACGGAAGCGGTCACGATGTCCTCCTGTCGGAGCCACGCGGGTACACGGTGGTGGTGCGGGACGAGAACTCGCGCGCGGCGCGGCCCTGTTCGCCCGGACCGTACGCGCTCCGACGGCCGCACGCCCTGGTCTCCCGGGCGCGGCGGCCGACCGAGGCCGACATTGTGCGGGCCGCCGGCCCCCGGACGCACTGGACGTGATGGCGCCCCGGTGGGGGGCCGGACACTCCGATCCGTCCATGGCGCGGGGCCCGGAGCGGTGCTAGGTTCCGGGCCCCGCGCGCCCCCAGGTCTCCGGCAGGGCACCGCCGCAGAGCGCCGGGCCCCGGCCGGTCGAAGCCGATCATGCGGGCGTAACCTTTCTGCGCCTACCGGCACCAGCACCCGACCACGCCCGAGGAGACCCGTATGCCCGACGCCCGCCCCCGCCTTCTCTACGTCACCGATCTGGCGTACCAGGCCCGCGGGCGCCGCTACTGCGACGAGGACATCCTGCTCACCTCCCGGCTGCGCGCCCACTTCGACCTGGCACTGTGCCATCCGCTGGACGCGGTGGCGCTGATGGACGGGTACGACGCGGTCGTGGTGCGCAACAGCGGGCCCGTGCTCGGCTACCAGCAGGCGTACGACGCCTTCCGCGCGCGGGCGCTGGAGCGCGGCACCCCGGTGTACAACCCGCTCACCGGCAAGGCGGACATGGCCGGCAAGCGGTATCTGCTCGACCTGACCGACGCCGGGTACCCGGTGATCCCGACCGTCGGCCGGGCCGCTGACCTGGACCGGCTGCCGGCCGTCGACCGCTACGTCTGCAAGCCCCGGCTCGGCGCGGACTCCCTCGGCCTGCGGATCGTCCCCGCCGGCCGGGTCGCCGCCTTCGCCGGGGACGACATGCTGGTACAGCCCTACATCGTCTTCGTCCACGAGATCTCCTTCTACTTCGTGGACGACGACTTCCAGTACGCCCTGTACGCCCCCGACCCGCGCCGCCGCTGGGAGCTGAAGCCGTACCCGGCGACCGCCGCGGACCTGGAGTTCGCCCGGCGCTTCGTCGACTGGAACGACCTCGGCCACGGCATCCAGCGCGTCGACGCCTGCCGCGCCCCGGACGGCGCCCTGCTGCTGGTCGAGCTGGAGGACCTGAACCCCTATCTGTCGCTGGACGCGCTGCCGGAGGGGGACAGGGACGCCTTCGTCGGCGCGGTCACGGCGTCCCTGAGCCGGTTCGTACGGGGAGCGGTCACCCCAGCCTGACGGTGATCCGCTGGCTCACCCCGGCCGTGCCCCTGAGGTCGCCGAAGGCGAGCGTGAGGGAGCGGCCGGTGGTGGCCGAGACGACCGTGGCCGGCGCGGAGGTCACCGCGGCGACCGGCCGCCGCCAGGTCAGGGTCAGACCCGTGCTCATCAGCATCGGATCGCTCACCGCGATCACGGCCGTGCCGTCCGTTCTCGCTGATCATCACCGAACACGGGTCGCTCGCGGTGAGCGTTCCGACCGTTCCGCCGAACCAGAAGTTCACCCCGGTGAACCCGAGCGGGCGGACAAAGACGCCCTGCTGGTCGTCCGTGTTGGCGAGCACGGTCAGCCAGTCGCGCTCCGCCGCCCGGGCCCGCGTCCGTGCGGCGCTCGCGCCCGGCATGAGCAGATAGGCGTACGAGGCGTTCACCGGATCGGTGCCGTGATCGACGTACATCGTCAGGTACGTGCGGCTCAGCACGGTCGGGGACCCGCCCGTGTTGATCGAACTCCAGCTGCCGTCCCGGGCGTCGCGCAGCGCCCGCACCGTCGCGCCGCCGGGGAAGACATAGCCGCCGTGCCCGCCGATGTGCGCCCAGCCGGTGCCGGTGAGCGTCTGCGACCAGGGGTGGGCGACCGGCTCCACCCTGCCATCCACCGTGAACGGGGCGTCGCCCGCGGCCCCCAGGTTCCGGTTCTCGACCGTCGTCTCCACGACCGTTCCGTCGGTGCAGGTGATCCCCGCACCCAGGCAGACCACCGTGTCGTCGAGGAAGAACCACGACTTCTTCGCGACCAGCGTCGACTGGAGGCCCTTGAGGTGCTGCCCGACCGCGGCCCGCTCCCCGTCCGTCGCGCCGCCCACCCAGTTCACGTCCGGTCTGGCCGCGCCCCAGTCGCCGCCCGCGCCGTCCGCCAGCACCCGCCGGGAGACGGTGGTACCCGGCAGCCGGTACGGGTCCACGGTGGGCCAGAAGGCGTCGCTGTACTGGCCGCCCGCGAAGGTGTCGCCCCACCAGTAGAGCATTCCGGCCCCCGTGTGCCAGCCGCGCAGGTTCTCGCCGTTGCCGCACTCGTAGTAGGCGATCCGCTTGCCGGCCATGCTCAGCGAGGCCGCCCAGCCGGGCCGGCGGTGGGTGGCCCGTGCCATGGCGGGGAAGAGCCGGTGCCCGGTCGGCTCCGGCACCGCGGACACCGCCGGGTCCGTGTCGACATCGCTGAGCCGGGCCAGGTTGGGCAGGCTCAGCACCGGGTCGGCGAGCGGCGGGCTGTAGGTGTCGCGCCGCATCCAGCCCTTCACCAGGCCGCGCCAGCGCGCGTTCTCCGCCGCGCTCGCGCCCTGTCCGAGCAGCAGCACGGAGGCGAGGACGGGGTGGCCGCGCAGATGGTCGTCCTGCTGGATCGCCTGCGGGTCCGCGGCCGACAGGCCCCGGCTGATCGCCCGGCCCGCGACACCGTCCATCACCAGGCCGTTGTGGAGGAACGGCGCCCAGGCCTTCTCGACCGAGTCGAAGACGATCTGCCGGTTCTCGTCGGTCACCTCCCAGCCGGAGCCGGCCAGCAGCGCGAACAGCATCCCGAGCCCGCCCAGGAACACCGCACCGTAGGAGCCGGTGTACGGCACCCAGGTGTGCTGGATGAACGAACCGTCGGCGTGCAGACCGTCGCCCGAGGTGACGTACGGGAAGACGGGCGAGAGGGCGTCGCGGGCCAGCGCCACCTTGGCCGCGTCGCCCCCGACCACCCCGCGCAGCGCCAGCACCCGGCACAGATCGACCCGGTTGGCGCCCGTGCTGGTGCCGGTGTAGTCCGCCACCGCGGAGTCGGGCACGAAGTGGTCCACGGCCGCGGTGCAGCCGGCGATCTGCTCGGCGGACAGGGCGTCGTACATCAGCACGCATGTGTCGAGGAGCGCCTGCGGGGCGCCGATCTGCCAGCTCCACCAGTTGCCGTACGGGGGCTGGTGCGCGTTGTAGACGTCGTCGTGGAGGTGGTCGAGGCCGGTGACCACGGCGTCCCGCAGGGCGGTGTCGCCGGTCAGTCCCGTGCCCGGCTGGGCGTAGGCCTGCGCGAGCGTGCTCAGCCGGGTGTGACTGGCGCTCATGTTGCCGGAGTAGGTGAACGATTCCTGGTCGGTGTCCGGGTCGGGGTCGGCGTACGGGAGGTCCGGCCACAGGGAGCCGGTGGCGGGGGCCATGGCGGCGAGGTACCGGCGTGCCGTGCGGCCCAGGTCGGCCAGACGGGAGGCGAAGGGCTCGGCGCCGGGGTCGAAGCCTTCGCCGAGGATCAGGGTGCGCCACCTCGTCCGCAGGGCGGCGAACTCGTCCGGTGCCGCGAAGGCCGGGGGCGCGGCGCTCAGTCCCAGTGCGACGGCGCTGCCGGAGCAGGCGGCCAGGAAAGCACGGCGTGACCAAGGAGTCGTCATGACGGCGCTTTCTAGCACGCGCTTTCCTGAACGATCAATAGGAAAGACTCAGATGATCGTTCGATCGTTTTGTCTACAGGAGTACGGCCCACTCGGGTGGCCGGGGTGGCCGGGGCGGTCGGGGCGGTCGGCGGAGGGGGCGGCGGATTGGTGGGCCGGTCCAATGCCGAGCGATTGGGGGACGGCGCGCGGGGAACCCCCCTGCGCGGGAACATCGGTGTACGGGGACCGAGCGGCGGTGGACGGAGCGGAGCGGCATGACGCGGGCGGACGTTTTCCTGGGGCGGCTCGACCCCGACATGTGCGTGGTCACGGCCGCGGCCGGCGGCGAGCGGGCGGGCTGTCTGGTCGGCTTCGCCGCGCAGTGCTCCATCCAGCCGCCCCGGCTCGCCGTGTGGCTGTCCAAGGCCAACCGCACCTACCGCGTCGCCCGCGCGGCACAGTGCCTCGCCGTCCATCTGCTCACCCGCGACCAGCGTGCCCTCGCGGAACTCTTCGGCGGCCGGACGGGCGATGACACCGACAAGTTCGCCGGGCTGGACCTGGTGCGGGTGCCCGGCGGCGCCGTGGTCCTCGCGGACGCGGCGGCCTGGTGCGTCGGCACCATCCTGCACCGCGTCGACGGCGGCGACCACGTCGGCTTCGTCCTCGACCCGCTGGAGTGGGGCGAGGGGCGCGCGGGCCCGCTGCTGCGGCTGTCCGACGCGATCGGCATCGAGGCCGGCCACCCCGCGGACTGACCCCGCCCCGACGGCGCGGCGGAACTCACGGTTTGTGGGTTGCCCAGAGCAGTTCCGCCGGCCAGCGGTGTGCCCAGTCGCATGGATCGGTCTCGTTGTAACCGTTGGGTGTTCCGGGGGCGGGCCGCGGCTCGATGAGGTCGTCGATGACGAGCCCCGCGCCGCGCAGGACCCTGACCCAGTCGCCGTAGGTGAGCTGATAGCTGGTCGCGCCGTCGTCCTCGGCGATGGCGTTCAGCCCGAAGTAGTCCTGCGTGAGCGTCGTGGTCACGCGGCCGGCGGCTTCGTCGTAGCAGGCTTCGAACCATGGACTGGCGACGTTGAACACCAGGCGTCCGCCTCGGCGCAGGACGCGTGCGGCCTGTAGGACGGCCAGGTGCGGGGGCGCCCAGCTGAGCCCGCCGAAGTCGCAGAACACCAGGTCGAAGCTGTCGGCGGCGAAGGGGAGTCGTTCGGCGGCGCCTTGCACCAGCGGGTAGCGGGCCGCGCCCATCGCGGCGGCGGCCGCGGCGAGTTGGGCCTCGGACAGGTCGAACCCGACCACGGTGGCGCCCTCGGCGGCGAGCGCCCTGGACCACTGGCCGGCGCCGCAGCCGAGTTCGAGGACGCGCTTGCCGGTGACGTCGCCCAGGGCGTGCAGGTGCGCGTCGGGGATGGAGTACATGCCCCACAGCCGGGGTGTGGCGCCGATGCGCGGGTCGTGCTCGTGCTGGTAGGTGCCGCTGATCCGGTTCCAGAACCGCCTGTTGGCGGGGATGCTGTCCACGTGCCGACTCCAGCACCGTCTGCCTGGGGCGGTCAACACGATAAGGGCACTGACGAGCCCTCGTCCCCGCCCGGCCCGTGATCCGCCGGCCGGCACCGGTGTCTCTCGTTCGGGCCGGGCCGGGCCGGTCCGAACGAAAGACCCTAGCCGTTCGGGGCCTCCCAGCTGTCCGGGTCCGCCGCGTCGACCGGTTCCTCGGTGCGGTCGTCGGCGCGCGCCGGCATCCGGATGTCCAGCACGCAGACGTCGTCGCGCCGCTCGTCCGCGACCATGGCGGCGAGCAGCGCGTCCAGGGAGTCCCCGCCGCCGTCGCCGTGGGCCCGCGCCGCCTCGGCCAGCCGGGCCAGCCCCACGTCCAGGCCCTCGCCGGGCCGCTCGATGAGGCCGTCGGTGTACACCAGCAGCCGGTCCCCGGGGGCCAGGCGCAGCTGCGCCGACTCGTACGAGGGGCGGGCGCTGGCGCCGAGCAGCATGCCGACGGGGCGGTCGAGGTAGCGCACCTCGCCGTCGCGCACCAGCAGCGGCGGCGGGTGCCCGGCCTGCGCCCAGGTCAGCAGCTGCCGGTCGGGCTCGTAGCGGGCCATGATCATGGTGGCGGTGCGCCGGCCGTCCCGGGAGTGCAGCAGCAGCTGGTTGAGCCGGGCCAGGGCGACGGTGAGGGAGGTGCCGGTGCTGACCATCCCCTTGGCGGTGAACCGGAGCTGGGCCATGGTGGCCACCGCGTCGATGCCGTGGCCCGCCACGTCGCCGACCACGAACAGCGCGTCCGCGTCCGGCAGTTCGATGGCGCTGAACCAGTCGCCGCCGACGTGGATGCCGGCCTGTGCGGGCAGATAGGCGACCTCGACGCGCAGCCCGGCCAGCCGTACCGGCTTGCTGGGCAGCGGCAGCAGGGCGTGCTGGAGCCGGGCCGCCAGCGCCCGTTCGGCCTGGAGCACCCCGCGCTGGAGCAGCATCGTGCGCTCGCTCTTGACCAGGGCGAGTTCCGCGCTGCGCTGTGCGGTGAGGTCCTGGACGAAGCCGTGCACCTCGGCCGGGGTGCCGTCCGGCTCGGTGACGGCCTCGGCCACCAGCCGCAGATGCCGTACTCCCTCGGGCGCCTCGACCCGGAACGGCGCGTCGAAGGCCCGGCCGCGGCGGACCAGCCCGGTGATCGCGGCGGTCAGCTGGTCCGCGTCCTGGGGCAGTGCCAATCCGGGCAGCTCCGCCAGTTCCAGCGGCCCGCGCGCGGGGTCGCGGCCCAGGACGGCGTAGGCCTGCGCGGACCAGGAGATCTCCCCGGTGACCAGGTTCCAGTTCGCCCAGCCGAGGTTGCCGAGCCGCTGCACGTCGGCCAGCCGCTGCTCCTGCCGCTCCGTCGGGTCGTACCGCAGCCAGGACACCAGCAGCCCCTCGCCCAGCGGGGCGGCCCGCACCGAGTAGGTGGCGGTCACGGCCACCCCGCCGGACACGTACTGGTAGGCGAACGGCTCGCCCTCGAACGGCACCCCCGTCTCCAGGGCCGTCAGATAGCCCCGCCACAGCGGTTCGCCCGCGACGGACGGGTAGCTCTCCAGGATGCGCCGGCCGACCATGTCGCGTCCGGTGCGGCCGAACACGTCGACGGTCCGCGGCGCGGCGGCGTCGATGCGGTAGTCCTCCACCTCGCCCGTGGGGCCGCGCAGCGGGGTGAGCAGGACCGCGGCACCCGGCAACGCCTCGAAGACCGCCTGCACGGCCGCGGTGAGAGCGAGTTCGCCGGGGGCTTCCCGCGGGGCGTCCAGGGCGCGCAGGCGGCCGGCGCACAACCGGGCGGTGGCGCGCAGCAGTTCGCGCTCGCGCGGCTCGAACGGCTGGTCGTGCCGGCGCAGCACCCCGAGGGCGACCCGGCCGGCGCCCCCGGCCGGCACCGGCAGCCAGGCCCGGGTCGGCCACCGCTCGGGCGGGCTGCCGCTGAGCAGGTACCGGGTGCGGTCGGCCGGCAGGTCCTCCAGCCAGAGGGGCTCGCCCGTCGCCAGCACCTCGAAGGCGGGCACCCCGGCCAGCGGGGGCACATGCCGCCACTGGGCGGCGAACCGAGGTTCGGCGCCCGCGTGCCCGATCAGTTCGATCCCGCCCTCGGCCTGCCGCTCGTAGAGGAGTACGGCATCGGCCCGCACCTCGGCCGCCAGCCGGTCCAGGAGGCGCCCGGCCAGTTCCTGCGGGGAACCGACGCGCACCAGGTCCCGGCCCATCCTGCTCAGTGCCTCGGCGAGGTCGGGGGCACCGGCGGGCGGGGTCTCGCGAGGGGGCGGGGACGCGGCCGCGGGGTCCGCCTCCTCCTTGGACGGCGGGAGCGCGCCCAGGGCGAGCCAGCACTCCTCGACGAGGGTGCGCCCGCTGTCCCGGGCACGGCGGCGCAGCTCGTCGTGGGCGGCGACCGGGGTACAGCCGGTGAGCGCCATCAGGGCGCCCTTGGCCCGCTCCAGTACCGCCGCCGTCGCGGCGCGGTCCCGCAGCCGCTCCAGCTCCGCGCGTTGCCGGGCCACGACCCTGGCCAGCGCGGCGCTGTCGGCGCCGGTGCCGGGGTCGCCCATCGGGGAAACGGACTCGCTCGTCACGCGACGAGCATCGCACATTCGGCACCCTTCGATCACCGGTGTGGAGGAGCGGAGCGGCGAGGACGCCCCTGCCGGTGCGTCAGGCCGGGTGGCCGCCGCGGCGCGCCAGGGCCTCGGTGACCGCGCGGACGCTGCGGGCGATGTGCTGGAGCTGGAGCACCTCGGCCGCGTACAGCTTGATCGTGTGCTCGATGACCGACTCGGGCAGACCGAGCACCGGGAGTTCGGCCCGCGCCGTCTGGAGGGCGGTGCGGGCCACCCGGATCTCCTGCTGCACCTGGAGCTGCGCGTGCCGGGCGAGCAGCACCGGGTGGCGGATCAGGGCCGGATAGCTCGCGTAGCGCGCGGGGACCAGCTCGCGCAGCCACCTGGCGGCCGAGCGCTCCCAGTCGTACGAACCCGGGGTCTTGACCTGGCAGGGCCAGTCGGGGCTGATGCGCGTGCTGGTGAGGGTCATGGTCACTTCCGGTCTGCGCGTCGTGAGGGTGGTCCGACGAGGGCGGGCGGCCCCGGTCCAGGGGATGACCGGGGCCGCCCCGGGGTGCGGCGCAGGGACGCCGCACCACCGGACATCCCGCTCGCCGGCCTGGGTAGGTGACGGCCGGCCCCGGGGTGTCCGCGCGGGTGCCCCGGGCGAGTATTTATATATACCGATCACTTTGCAAGACGTATGAAAACATTCATGCGCGATATGGGGTGAAAGATCCCGGTGCGGGTGGGGGGTGACCGCAAGATCTTCACGGATGGGGCCCACCGTCGAGGAGAACGGCGGCGCCGCGCCGGGGAGCGGCGGACTCAGTCCCTGACGAAGAACTGGTGCTGCTCGGAGATCTGCTCGTATTTCTCCAGCCGGGCCTGGGTGCGCTCCGGATCGGCGTCGGTCATGGCCTGCAGCAGCGCGGCGGCCATCACACCGGGCGCGGCGTAGGAGTCGAACACCAGCCGGGAGCCGGTGCCGGTGGCGAAGGTGACGTCGGCCTCGTCGGCCAGCGGCCCGAGCGCGAGATCGGTGATCAGGGCAACCTTCAGACCGGCGTCGTGCGCCACCCGGATGGCCTGGAGGGTCTCGTGCGAGTGCCGGGGCATCGCGAACGCCAGCACCCAGCTGCCGCCGGCCTCACGGGACTGCAGCAGCGCGTCGTAGGCCACGCTGCCGCCCCGGGTGACCAGCCGTACATCAGGGTGGATACGGCGCGCCGCGTACCCGAAGTACTCGGCCAGCGACTCCGAGATGCGCAGGCCCAGCACGGTCAGCGGGGTGGAGCGGGACAGCTCCCGGCCGACGTGGATCACCCGGTCCGGGTCCGCGAAGTCGCGCCGCAGGTTCTCCAGGTTCCGGATCTCGGCGTCGACGGCGGCCTGGAGCTCGTTGGCGCGGTTCGGGTCGCCGGGCCCGCCGGCCAGGGTCTTCAGCGCGATCGACTGCAACCGCTCGCGCAGCGCGGGATAGCCGCTGAAGCCGACCGCACCGGCGAACCGGGTGACGGACGGCTGGCTGACCCCCACCCGGTCCGCCAGCTCGGTGATGGACAGGAACGCGGCCTCGGTGATGTGCTCGATCAGGTACTGGGCGATCCGGCGCTGCCCGGGGGACAGCCGGGGACCGTCGAACAGCTCCCTGAGCTGGGAGGTCGGGGCGGCCTCGGCCTGCGGTGCGGTCTTGCCCGAAGTGATCGCCGACGCCTGTGCGCGGGCCTGCTGCGGCGAGGGCACCGGTCCGTCTCCTTTGTCTGCCACGAGCACTCAACATAGCTCACCCAAGGCCGTGACCAGCGGGTTGACCAGCGGCCTCAGCCGGGCGACGACGACGGTGACGGCAGGACGTCCGCCGGGACCAGCAGGTCCGCCCGGCCGCGGGTCGTCGCCACCAGATCGGCGTTGCGCTGGTCCGTGCCCAGCACCCAGGCGAGCGCCGCCGCGCGGTCCTTGCCGAACCGCTCGTGCCGGGCGACCAGTCGGCTCACCCGCTCCCGTTCGGGCAGCTCGCAGAACCACACCTCGTCCAGGCACGGCCGCACCCGCGCCCACGAACCCTCCTCCAGCAGAAGGTAGTTGCCCTCGGTCACCACCAGCCGGGCGCTCGGCGGCACCGGGATCGCCCCCGCCAGCGGCTGCTCCAGGACCCGCTCGAACCCGGGCGCGTACACCACCTCGTCGCCGTCCTCGCGCAGCCGGCGCAGCAGCGCCGCGTACCCGGCCGCGTCGAAGGTGTCCGGGGCACCCTTGCGGTCCCGGCGCCCCAGCCGGTCGAGTTCGGCGTCCGCCAGGTGGAAACCGTCCATGGGGACGTGGGCGGCCCACGGGGGGCCGTCGGCGTTCAGGGCGCGCACCAGTCCCTCGGCCAGCGTGGACTTGCCCGCTCCCGGGCCGCCCGCGATGCCGAGCACGGCGCGCCGGCCCGCACGGGGGAGTGCGCGGGCGCGTGCGAGGAGGTCGTCGAAGGTCGGTGGCACGACAGCAGAGTCTGTCACTTCGCGCCGCAGGAACATGTGGCGTGCGCCACTCACTGGACCGCCGCTCACGGGGAACAGTGCTCGGTATGACTCAGCTCGGTCTGCCCGACGACATCCAGGCCTGTCTCTTCGATCTCGACGGGGTCGTCACCAAGACGGCCGTCGTGCACGCGGCCGCGTGGAAGGAGACGTTCGACGCGTTCCTGCGCTCCCAGGGGGGCGAGCAGGCACGGCCGTTCGACGCGGTCGCCGACTACGACGAGTACGTCGACGGCCGGCCGCGCGCCGACGGGGTGCGCGCCTTCCTCGACTCCCGAGGCATCCGGCTGCCGGAAGGCACCCCGGACGACCCGCCGGACGCCCTGACCGTGCACGGCCTCGGCAACCGCAAGAACGAGCTGCTCCTCGCGAAGATCCGCACCGGCGGCGTCGAGGCGTACGAGGGCACCCTGCGCTACCTGGCGGCGGTCCGCACCGAGGGGCTGCGCACCGCGATCGTCTCCTCCAGCGCCAACTGTCGTGACGTACTGCGGTCGGTGGGCGCCGAGCACTACTTCGACGTACGGATCGACGGCGTGGTGGCCGCCGAGCGGAACCTGCCGGGCAAACCGCACCCCGACACCTTCCTGGCCGCCGCCCGCGACCTCGGCGTCGAACCGTCCCGGGCGGCCGTGTTCGAGGACGCGCTGGCCGGCATGGACGCGGGCCGCGCCGGCGGCTTCGGATACGTCGTCGGTGTCGACCGGGTCGGCCAGACCGACGCGCTCTACGCGCACGGCGCGAGCGTCGTCGTCGAGGACCTCGCCGAACTGGAGGACGAGCGGTGATCACGCAGGGTTCGTACGCCGTCGAGCCGTGGGCCGTCCGGGAGACCGCACTCGACCTCGACGTGCTCGCGCAGAGCGAGTCCGTCTTCGCGCTCTCCAACGGCCACGTCGGCTGGCGCGGCAACCTCGACGAGGGGGAACCGCACGGCCTGCCCGGCACCTACCTCAACGGTGTCCACGAGGTGCACCCGCTGCCGTACGCGGAGGCCGGGTACGGCTATCCGGAGTCGGGGCAGACCGTCATCAACGTCACCAACGGCAAGATCCTGCGGCTGCTGGTCGACGACGAGCCGTTCGATCTGCGCTACGGCCGGCTCGTCGCCCACGAGCGGGTGCTGGACCTGCGCCGCGGAGTGCTGGAGCGGACCTGCGAGTGGACCTCGCCGGCCGGCTCCACGGTCCGGGTCCGCTCGACCCGGCTGGTCTCGCTCACCCAGCGCGCGGTGGCCGCCGTCGCCTACGAGGTGGAGGCCGTCGACTGCCGTACCCGGGTGGTGATCCAGTCCGAACTGGTCGCCAACGAAAGCCTGCCCGGCGGCGACGGCGACCCGCGCGCCGCGATGGCGCTCCAGTCGCCCCTGGAACAGGAGGACCACCTCGCCGCGGGCGAGCGGCTGCGCCTGGTGCACCGCACCCGGCGCAGCGGCCTGCGGGTCGCGGTGGCCGCCGACCACTCCGTCAGCGGGCCCGAGCGCACCACCACCCGCAGCGAGAGCGGCACCGACCTGGCCCGGCTGACCGTGACCTCGGTGCTGGAGCCCGGGCAGACGCTGCGGGTCGAGAAGCTCGTCGCCCACGGCTGGTCGGCCACCCGCTCGCTGCCCGCCATGGCCGACCAGGTCGACGCCGCGCTCGCGGCCGCCGCCCACGACGGCTGGCCCGGCCTGCTCGCCGACCAGCAGGCCTGCCTGGACGACTTCTGGGCGCGCGCCGACGTCGAGGTGACCGGGGACGAGGAGATCCAGCAGGCCGTACGGTTCGCCCTGTTCCACGTCCTCCAGGCGGGGGCCCGCGCCGAGCGGCGCGCCATCCCCGCGAAGGGGCTGACGGGCTCCGGCTACGACGGGCACGCCTTCTGGGACACCGAGATGTTCGTGCTGCCCCTGCTCACCCACACCGCGCCCGCCGCCGTCGCCGAGGCGCTGCGCTGGCGGTACAGCACGCTGGACGAGGCCCGCGAGCGCGCGACCCAACTGGGGCTGGCCGGGGCCGCGTTCCCCTGGCGGACCATCGCGGGACCGGAGGGCTCGGCGTACTGGCCCGCAGGCACCGCCGCCTTCCACGTGAACGCCGACATCGCCGACGCCGTCGTCCGCTACGTCGAGGCCACCGGCGACACCGACTTCGAACGCGAGGCCGGGGTCGAACTCCTTGTGGAGACGGCCCGGTTGTGGCGCTCGCTCGGCCACCACGACGTGCACGGGGTCTTCCACCTCGACGGCGTCACCGGCCCCGACGAGTACAGCGCGGTCGCCGACGACAACACCTACACCAACCTGATGGCCCGGCAGAACCTGCTGGCCGCCGTCGACGCCGTCGAACGCCATCCGCGCGAGGCCGCCCGGCTCGGGGTGGACGAGGAGGAGAGCGCGGCCTGGCGGGACGCGGCCGCGGCGATGCACGTCCCGTACAACGCCGAACTCGGCGTCCACGAACAGCATGCCGGGTTCACCCGCTACCAGCGCTGGGACTTCGACGCCACCCGCGCCGACCAGTACCCGCTGCTGCTGCACTTCCCCTACTTCGACCTCTACCGCAAGCAGGTCGTCAAACAGGCCGACCTGGTGCTGGCCCTGTACACCTGCGACGGGTACTTCGCCGAGCGCTGCGACGAGGAGCAGATCGCCCGCGACTTCGCCTACTACGAGCCGCTGACCGTGCGCGACTCCTCCCTGTCCGCCTGCTGCCAGGCCGTCGTCGCCGCCCGCACGGGCCACCTCGACCTCGCCTACGCCTACACGGCCGAGGCGGCCCTGATGGATCTGCGCGACCTGGAGCACAACACCCGCGACGGGCTGCACATCGCCTCGCTCGCCGGCACCTGGATGGCCCTGGTGGCGGGCTTCGGCGGCATGCGCCGCGACGGCGAACGGCTGCGGTTCGCGCCCCGGCTGCCCGAACGCCTGGCCCGGCTCGCCTTCCACCTGGAGTTCCGCGGCCGCCGGCTGCGGGTGGAGATCGACGCCGACAAGACCACGTACGCCCTCCTCGACGGGCCGCCACTGACCCTCCACCACCACGGCGAGCCGCTCACCGTGACCACGAGCGAGCCCGCGGTCCGGGCCGTCCCCCCGGCCATCCGCCGCCCCGCCCCCCGGCAGCCGCGACACCGGACGCCGCACGGGGAATGAGGGAACGGACCGTGGTGTCCCCGGGCCGCTGCTCGGCCGGGGCGGCACCGCTCAGCCCGGGTCGCCCCCGCCCTGCGCCAGCAGCTCGCGCAGGGCCCGCTCCTCCTCGCGGCTCAGACCGGTCACGAACTGCTGGAGGGCGGCGATCGGGTCGGGGCCCCGGTCCAGGGCCCGGCGCATGGCCTCGGCGGTCAGCTCGGCCGCGTTCTTCGACGGGCGGTACGCGCCGCGCCGCCCGTCCGCGTCCCGCAGCACCAGTCCCTTGTCGTACAGCCGTTTGAGGATGGTGTGCACGGTGTTGTACGCGAGACCGCCGATCTCGGTCTGGATCTCCGCCGGCGTGAGCGGCCGATCGGTGGCCCACAGGGCGGCCAGCACCTCACTCTCCAGCTCACCGGCGCTGCGCCGTTCCGCCCTAGCCATGCCCCAACCTTACAGCGCGTAGGGGCAGGGCCCGCGGGCCGTGCCCGTCCGCCCACCAACCGGGCGGAAGTGGGCGGGTCCGCCCCCGATCCGCGGCGGCTCCGTGATGTGGTGGTGCCCTCCGGTTCTGCCCGCACGGGGCGAAGGGGTGAGGATGGCCGGCAGCACGGATGCCGCACTCGCCGGGACGCGGGCCGCGCGCTCCCGGCACCTGACCGGGCGCGGTCCCGGCCCGCGGGCCGCCGTCCCGCTCGCGGCCGTCGCCGCGGCCTTCACCCTGGCCCAACTGCTCCTGGTACGACCCGGCATGGGACTCGGCTGGGACGAGACGGTGTACGTCAGCCAGATCAGCCTGCACGCCCCCGCGGCCTACTTCAGCGCGCCCCGGGCCCGCGGCATCTCCCTGCTCGTCGCACCCGTCACCGCGTGGTCGTCCTCGACGGTCCTGCTGCGCTGCTACCTCGCCGTCCTGTCCGGCCTCGCCCTGTACCTGGCACTGCGCGCCTGGCGCGGACTCTTCCCGGTCCGGGTCCTCGCCCTCGCGGGCGCGCTCTTCGCCTCCCTGTGGATCACCCTCTTCTACGGCCCCCAGGCCATGCCCAACTACTGGGTGGCGATCGGGGCGTTGACGGCGACCGGGCTCTTCCTACGCGTCGGCGAGCCGCCCGCGAGAACGTCATCCGCGGGCGCGCCGCCCACGGGCCGCGACCGGGCCGCGCTCGGGGGCCTCGCCGCCGGCACCGCGCTGATGGGCTGGATGCGTCCCGTGGACGCGGTCTGGACCGTACTGCCCCTGCTCGCCGTCGCGCTGGCGCGCCGCTCCTGGAAGCGGTCGGCCGCGCTGCTCGCGGGGCTCGCCGCCGGGGTGGCCGAGTGGGTGATCGAGGCGTACGTCGGCTACGGCGGCCTCGTCCACCGGCTGCACGAGGGCTCGGCGATCCAGGGCGGGCTCGGCTGGCACGTCGCCGTGACCGACCAACTGCGCAGCCTCGGCGGACGCTCCCTGTGCCGGCCGTGCACGGGCGCCCTGCCCAGCCCGCTCGTCATCGCCTGGTGGTTCGCGCTGCCCCCGCTCGCGCTGCTCGCCCTGGTCCTCGCGGTCCGCGCCCGGCGCGCGGCGGCCACCGCGCTGCCGCTCGCCTGCGCGGCGTCGGCCGCCTTCCCCTACCTCTTCCTCATCGGCTACGCGGCCCCCCGCTTCCTGCTGCCCGCCTACGCCCTGCTGGCGGTCCCGGTCGCCGCCGCGCTGCCGCGGCTCGCGACCGCCCCGCGCGGGCCCTGGCGCCCGGTCGTCCGCACCCTGCTGTGCCTGGCCCTCGCGCTGCACCTCGGCGCCCAACTGAGCGTGCTCACCCACACGGTGCGCGGCACCACCGCCGCCCACCGCGCCTGGTCGCGCACCGCCGCCACCCTGCACCGGGTCGGCGTCCGCGCCCCCTGCCTGGTCACCGGCGACGAGGCACTGCCGGTCGCCTTCTACGCCGGCTGCGCCTCGGCCGCGACCAGCGGACCCAACGCCAACTCGACCGCCGACGCCATCGCCCGCACCGCCCGGCGCATTCCGGCGGCCACGCTGGTTCCCGAAGGCGCCCGGCCGCCCGCCTACGCCCGCGACTGGGCCTGGGTCCCGGCCGAGGGCCGGCGGCTGTACTACACGCTGCCGGGCAGCGGTGTGTGACGGCGTCGCCCCGTGGGGTTTCCGGTGCGTCCGGCGAGGTAGGAACGGAGGAGACCGCGTGCCGACGGAGGGGAAGCAGATGACGGGGAACGACACCGCGGGGCTGCCGGACGAGGCGTTCTTCACGCCCGGGGGTTCGTCCTTCACCGAGTTCCTGGCCGCGCACCGGCCGGGCCTGCTGCCCACCGTGTCCCCGCTGCCCGCCGGGACGAGCGCGGCCCCCGGCCGGTTCCCGCACGGCACCACCGTGCTCGCCCTCACCTACGCCGACGGCGTGCTGATCGCCGGGGACCGCCGGGCCACCATGGGCAACCTGATCGCCCAGCGCGATCTGGAGAAGGTCCACCCCGCCGACGAGCACACCGCCGTCGCCTTCGCCGGCACCGTCGGACTCGCCCTCGACATGGTGCGGCTCTACCAGGTCGAGCTGACCCACTTCGAGAAGATCGAGGGCACGCCGATGACCCTCGCCGCGAAGGCCACGCGTCTCGCGGCCATGATCCGGCAGAACCTCGCCCAGGCCATGCAGGGCCTCGTCGTCGTCCCCCTGCTCGCGGGCTACGACCTGACCGCGCCGACGGGGGAGGGCGGCCGCATCTTCGCCTACGACGCGGTCGGCGGCCTGTACGAGAAGCGCGGCTTCCACGCGGAGGGCTCCGGATCCCCGTACGCCCGCGGCGCGTTGAAGAAGCTCTACCGGCCGGGCCTGCCGCGCCGCGAGGCCGCGCTCGCCGCGCTGCACGCGCTGTACGACGCCGCCGACGACGACTCGGCCACCGGCGGCCCCGACCTCAACCGCCGCATCTTCCCGATCATTTCGTTCATCACCGAGGACGGCTTCGAACGGATGCCGCAGTCGCAGACCGAGGAGCTGAGCCGGGAGATGGTGGGCCAGCGCGCGGGCCGCCCGGACGGTCCGCACGTCGAGCCGTAGCTCCCCCGGGCGACATTCGAACGGCAACGAACAAACCCCGAACACTTCCTGCTCCGGGCAATGAACGCGGGCGGCACCGCCGTCTAGATTGCCGTACGGCGGATGAGGCACGGGGCACGCACGGGCTCGGGGGAGGGCCGCATGCCACCGTCTCCTGGCGACGACAGGGCGACGGCGGTGTGGGCCGGGCCGGCGCCTCGTCCGCCGACACGATGTCCGCGTGCGCACTCCGCCCGCACTTCCAGGCCAGCAAGGAGCGTTCCCGTATGAGACTGACCCGCGCCGCCCTGACCGTCGCGGCCACCGCACTGACCCCGGCACTCCTGCTCAGCGCTCCGGCCTTCGCCGAGGGCACGTCCACCACCACGGCCGTGGCGACGCCCGCGACGGCGGCCACCGAGACCCTGGTCGGCGACATGCCGGACGACGACCTCCGGGTCGCCGTCCTGCGCATCCTGGGCGCCGCGCAGCAGAACAACCAGAAGGCGGTCGTCCGGGCGGCCAACGCGGCGCTGGACGATGGTTCCCCGGAGGCCCTGCGTGCCTTCCTGGAGACGGGCTACCGGCAGGCCCAGGCGGAGGACGACGCCGTCGCGATCGCCCGCATCCTGTACCTCGCCCAGCAGAACAACGACAAGGCGGTCGTCCGGGCGGCCAACGCGGCGCTGGACGACGGTTCCCCGGAGGCCCTGCGCGCCTTCCTGGAGACCGGCTACCGAACGGCTCAGGCCGAGGACGACAGGGTGGCGATCTTCCGCATCCTCGCCGACCCGGCCACCAGCCCGGCCCTCCGCGCGGCGGCGGAGAAAACCCTGGACGACGGCACGCCGGAGGCGCTGCGCTACTTCCTGGAGCACGGGCGCTACGAGGTGGGCGCCTAGCCGATCGGAACGCCCGCGCTCCGGCGGTCCGATCAGCCCACCCGGCGGGGAAGCCCCAGCGGATTGGCGTCCTGGAGCTCGGGCGGGAGCAGTTCGTCCGGCCAGTCCTGGTAGGCGACCGGGACCAGCCAGCGGTCGATCGCCGTGGCCCCCACCGAGGTGTGCAGCGAAGCCGTCGTCGACGGCCACGGGCCGCCGTGGTGCATGGCCCAGCAGACGGCGACGCCGGTCGGCCAGCCGTTGTGGACCAGGCGGCCCACGCGGTGCCGCAGCACCGCGGCCACCCGGGCGGCCGCCGCCGCGTCACCGGCTGTGGCGTGCACCGAACCGGTGAGGCTGCCCGGGAGGGCCGCCAGTGCCTCGGCCAGCGCGTCCGGGTCCGGGTACGTCACCACCAGGCCGGCCGGGCCGAAGCACTCCTCGGCAAGGACGTCCAGATGCTCGGCGAAGGACGTCAGGGAACACCGCCACACGCGCGGTGCCACCGCGAAGGAGTCGTCGTTCGCGTCTCCGGAGGCCAGCGGGACGAGGCCGGTCGACTCGTCCAGTGCGGCGACCCGGGCCCGGTACCCGTCCCGGATGCCGGCCGTCAGCATGGCTCCGGTCGCGGTGGCGCCGACCGCGGCGGCGACGGCGTCCACCAGCGGGCCGTCCTCGGGGACGAACAGCAGGCCGGGGTTGGTGCAGAACTGGCCGGTGCCCAGGGTGAGCGACCGGGCGTACCCCTCGGCGATCTCCCCGGTGCGCCGTGCGGCGGCGTCCGGCAGGACCACCACCGGGTTGACGCTGCCGAGTTCGCCGTAGAAGGGGATCGGTTCGGGGCGGGCGGCGGCGAGATCGAACAGGGCCCGGCCGCCGGACTGCGAGCCGGTGAAACCGACGGCCTTGACGGCGGGGTGGTTCACCAGCGCGGTACCCGCCTCGAAGCCCGTGACCAGGCCGAGGACGCCGTCGGGGGCGCCGGCGGCGCGCAGCGCCCCGGCGACGACGCGCGCGACCGCGACCGAGGTCGCCGGGTGGCCCTCGTGCGCCTTGACCACGACCGGGCAGCCGGCCGCGAGGGCGGAAGCGGTGTCACCGCCCGCCACGGAGAAGGCGAACGGGAAGTTGGAGGCGCTGAACACGGCCACCGGACCGATCGCCTGGCGCATCCGGCGGATGTCGGGACGCCCGGCGGCCGGGTCGGCCGGGGTGAGGACGGCCTGCACATGGCCGCCGTCGCGCAGCACCTCGGCGAACAGGCGCAGCTGGCCGCTGGTGCGGCCCACCTCGCCGGTCAGTCGGACCTCGCCGAGCGCGGTCTCGGCGTCGGCGACCGCGACGAGTTCCTCGCGGGCCGCGTCCAGCGCGTCGGCGGCGGCGTCGAGGGCCGCGGCCCGGTCGGCGGCGGGCAGCGCGGACCAGAGGGGGAAGGCCCGGGCGGCGGCACGGGCCGCGGCGTCGACGTCCTGCGCGGTGGACACGGGGACCGGGTCGCCGACGGGCTCACCGGTACGCGGGCTGATGCCCCGCAGCGGGGCGGTCGTGGTGTCGGTCATCGGATCGGTCGAACCTCCGGGTCGTACAGGGGGATTCGGGGGAACCGCGGGGCGGCGGGCCGTGGCGGCGGGTGCCGTGTCAGTCGTCCGCGTCCGCGTCGAGTTCGGGCGAGCAGAAGGCGCCGCCCAGGTGGATCTCGTCCAACGGGTCGTGCCGGCCCTGGAGTTCGTCGGCGAAGCGCTCGGCGTCGTCCCGGGGCTCGTAGCCCAGGGCGCGTGCCTCGTCCAGCGAGAACCAGCGGCGGGTGTTGTCCGAGACGCCCCACACCACGCGGAAGCCGGGCGAGGGCGTGGCGATGAGCGCCTCCATCAGGCGCGCGCAGTCGTCCGGGGACAGCCAGGTGGCCAACTGGCGGGTGGCGATGGGGGTTTCGAAGCAGCCGCCGATGCGGACGCAGACCACGTCCAGGCCGTAGCGGTCGTGGTAGAGGCTGCCCAGGGCCTCGGCGGCCACCTTGCTGACGCCGTAGTAGGTGTCGGGCCGGGGGAAGAGGTAGTCCGGCGCCTCGCCCTCGCCCCGGGGGTGGAAGCCCACCGCGTGGCTGCTGCTCGCGATGATCACCCGGGGCACGCCGGCCCGGCGGGCCGCTTCGAGGACCGTGCGGGTGCCGTTGATGTTGATGTCGAGGATGCGGTCCCACGGCCCCTCGACGCTCAGGCCGCCGAGGTGGATGACCGCGTCGGCCCCGGCGAGGGCGGCGCGCATCCCCGGCAGGTCCGTGACCGACACCCGGACGCACTCCACGTCCTCGCCCTCGGCCGCGTCCGGTACCGGCGCCACGTCCAGCAGCCGCAGGGTCCGGCCCTTCCGGGCCAGCCGGGGGCGGAGCAAGGTGCCCATCCCTCCCGCGGCTCCGGTGATCACGATGCGCTGGGTCACTCGCCCCATCTCCTCTCGGCGGCTCCGGGCCGTCTTGACCGTGCTCCTGGCCGAGTCTTACAGTTCGAAGGCAAGTTCGCAAATGTGGAGGCTGTCTACGTATGTAGACGACGGAGGAGTGCCAAGTGCCCATGTTCGACGGCGTGCTGTTCTTTCCGGTGACGCCCTTCACGGCGTCCGGGCAGGTCGACCGGGAGGTGCTCGCCGAGCATCTGCGCCGCGGCCTCGCCGCCGGTCCCGGAGGGGTGTTCGTCGCCTGCGGTACGGGCGAGTTCCACGCCCTGAGCCCCGAGGAGCACGGCGAGGCCGTCCGCACCGCGGTCGAGACCGTGGCCGGCCGCGTCCCGGTGTTCGCCGGTACCGGCGGCCCGCTGCCGCTGGCCCGCCGGTACTCGCGCATCGCCCAGGACGCGGGCGCCGACGGCCTGCTCCTGCTCCCGCCCTACCTGGTGCAGGCCCCGGCGGCCGGACTCGCCGCCTACACGCGGCAGGTCGCGGACGCCGGCGATCTGCCGGTCATCGTCTACAACCGCTCCAACGCCCGCTTCGACGCCGCGACCGCCGCCGAACTGGCCCGCCACGACAAGGTGGTCGGCCTCAAGGACGGGGTCGGCGACCTGGACCGGCTCTCGCGCATCGTGACCGCGGTACGGCACGAACTCGCGGGCACCGGCAAGCCGTTCCAGTTCTTCAACGGCATGCCCACCGCCGAGGTGACCGTCCCGGCGTACCGCGGCATCGGCGTCGACCTGTACTCCTCCGCCGTCTTCTGCTTCGCCCCGGAGATCTCCAACGCCTTCTACCAGGCGGTCGAGAAGGGCGACCGGCACACGGTGGAGCGGTTGCAGCGGGAGTTCTTCCACCCGCTCGTGGCGCTGCGCGACCAGGTGCCGGGCTACGCCGTATCGCTGGTCAAGGCGGGCGTGCGGCAACGGGGCCTGGAGGTCGGCGGGGTACGCGCCCCGCTGGTCGACCCGGCCCCCGAACACCTCGACGCCCTGCGCCGGATCACCGACGCAGGCCTGGCCCTCGTGGAGGACATCGCCCGATGAGCGACGCGATCCGCATCACCGACGTCACCGTGACCCCCGTCGCCTTCCGCGACCCCGCCCTGCTCAACGCCGTCGGCGTGCACGAGCCGTACGCGCTGCGCGCCGTCCTGGAGGTGCACACCGACCAGGGGATCACCGGTCTCGGCGAAACCTACGCCGACGAGGGCCATCTGCGCCGGCTGCGGCAGGCCGCCGACGCCCTGGTGGGCCTGGACGTCCACCGGCTCGGCCGGATGCACGCCGTGGTCGCCGCCGCGCTCGGCGGGGACACCGGCAGCGACGGGCACGGCCTCACCGGCATGATCACCACCAGCAGCACGGTGGACCGGGTCTTCTCGCCCTTCGAGGTCGCCTGCCTGGACATCCAGGGCAAGGCGGCCGGGCGCCCGGTGTCCGACCTGCTCGGCGGCGCCGTGCGGGACCACGTGCCCTTCAGTGCCTACCTGTTCTACAAGTGGGCCGGGCATCCCGGTGACGAGCCCGACTCCTGGGGCGAGGCGCTCGACCCCGAGGGGATCGTGGCGCAGGCCCGCCGCATGATCGACGAGTACGGTTTCTCGGCCCTCAAGCTCAAGGGCGGTGTGTTCCGGCCCGAGGAGGAGATGGAGGCGGTCCGCGCCCTGCGCGAGGCCTTCCCCGGCCGGCCGCTGCGGCTCGACCCCAACGCCGCCTGGACGGTGGAGACCTCCCTGAGGGTGGCCCGCGAGCTGGACGGCGTCCTGGAGTACCTGGAGGACCCCACGCCGGGGCAGGAGGGCATGGCCCGGGTCGCGCGCGAGGCGCCGATGCCGCTCGCCACGAACATGTGCGTGGTCGCCTTCGACGAACTCAGGCCCGCGGTCGCCCTGGACGCGGTCCAGGTGGTGCTGTCCGACCACCACTACTGGGGCGGTCTGCAGCGCTCGAAGGTGCTCGCCGGGATCTGCGACACCTTCGACCTGGGCCTGTCCATGCACTCCAACTCGCACCTGGGCATCAGCCTCGCCGCGATGACCCACCTGGCGGCGGCCACGCCGAACCTGACGTACGCCTGCGACACCCACTGGCCCTGGAAGACCGAGGAGGTCGTCGCGCCGGGCGCCCTGGAGTTCCGCGACGGCTCCGTCGCCGTGCCCACCGCGCCCGGTCTCGGCGTCGAACTCGACCGGGACGCGCTGGCCCGCCTGCACGAGCAGTACGTGTCCTGCGGACTGCGCAACCGCGACGACACCGGTTACATGCGGCGGATCGACCCGTCGTACGAGAAGAAGGTCCCCCGCTGGTGAGGGCCCCGGCCCCGGGCCGGTGAGACCGATGGCGCCCCGCCGACGGCGGGGCACCATCGGTCAGACGCGCGTCAGCGGATGCCGTCGCGGCGCAGGGTCTGGGCCAGGGCCGCGGCGTGCCTGCTCACCGCCTCCGCCACCCGCTCGGTCTCCTGGTCCGTGGCGTGGTCCAGCGGGATCGAGCAGCTGATCGCGTCGGTCGCCGGGATGCGGTACGGCACCGCCGCGGCGACGCAGCACAGTCCGGGGGTGTTCTGCTCGCTCTCCAGCGCCCAGCCGCGGGTGCGCGTCCGCTCCAGTTCCTCCCGCAGCGCCGGGCGCCGGGTGACCGTGTGCGGGGTGAGCGCGTCCAGCCGCTCCGGCAGCAGCCCGTCCACCTCCCGCGCGGTCAGCTCGGCGAGCAGCGCCTTGCCGAGGGCCGTCGCGTGCGCCGGGAGCTGCCTGCCCACGCGGGAGGTCAGCCGGCGGGAGTCGGTGGCCTCACGGGTGGCCAGATAGATGACGTTGGAGCCGTCCAGTCGGGCGTAGTGCGTGGTGTAGCCGACGTCCGCGCGCAGCTGCTCGATCTGCCGCACCGCGTACGGCAGCGCCGGGTCCCGGTCCAGGTACGCCGTCCCGCACAGCAGGGCGCGCGGGCCGATGCCGAAGCCGGCCGCATCGCCGCCCTCCTCGACCTCGATCCACTTGAGCCCCACCAGGGTGCGCAGCAGCGCGTACAGGCTCGAACGCGGGTATCCGGTGCGCTCCTGGAGCTGGCCCAGTGTGAGCCGCTCCGGGGAGGCCGACAGCACCTCCATGATCTGGACCGTGCGTTCCGCCGACTTCACCGGCCCGCGGGCGCCGTCGCCCGTCTCCGCCATTGGCTCCACCCCATTCACCTGTCTCTCCCCGGCCGCCGCGCCGTCCCCGAACGCCGACGGCGTCCCTCGCCGTACCGGAGGCGGGGCGTCCGCCCGTCGCGTCAACGAAAACTTCCCGAAACGTTGACCGCCCCTGTACGCCAGGCTAACGTGCGCGCTGGAAAGCATGGATGAGAATTGAGTCTACATATGTAGACGACGTGGTCAAGTCGAGCTTTCGTCCATGCATGGAGGCCGGGCCCCGGCGCGCCGACGCACCGCCTCCGCCCCCTACCGCTCGCTACTGCCGACGCGCCGTCGGTATCGAGGAGTTCGCATGGCTTGGCCGGACTGGGTGGCCCTCGGTGGCTACTTCGTGGTGATGCTGCTGATAGGCGTCTGGTCGCACAGACGCGTCAACGACGTGAGCGACTACTTCACCGGCGGCGGCCGGATGCCCTGGTGGCTGTCCGGCATCTCGCACCACATGTCGGGGTACAGCGCCGCCGTCTTCGTCGCCTACGCGGCGGTCGCCTACAGCTACGGCATCACCATCTACGTCTGGGCGTTCCTGCCGCTCGCCGTCGCGACCGGTGTCGGGGCCTGGCTGTTCGCCCCGCGCTGGAACCGGCTGCGCCGTCGCTACCACGTGGCCTCGCCGCTCGAGTACCTGTCCCGGCGGTACAACGTCGCCACCCAGCAGGCGCTGGCGTGGAGCGGTGCGCTGCTCAAGGTCTTCGACGTCGCCGCCAAGTGGGCCTCGGTCGCCATCCTGCTGAACGTGTTCACCGGGGTCTCGCTCAACATCGGCATCCTGATCACCGGTGTCGTCACCCTGGTCTACTGCACCGTCGGCGGCCTGTGGGCGGACGCCCTCACCGACTTCGGCCAGTTCGTCATCCAGGGCGTCGCCGCGCTGTCCATGGTGATCGTCACCCTGGACCACGTCGGCGGCTTCTCCGGCCTCGGCTCCCTCTGGCACCGGCTGCCCGACGGCCACACCCACCCGCTGGTGGGCCCGTACACGGCCGGCTTCCTCACGGCGTACGTGGTCGTCAAGCTCTTCGAGTACAACGGCGGCATGTGGAACCTGGCCCAGCGCTACATGGCCACGGAATCCGCCCCGGCCGCCAAGCGCTCGGCCGTCCTGTCCGCGGTGCTCTACCTGATCTGGCCCGCCGTGCTGCTCTTCCCGTCCGTCGTCGGGCCGGTGCTGATGCCGCACATCGCGGACCCGCAGCAGGTGTACGCGCTGATGGCGGAGAACCTGCTGCCGGCCGGTCTGGTCGGCCTGACCCTGGCCGGCATGTTCTCGCACACCATGGCGATGGCCTCGTCGGACGCCAACGCCATCGCCTCCGTGGTCGTCCGGGACATCATCCCGGCGGTCGCCCGCAAGGGCCGGGCGCTCGGTGCCAGGACCGGACTGCTCGCCGCGCGGGTCTGCACGGTCTCGTTCATCGCGGTGAGCATGGTGGTCGCCATGGAGGCGAAGCACTTCGGCGGGCCGCTGGGCATCATCACCGCCCTCGTCGCCGCGGTGATGGGACCGATCTCCATCCCGATGCTGCTCGGCCTGCTGCCGGCGTTCCGCCGCTGGGGGTCCCTGGCCGCGCTGATCTCCTGGGCGTGCGGCCTGGCGAGCTTCGTCGTGGTGAAGTACGTCATGGACAGCACCGACCAGACGCTCACCATCGCGACGCCGCTGGTGACCTCCCTCGCCCTGTACCTGGTCGTCGGACTGGTCTTCCCGCAGCCGTCCGCGGTCGCGGACGAGATCACCACGGCGGTGAGCGGCACCGACGCCGTTCGGGCGCCGGCGGGCCCCGCGGACCCCACCGGGGAGTCGCTGGCCGCCGCCACCGACTGACCCCGCCCGAAGGGGCGCCGGTCCCACCGCCCGGTCCTGCCCGGCCCCCGGTCGTCGTCCGGGGGCCGTCGGGACGCCGGGTGCCGGCCGCCGCCGGACGGCCGGGAGTCGCGGGTGAGGAAGGGTCAGGTTCCGGGGCGGGTGAGGTCTTCCACGTCGGGTGTCCCGGTGACGGCGGCGACGGCGCTTCGCAGGGCGTCGGCCAGTTGGCCGGCCTGTTCCCGGGTGTACCAGGCGCGGGGCTGGACGAGGTCCAGGCAGACGGCTTCGCGGTGGCGGGTGACGAAGAGGGTGGGGAGCGGGCCGGGAGGGATGGTGAGGACGAACGGGCGCGTGGCGGTCAGTCCGTCGGGCAGCGCCGGGGGAGTGCAGTGGTGGGTCACGTTGCTGACGGCCACGGTGAGGGCGGCGGAGGCCAGCCGGCCGAGCATCCGCGCGGTGGCCAGGTACTCCAGTTCGGCGTGCCCGGCGCCGAGGGAGTCCCGGACCTGACGGCTGATCTGCCCGGCGAGGGCGCCGGCCGGTGTGCCGGGGCCGACCAGGGCGGTGGCGGAGGTCGTGGAGGCGGCGAAGGCGAACTCGTCGGCCGGCAGCGGGGGACGCAGCCGCGACCGCAGGTCGACGGGGATCAGACAGCTCTGCCGCAGCGGGCCGTCGTCGGGCGACAGCAAGCCGCGGACGGCCGTCATCGCCAAGGCGCAGACGAGGCTGTTGACGGTCGCCCGGGCACGGCGTGCCTGCTGGATCAGTGACCGGGTCTGGTCGGCGGACAGCACGAACCGGTGGCGGTGGGCTCCCTGTGCCGGGCCCGGGCCGCCGTCGCGGGCGGCCCGCGGCACCAGGGCGGCCGACCGCGACGCGTCCAGCCGTGCCGACCACTGGGTGGCGTACGCGGCGATGTCCGCGGCGCCGTACCGCTCGTGGAGCCGTTCCTCCACGGGCCGGGGCAGCTCACCGGGCGCGGAGGCCCTCGTACCGGCCCCGCCGGCCAGTTCCCGGCAGATCGACCACAGCCGTCTGTGCAGTGCCATCAGGCAGGCGCCGTCGCTGACGGCGTGCCAGGCGAGCAGGGTGAGGGTGTGCCGGTCCGGGGCGTCGCGGTGGAGCAGGACGCGCAGCACCCGCTCGCCGGGCCGCAGGAAGGCCGCGTCCTGCGGTGCCCAGCCGTCGGGCGCGAGGTCCAGGCCGACGGGCGCGTCGGCGAGGTCGCGCCGCAGCACCGGGCCGTCGGGTCCTTCGACGACCCGGGCCGCGAGTACGGGCGTCCGGCGCGACAGCTCGTGGACGGCGGCCCGCAGCAGCTCGACGTCCAGGCGTCCGTGCACCGTCCAGCCGACGGCGACGGGGTTGCCGGCCAGGACCATCGCCGCCTCGCTGGGCGCCAGCGCTCGTTCGAGGATCAACTCCGCCTCCTGCGCTCGTTTCCGGCACCGGTCGGCCCGTGCGCCGACCGGTGGGAGGGAAGTCGACCACGGCGCCGGCCGCGAGGGGAGGTGTCATGCCCCGCGCACGGTCGCGCGCCGGCCGGGTCGGCGCGGTACGTGTCAGGGGTGCGCTATCTCGGTGGTGACCTCGTCGTACCGGACGAGGTGAGGGGTGAAGGAATAGGAGGGACGTCTGTCCTTCAGCCGCGCCGTGGCGTCGTCGAGATACGCCCACATGTCGGCGGGGTCGGCGTCGACGCCGAACGTCGCGTCGTTGAGCACCTCCATGTCGGGACTGGAGACGTACGCCACGTACTTGAGGGTCTGGCTGCCACCGGCCATGGGTGTCACGGTCTCCTTCGAGGTGTTGCGCGGTGTGCTCACGCCCTTGCCGCCGGCGGCCTCGGCGGCCTGCGCCGTGCCGGGTGCCGTGAGAAGCGCCGAAGCGGCGACTGCGCCCGTGGCGCCCAGGACGGTGCGCCGGGAAATGTCTGACACGGTCCTCCCCCTGCCTCCCCGGACCCTCCTCGCGAGGGCCCGCGGCCGACGTTACAGCGACGGCTTCGCCGCGGAGGGCGAATTCGACGGCCGGAAAATCCTGTCCGCTCGGCCGGTTCGCGGGCCGCTGGGCGCGGCGGCCACGGTGCTGCGGCGCTCGGCTGAGTTCCGGCCGGTGCCGGGCGGTTCACGCCGGACGGCAGGCTGGTCCCTCGGACCGTGGTGAGCTGCTCACCGCACCTGGTGAGCTGCCGGGACCGGAACTCCGCCGGGGGTGAGGCCGACGCGACGCGACGGCCGTGGGGTGCTGCGCTGTGCCGGCCGGCGTCCAGTCACAGCCCGTCCGGGCCAGAAGCCGCCGCGTCCGGTCCGGCCGTCGCGGACCCGTCCGGGCCTGTGGTCACCGCGCGCGGTCTCGCCGTCGCGGCCGTCCGCATCGGAGCCCGCGTGGCGCTCCTGCGCAGCGCGCCGGCGGCCGGGTGGCCGGTTCCGCGGCGGTGGGACGGCTTGGGCAGACAGCGTCGCCGCGCCGCGGCGAATCCGACAGCCGGTCCGTCGGCCCGAGCCCGCGGGCGGCGGCACGACCGCCGTGGCGAAGCCGTTGGCGCGCAGGACCCGGCACGCGTCGGGGCCGTCCGCGGTCGGCGGTTCCGTGTCCGAGACGCACGGCGGACACCTCCGACGCCGCAGTCCTCAGCGCGCTCGCGCCGTCCGTCGCGGTGACCGGCCCGACGCCCGCGCCCGCGAGGCCCCGCCGCGGCACCTCACGCAGGGCGTGCTCCGCCTCGACGGCGAGGGTCCTCGGCCGTATCCCTCTCCAGCGGCGCCTCGGCCTCGTCGGACGGATCGGCCGGATCCGGTTCCGGAGCGCCGGGGGCGAGCCGGCCGGGCAGCCACCGGGCCGCCACGGCACCGCACGCGCAGAGCCAGCCCGCCGCGAACAGCCAGCCGCCCACCACGTCGGTGAACCAGTGCACGCCCAGGAAGACCCGGGTCAGCCCGACCCCCACCGCCCAGCAGGCGGCCAGCGCCATCAGCGGCCCCCGGCCGCGCGGGGAGCGCAGGTACAGCGCCGCGATCAGCAGCCCGGCGGTCATGGCCGACGTGGTGGTGTGCCCGGAGGGGTACGACCAGCCGGAGGCGAGTGCCTGCCAGTCCGCGTGCGGGGGCCGGGCCCGGGCGACCAGGGCCATCACGCCGTACCGGGCGACCTGCCCCAGGACGAGACAGCCCAGCGCCAGCAGCACGGCGGTGCCCCGCTGCCGTCGCGTACGGGCCGCGATCACGCCCGCCAGTACCGCGAGGGCGTACGGCACGACCCCGGTGCCGGTGTCGGTCAGTCCCCGCGCCACGGCAGCCGCCATCGGCGGCCGGTGTGCGAGGGACCAGGCGTGCAGGCCCCGGTCGGGGGCCAGCGGGGCGCCGTGGCCCAGGACCACCAGCACGGTCAGCGCGGCGAAGGCCGGCCAGGCGGCCAGCCCCGCGAGGCCCTTGCGGCTCACCGGACCGAGCACGCCCGGAACACTCCTCGGCACGGGGCGGACCTCACGGTGTCTCCTTCGCCGCCCTGCGCGAGCGCAGCACCTCCGCGGCGAGCGGGACGAGGGAGACCACGACGATCAGGGCGATCAGCGGCAGCAGGTACTTGTCGACGTTCGGGATCGAGGAGCCGAGCGCGTACCCGCCCAGGGTGAGGCCGAGGCTCCAGACCAGGCCACCGACCACCTGCCACACGGTGAACGTGCGGGTCGGCACGCCGAGCGCGCCCGCCATCGGATTGAGCACCGTGCGCACCACCGGCACGAACCGGGCCAGCACGATCGCCTTCGCGTGGCCGTACCGCTCCAGCAGTTCCTCCGCGCGGCGGGCGCCCTCGCGCAGCTTCGCCGAGCGGGTGCGGGCCAGCAGCGCGCCGCCCGCCTTCCGGCCGATCAGGAACCCGCACTGGGAGCCCACCAGCGCGCCGAGCGCCGCCGCGACCAGCAGCGGTCCGAGCGAGAGGTGCAGCCCGTGCTCGGCCGAGCCGGTGCACAGCAGGCCCGCCGTGAACAGCAGCGAGTCCCCGGGCAGGAAGAACCCGATCAGCAGACCTGTCTCCGCGAAGAGCACCACGCCGACGCCGAACACGCCGAAGGCGGCCAGCAGCGAGTGGGCGTCGAGCACGTTGACCGCGAGCTGCGACGCCAGATGTGGGGGAGTGGCCATCGCCGCACGCCCTTTCCTTCGACTTGCTTCGACAACATGTGACTACACATTTGTAGACGGTAGCCCCTCGTGCCGACGAACACGGACAGGGGTTCCTGCCCGGGCTTTGCCCGGCGATTGCCGGTTGATGACCGGATGCCTACGAACGGGTGGTCATCATGGTCGCGAAGGTAAGGCATGCCTTCGCTAAGTTACTGGGAGGGCCGCCAGGCATGTGGGACGACGCGTTTCCGAGTTTCCTGATCGGACTGAGGGAGGGACTCGAAGCCGGACTCATCGTCTCCATCCTGGTCGCGACACTGGTGCGCGCCGAGGCGCGCTCCCGGCTGCCGCAGGTGTGGACCGGCGTCCTGGCCGCGATAGCCGTGGCGATGAGCTTCGGCGCGGTCCTCACCTTCACCGCCGCCTCCATGCCGCAGACCGCCCAGGAGGCATTCGGCGGCACCCTCAGCGTGATCGCCGTCGCGTTCGTCACCGCCATGGTGTTCTGGATGCGCCGCTCGGCCCGCAACCTCTCCAGCGAGCTGAAGCAGAAGGTCACCGGCGCCCTCGCCATGGGCTCCGGGATGCTGGTCCTCACCTCCTTCCTCGCCGTCGGCCGCGAGGGCCTGGAGACCGCCCTCTTCCTGTGGACCACCGCCCAGGCGGCCGGTGAGTCGGCGGGCCCGCTCACCGGCGCCGCCATCGGACTGGTGCTCGCGGCCGGCCTGTGCTGGGGCCTGTACCGCAGGGTCCTCAAAATCAACCTGACCAAATTCTTCACCGCCACCGGCGTGGTCCTCGTCGTGATCGCCGCCGGTGTGCTCGGCTACGGCCTGCGCGACCTCCAGGAGGGCGGCGTGCTGCCCGGCAGGACGGCCTACGCCGTGGACCTCGCCGGCAGCATCGACGCGGGCTCCTGGTACAGCACCCTCGTCCAGGGCGTCTTCAACCTGATGCCCACCATGACCTGGCTCCAGGTCGTCGCCTACGTCGGCTACCTCGTCGTGGTGATGACCCTGTTCGTGCGCGGCGTGCGCGCCACCGCTCCGAAGCCGAAGCCCGAGCCCGCCGAGCGGCCCGCCGCCGAGGAGCCCGCCGGCCCGCGGTCCCGCACCGGGCGCCGCCCGGCCTGGGTGGTTCCGGTCGCCGTGGTCGCCGTACCCGCCGTGATCGCGGCACTGGTCGTCGCCCTCGGCCGCCCCAAGCCCGCCGGGGACCAGACCGTGGCCGTCTCCGAGACCGACTGCGGCAAGGGCTTCACCGCGCCCACGCCCGGCCGGCAGACCTTCCGGATGCACAACACCGGCCGGCAGGCCTCCGAGGTCTACCTGGTCGATCCGTCCACCAACGCGGTCTACGGCGAGATCGAGGGCCTCGCCCCCGGCACCACCCGCGACCTCGTCGCCACCGTCGCGGGCGGCACCTACGCCTGGCGCTGCGTCCCGGCCAGCGGCAAGGCCGTCACCTCCAAGCCGGTCACGGTGCGCGGCGGCGGCGCGGCCAAGCCGGTCACCCCCGTCTCCGAGCAGGACCTCGCCGGCCCCCTGAAGGCGTACAAGGCGTACGTCGGCCACGGCCTGGACACCCTCGTCGGCCAGACCGGCACCCTCCGCCGCGACATCGAGGGCGGCCACCTGGACAAGGCCCGCACCGACTGGCTCACCGCCCACCGCACCTACGCCTCGCTGGGCGCCGCCTACGGCACCTTCGAGGACTTCGACAAGAAGATCGACGGCCGCGCCGACGGCCTGCCCGGAGGCGAGCACGACAAGGACTTCACCGGCTTCCTCCGTCTGGAGTACGGCCTGTGGCACGGCCAGTCGGCCAAGGAGCTGACCGGCCCCGCCCGGCAGCTGGACACGGACGCCGCCGGGCTGCGCAAGGCCTTCCCGAGCCAGGACTTCGACCCCGGCGACCTGCCGCTGCGCGCCCACGAGATCCTGGAGAACACCCTCCAGTTCGAGCTGACCGGCGACACCGACGAGGGCAGCGGCACGAACCTCGCCACCGCCGACGCCAACCTCACCGGCACCCGCGAGCTGCTCACCGTCCTCGAGCCGCTGCTCACCAGCCGCTCGCCCCGGCTGCTGCCCACCGTCGACGCCGACATCGACCGGGTGCACAAGCTGCTGGACGCGGCCCACGACGGCGGCCACTGGACCCCCGTCGAGAAGCTCCCCGCGGCCGGCCGGCAGCGCCTGGACGGGGCCACCGGCCAGCTGCTCGAGGACCTGGCCCCCGTCCCGGACCTGCTGGAGATCCGGAAGTCCGCCTGATGACCACCCAGCACCCGCACCCCGAAGGGAACCCGCCCATGCCCACCGCCGACACGCCGTCCTGCCCCGTCGGTCCCGCCCGCCGCTCCTTCGTGCGCACCGCGCTGGGCGCCGGTGCCGCCGGGGCGGTCCTGGCCGGCGGCGGCTTCGCGCTCGGCGAGAGCGGCGGCACGGCCCAGGCGGCGCCCGCGGGCCCGGACGGCCGGGCGAAGGTGCCCTTCCACGGCGCCCACCAGGCCGGGATCGTCACCCCGCAGCCGGCCGCCGCCGCGTTCGTCTCCTTCGACGTCATAGCCGACGACCGCAAGGGCCTCACCGACCTGCTGAAGACCGTCACCGAGCGGGCCCGGTTCCTCACCTCCGGCGGCGCCCCCGCCGACCTCGGCGTGGGCGCGCCGCCCTCCGACAACGGCATCCTCGGCCCCGAGGTCCCGGCGGACGCCCTCACCCTCACCCTCGGCGTCGGCCCCTCGCTCTTCGACGACCGCTACGGCCTCGCCAAGGCGAAGCCCGCCCGGCTGGTGCCGATGCGGACCTTCCCGAACGACAACCTCAACCCGGCCGAGTGCCACGGCGACCTCTCCCTCCAGATCTGCGCGCAGAGCCAGGACACCGTGCTGCACGCCCTGCGCGACATCGCCCGGCACACCCGCGGCGCGATGCAGATCAAGTGGCGCATCGACGGCTTCCAGAACGCGCCGCGTCCCACCGGCGCCCAGCGCAACCTGCTCGGCTTCAAGGACGGCATCGCCAACCCGGACGTCAACTCCGCCCGGGAGACGAACAAGCTGATCTGGGTCGGCGACGGCCAGGGCGAGCCCGCCTGGGCCACCGGCGGCAGCTACCAGGTGATCCGGATCATCCGGATGCTGGTCGAATTCTGGGACCGGGTCTCGCTCACCGAACAGGAGAAGATGTTCGGCCGCCGCAAGGACACCGGCGCCCCGCTCGACGGCGCCAAGGAGACCGACGTCCCCAACTACGCCAAGGACCCGCACGGCAACGCCATCCCGCTGGACGCCCACATCCGCCTGGCCAACCCGCGCACCGCGTCGACGGACGGCTCGCGCATCCTGCGCCGCGGCTACAACTACGACCGGGGCGTGGACAACGTCGGCAACCTCGACATGGGCCTGGTCTTCTGCTGCTACCAGCAGGACGTCAAGCGCCAGTTCGAGGCCGTGCAGACCCGGCTGATCGACGAGCCCCTGGTGGACTACATCTCGCCGACCGGCGGCGGCTACTTCTTCGCCCTGCCCGGGGTCCGCGACAAGGAGGACTGGCTGGGCCGGGGCATGTTCTCCGCCTGACCCGCGCCCACCCCCTCCTTCCATTACCGCTCCCTCTCCCCGGGGGGAGCGGTTTTTTCCTGTTCTTGGCGCTTTCCCGCCTCCTCTTTTTCCTGTCCATTGGGAAAGGTCTGCCGCCCCCTTTACTGCACATCAATTGCAAGTACGGGAGGATGGCATGAGGCTGCGATGCGCGGCCGCACCATCCCTACGACGTGAGGAACGACCTTCCCGATGACGGCCGCCCCTGGTTCCGCTCCGCCCCTCCCCGCCCAGGCCGACGCCAAGCCGTCGGCCTGGCAACGCGTCCGCGGTTCCATGACGCGCCAGGAGTGGATCAGGGTCGGCTCCATGGCCGCCTTCGTGCTCGCGCTGCACGTCATCGGCTGGGGCACGCTGGTCGGCATCATCGCGCCGCAGCACTTCAGCGTCGGCACCACGGCCGCCGGAAAACCGGCGGCCTTCGGCATCGGCATCGGCGTGACCGCCTACACACTGGGCATGCGGCACGCCTTCGACGCCGACCACATCGCCGCGATCGACAACACCACCCGCAAGCTGATGGGCTCCGGACAGCGCCCGCTCTCGGTCGGCTTCTGGTTCTCCCTCGGCCACTCCAGCATCGTCTTCGGCCTCGCCCTGCTGCTCTCGCTCGGCATGAAGGCCCTGGCCGGGCCGGTGCGCGACGACGACTCCCACCTGCACCAGGTCACCAGCCTCATCGGCACGACCGTCTCCGGCGCCTTCCTCTACCTGATCGCCGTGATCAACCTCGTCATCCTGGCCGGCATCTGGAAGGTGTTCCGCCGGATGCGCACCGGCCACTACGACGAGGCCGCCCTGGAGGCCCAGCTCGACAACCGGGGCTTCATGAACCGCCTGCTGGGCCGGGTCACCGGCTCGATCAGCAAGCCCTGGCAGATGTACCCGCTGGGGCTGCTGTTCGGGCTCGGCTTCGACACGGCGACGGAGATCGCCCTGCTCGTCCTCGCCGGCTCCGGCGCCGCCTCGGGCCTGCCCTGGTACGCCATCCTCACCCTGCCGGTGCTGTTCGCGGCCGGCATGGCGCTGCTGGACACCATCGACGGCTCGTTCATGAACTTCGCCTACGGCTGGGCGTTCTCCAAGCCGGTCCGCAAGGTCTACTACAACCTCACCATCACCGGGCTGTCCGTCGCCGTCGCCCTCATCATCGGCTCCGTCGAACTCCTCGGCCTGCTCGCCGACAAGCTGGACCTGCACGGCTTCTTCTGGGACTGGATCTCCGGCCTCGACCTCAACACGGTCGGCTTCGTCATCGTCGGCCTGTTCTTCGTCACCTGGGCGCTGGCGCTGCTGGTGTGGAAGGCGGGCCGGATCGAGGAGAAGTGGAGCGCGGGACTCGCCGAGCGGTCCGCCGACTGAATCCGGCCCGGCGGGGTTGATCTCCCCGCTGCGGGAAACGCGGACCGTGACCGCCGTACGCGCACGGAAGGAGTCGGCGATGAGCGACCGGACCCCGATGGGAGACGACGCCTACCAGCCCACCGGGACCAACGAGGAGCAGGAGGACGCGGCGCCCCTGGACCCGCAGGACGCGATCGGCGGGCGCTCGTACGACGACATGCTCGACGAGGGCTACTCTCCGCCCGAGCGCCCGCTGGGCGTCACCAAGCGCGGCACCACCGCCGCCGAGCAGCGCGAGGGCGAGACCCTGGACGAGCGGCTCCGTCAGGAGGTGCCCGACACGGACCCCCCGGCCGGGGACGACATCGGCGACCTGCCCGGCGGCGAGGGCGAACCGGTCGACCCGGAGGCGGGCGACGCCCGGGCCGGACGTCTGCTCGCGCCCGACGAGGGCGCGCACTCCGACACCACCAAGGAAGAGGTCGCCGAGGACGTCGGCATCGACGGCGGGGCGGCGGGCGCCGAGGAGGCCGCAATGCATGTCGTGCCCGACGACACCGAATTGCCGGGGTAGGCCGGCGTCCGGCTCCCAGGGGTCGGGACGACGTGAACCAGGGCGGGCGGCGCCGCACGGCGCCGCCCGCCCTGGTTCCCCGTTACCCCCTAAGGCAGCAGCTTCTCGATCGCCGCAGGACCCTCCGTCTCCAGCTTGCGGCGCGCCCAGTCGAGCGTCTTCGGAGTCACGTCCCTGCCGGCCGCCATCACCAGGTCCTCCGGGGTGACGTCCTGCTGGGGAGCCGAGTGGAGCAGGGAGTCCGGGGTGCAGTGGTCGTCGGACGACCGGGACCCTCCAGGTGCGGATGTCGACATGTTGCCTCCTCCTCGGTCCGGATGACCGCATCCGTGCCGGTGCCGCCGAATGGGGCACACTCTCACCATTGCCCGCCGCGGCGCACCCTGCATCCGGAAGGCACCCCGGCGACGGGTGAGATGCGTGTGCCCATCCCGTGGCACCCCAGTCACCCCTAAGCTGGATACATCGCGCACCCGTCCTGGGAGGCCGTCGATGACCCAGACGCCGTTCCCCGCGGACAGTTCCGGGGGCCCCCGCTATCTGCCGATCGCCGAGCACGGTCTGATCGGCGACCTGCGCAGTGTGGCCCTGGTCGGCAGCAACGGCACGATCGACTGGTACTGCTCGCCGTCCTTCGACTCGCCCAGCGTCTTCGCGGCCATCCTGGACGCGGAGCGGGGCGGCTGCTTCGAGCTGGCCGCGGCCGTCCCGGCCCGCACCAAGCAGTTCTACTTCCCCGACACCAACGTGCTGATCACCCGGTTCTTCACCGAGGAGGGCGTCGGCGAGGTGCAGGACTTCATGCCGGTCGACGTGCAGGAGGGGCGGCCCTGCGAGTCGGTGCGGCACCGGCTGATCCGGCGCGTGGTGTGCGTGCGCGGCCGGGTGCCCTTCCGCGCGCTCATCGCGCCCCGCTTCGACTACGGCGCCGCCCCGCACACCGTCCGCGATCTCGACGGAGTCCTGCTGTTCGAATCCCCCGAGCAGGCGCTCGCGCTCACCGCGACCGTGGCGGTGGAGTGCGACGGCCGCGACGCGCGCGCCGACTTCAAGCTCGGCGAGGGCGAGACCGCGGTGTTCGCCCTGGACCAGGCCGGCGCGACGATCGCCCCGCGCGGCTGCGCCCACGCGGAGGCCGAGCACGAGTTCAACGCGACCGTCGTCTACTGGCGGCGCTGGCTGGCCCAGTCCCGCTACCGGGGCCGCTGGCGCGAGATGGTGCACCGCTCCGCGCTCACCCTGAAGCTGCTCACGTACGCCCCCACCGGTGCCATCGTCGCCGCTCCCACCACCAGCCTGCCCGAGCAGCTCGGCGGCGAGCGCAACTGGGACTACCGCTATGTGTGGGTGCGCGACGCGGCCTTCGCCGTCTACGCACTGCTGCGGCTCGGCTTCAGCGGTGAGGCCGAGGCCTTCATGCGGTTCCTGACCACCCACATCAGCCCCGGCGACGGCGCCGCCTCCGGCCCGTTGCAGATCATGTACGGCATCGACGGCCGCGCCGAGCTGCCCGAGCGGGAACTGCCCCATCTGGAGGGCCACCAGGGCTCGGCCCCGGTCCGGATCGGCAACGCCGCCGCCGACCAGCTCCAGCTCGACATCTACGGCGCCCTGATCGACTCCGTCTACCTCTTCGACAAGTGGGCCCAGCCCATCTCCAGCGATCAGTGGGACGACGTGTGCCAGCTGGTCGAGTGGGTCTGCGAGCACTGGGACCAGCCCGACGAGGGCGTCTGGGAGACCCGCGGCGGGCGCAAGAACTTCCTGTACTCGCGACTGATGTGCTGGGTGGCCGTCGAGCGCGCCATCCGGCTCGCCAACCGGCGCGGCCTGCCCGCCGAGCTGCCCCGCTGGCGGGCTACCCGGGACACCATCTACCGGCGGATCATGGACCGCGGCTGGTCGGCGCGCCGGCAGGCCTTCGTGCAGCACGAGGACGGCGACGTCCTGGACGCCTCGGTGCTGATGATGCCGCTCGCCAAGTTCATCGCCCCCACCGACCCCAAGTGGCTGTCCACCCTGGACGCGCTCACCGCGGAACTGGTCTCCGACTCGCTGGTCTACCGCTACGACCCCCTGGTCAGCCCGGACGGGCTGCGCGGCGACGAGGGCACCTTCTCCATCTGCTCCTTCTGGTTCGTGGAGGCGCTGGTGCGGGCCGGCCGCCTGGACGAGGCCCGGCTGGCCTTCGAGAAGATGCTCACCTACGCCAATCATCTCGGCCTGTACGCCGAGGAGATCGGCCGTACCGGAGAGCAACAGGGGAACTTCCCGCAGGCGTTCACCCATCTGTCGCTGATCAGTGCCGCCTTCAACCTCGACCGCGCTCTCGGCTGACCCGGCCGCGGCCGTGTGTCCGCAGGTCGCAGGGGTACCCGGGGCTGCGAAAGGCGACCGACAGGGTCGACAGAAGGAGGAGACCCCGTATGACCAGCACCAGTGAGACCGGCCAGGTCACCGGCACCCGGGACAAGGACTACAACCTCATCTGGTACGTCGAGTCGTGCCTGAACAACGCCCTGCGACTGGAGACGTACATCCAGGACGCCGAGCGGGACAAGGACAACGAGGTCGTGGAGCTGTTCCGCAAGGCCCAGGCCGACAGCCGCAAGGGCGCGGAACTCGGCAAGCAGCTGCTGCGTTCGCGGCTCAGCGCCTGATCGGGCCGCCCAGCCGGGGCGCGACCGGACCTTCAGGGCGGGCCCGCCGGGGCCCGCCCCGTCGTGCGTTCAGGCGGCCCCGGCGTAGCCGCGCGCCCGCACCAGCTCCTGGGTGAGCCGGGTGAAGGCGCGCGTGGCGGCACTGCGGTAGGCGTCGGCGCGGCCGAGGAGGGTGACAGTGCGGGTCGGCAGGGCCGGGTCGAGCGGCACGGGCGTGAGGCGCGGGTGGTCGTGGGTGATCGCGTCCGGCAGGACGGTGGCGATGGAGGTGCGCTGGACGACCTCGGTCAGGGCCTGGATGGAGTTGGCCTCGACGGCGATGCGCGGGCTGACGCCGTGCCGTTCCAGATAGGCGTCGATGTGGCCGCGGGTGGCGAAGTCCCCGCTGAGCAGGGCGAGTCGCCGGTCGGCGAGGGCGCGTACCGGCAGCGCGGCCGGTTCGGCGGTGGCGGCGTGGAGTGTGCCGGTGACCAGGGTGAGCGTCTCGGTGAACAGGGCGGTGGCGGTGATGCCGGGCAGGTGGGCGCCCTGGAAGGCGATGCCGAGGTCGAACTCGTCGGCCAGCAGCCCGGCTTCGATGCGGTCCTGGGTCGTCTCCCGCACGGTGAGGGTGATGCCGGGGTGGCGGTCGTGCAGTTCGGCGGTGAGCGGGCCGACGAGATAGGCCGTGAAGGTCGGGGTGACCGCCAGCCGCAGCTGCCCGCGTGAGAGGTCCCGCACGTCGTGGACGGCGCGCTCGGCGGCGGCGAGCTGGTGCAGCGCGCCGCGGGCGTGATGGGCGTAGGCCTCGCCCGCGTCGGTCAGCCGCACGGTACGGCCGGTGCGGTCGAGCAACTGGATGCCGAGGGTCCGTTCGAGCTGCCTGACCTGCTGGGACAGCGTGGGCTGGGAGATGTGCAGGTCCTCGGCGGCGCGGGTGAAGTTGCCGTGCTCGGCCACGGCGAGCAGATAGCGCAGATGGCGCAGTTCCAGGGCCATGACCAGAACTATAGATGACACCAATAGCGGTGATGTCCAGTGTGTCTTGGACGCTATAGGCCGAGGTCATGCATGGTGGATTTCGCCGGGCCCCACGGGTCCGGCCGCCACGAAAGGGAGTGACCCCATGCATGACCTCGACCAGGGCGTCGCGCGCTTCCAGCAGGACGTCTTCCCGGCCAAACAGGAACTGTTCGCCCGTCTGGCCGCGCGGCACGCGCCGCACACGCTGTTCATCGGCTGCTCCGACGCCCGTGTCGTGCCCGAGCTGATCACCGGCTGCGAGCCCGGCGAGCTGTTCGTCATCCGCACCGCCGGCAACCTCGTGCCCGCCCGCACCCCGGGCGCCGACGGGGTCGCGGCGAGCATCGAGTACGCCGTCGGCACCCTCGGGGTGCGGGAGATCGTCGTCTGCGGGCACTCCGGGTGCGGCGCGATGACCGCCCTCGCCCACGGTCACGACCTCAGCGGCGCCCCGGCCGTCGCCGACTGGCTGCGGCTCGCCGACACCTCGGTGGCCCGCACCGAGGGCGCCGCCGACGTGCCCGCCCTGGTACGGCAGAACGTGCTGGCCCAGCTGGCCAACCTGGCCACCCACCCCTCGGTCGCCCGCGCCCTGGCACGGCACGAGATGACCGTGCGCGGCTGGGTCTTCGACATCGCCACCGGCCGTATCGACGAACTGACCGCCACCGCCACCGCCGCCGGCGCCCCGCTCGCGGCCTGACCCGGGCCCCCTTCCTCCACCACGCCCCTCCACCACACAAGGAGCACCCACCCATGATCCACGCCCAGTTCGACCCCGCCGCCCGCCAGACGCTGGCCGCCGCCGCGGTCGAGGCCAAGACCCGCAAGAACCTCACCTGGCAGCGGATCGCCGACACCGCCGGACTGTCGGTCGCCTTCACCACCGCCGCCGTCCTCGGTCAGCACGCCCTGCCCGAGGACTCCGCCCGGGCCGTCGCCGAACTCCTCGGCCTCGACGAGGACGCGGCCATGCTGCTGGCCACCATCCCCACCCGCGGCTCGATCCCCGGCGGCATCCCCACCGATCCGACGATCTACCGCTTCCACGAGATGCTCCAGGTCTACGGCACCACCCTCAAGGCGCTGGTCCACGAGCAGTTCGGCGACGGCATCATCTCCGCGATCAACTTCAGGCTCGACGTCAAGAAGGTCGCCGACCCCGAGGGCGGCGAGCGCGCCGTCATCACCCTGGACGGCAAGTACCTGCCGACCAAGCCCTTCTGACCGCCCACCCCCTTCTATTTCCGGAGGCCACCATGGACTTCGTCCAGCGCACCGTCGACCTCGCCCGCCGCAACGTCGAGGAGGGCGGCCGCCCCTTCGCGACCGTCATCGTCAAGGACGGCGAGATCCTCGCCGAGAGCCCCAACAAGGTCGCCCAGACCAACGACCCCACCGCGCACGCGGAGATCCTCGCCATCCGCGAGGCCTGCGTGCGGCTGGGCACCGAGCACCTGACCGGGACCACCATCTACGTCCTGGCCCACCCCTGCCCCATGTGCCTGGGCGCGCTGTACTACTGCTCGCCCGACGAGGTCGTCTTCCTCACCACCCGCGACGCCTACGAACCGCACTACGTCGACGACCGCAAGTACTTCGAACTGGACACCTTCTACGAGGAGTTCGGCAAGAACTGGGACGAGCGCCGGCTGCCGATGCGGCACGAGCCGCGCGCGGACGCGGTCGAGGTCTACCGGTTGTGGCAGCGCCGCAACGGCGGCGAGCGCCGTGTCGCCGGAGCACCCACCGCCGCCTGACGGCGGGCCGGACGGCAGGGTCTACGGCAGCGGCTGCTCCGCCCAGATGATCTTGCCGTTCGGCGTGTAGCGGGTGCCCCAGCGCTCGGCGACCTGCGCCACCAGGAACAGGCCCCGGCCGCCCTCGTCGGTGCTGGCCGCGTACCGCAGGTGCGGCGAGGTCGTGCTGCGGTCGGAGACCTCGCAGATCAGCGTGCGGTCGCGCAGCAGCCGTACCTCGATCGGGGGCCGCCCGTAGCGGATGGCGTTGGTGACCAGCTCGCTGAGGATCAGCTCCGTCGAGAACGCCAGCTCGTCGAGCCCCCACTCCTCCAGCGTGCGGGTCACCGAGGCGCGCACCTCGGCGACCGCCGCCGGATCGGACGGCACCTGCCACTGCGCCACCCGGTCCGGCCCCAGCACCCGGGTCCGGGCCACGATCAGCGCGACGTCGTCGCTCGGCCGGGCCGGCAGCCGCTCCAGCACGGTACGGCAGGTGGCCTCCGGGGAGGCGTCCGGCGCCTGGCGCAGGGCGTCTCCCAGCAGCTCCAGGCCGACGTCGATGTCCCGCTCCCGGTCCTCCACCAGACCGTCGGTGTACAGCACCAGGCGGCTGCCCTCGGCCAGCTCCAGATCGGCCGTCTCGAACGGCAGCCCGCCCAGGCCCAGCGGCGGCCCGGCCGGCAGCTCCGGGAACTCCACCCGCCCGTCGGGACGCACCAGCGCGGGCGGCGGATGACCCGCCCGGGCCATGGTGCACCGCCGTGCCACCGGGTCGTACACCGCGTACAGACAGGTCGCGCCGGTCACCGCGGCACCCTCGTCCGAACTCTCGTCCTGGTCGATCCGGCTCACCAGCTCGTCCAGCAGACCGAGGAGTTCGTCCGGCGGCAGGTCCAGCGCGGAGAAGTTGTGCACGGCCGTGCGCAGTCGGCCCATGGTCGCCGCCGCGTGCAGCCCGTGCCCCACCACGTCGCCCACCACCAGGGCCACCCGCGCCCCGGACAGCGGCAGCACGTCGAACCAGTCGCCGCCCACCCCGGACTGCGCCGGCAGATACCGGTACGCGAGCTCCAGCGCGCCCTGCTCGGGCAGCGTCCGCGGCAGCAGGCTGCGCTGCAACGTCACCGCCATGCTGTGCTCACGCGTGTACCGGCGGGCGTTGTCGATGGACACCGCCGCCCGCGCCACCAGTTCCTCGGCGAGCGCCAGCTCCTCGGCGTCGAACGGCTGCGGTTTCTCCGACCGCCAGAAGGTGGCGAGCCCCAGCACCAGACTGCCCGCCCGCAGCGGCACGGTGATCAGCGAGTGGATGCCGTACTCCAGCACCTGGTCGGTGCGCTCCGGCTGCTGCGCCCGCCAGCCCGGCGCGTCGCGCAGCCGCGGCTCCACCACCGACCGCCCGCTCGTCAGGCTGCGCGCCTGCGGCGACGTCGGCACGAACCGGAGCCGCTCGTCCAGCGGGTACAGCGGGGAGTCCTTGCGGACGCCCACACAGGCCACCCGGCGCAGCGCGCTCCCCGGCCGCGGCTCCTCCCCGTTCAGCACCTGCTCGTACAGGTCCACGGTGGCGAAGTCCGCGAACCGGGGCACCGCGAGCTCGGCCAGCTCCTCGGCGGTACGGGTCACGTCCAGGCTGGTGCCGATGCCCACCCCGGCCTCGTACAGCATGTTCAGCCGCTCGCGGGCCACCTCGGCCCGCCCGGACACCGCCCGCAGCTCGGTGGAGTCGCGCAGCGTGGTGACGCTGCCCGCCGGGCCGCCGCGCAGTTCGGTGGGCCGCTGGTTGATCGCCAGCAACCGGTCCTTGACCAGCCGCACCTCGTCGGTCGCCGTCCGCCCGGACGCCAGCAGCCGCGCCGTCTCGTCGTCCAGGCCCAGCTCCAGCACGTGCCGTCGCTCGGCGTCCTCGGGTAGGTCCAGCAGGCGTTGCGCCTCGTCGTTGGCGAGTAGCAGCCGGCCGTCGCGGCCGACGATCAGCACCCCCTCGCGGACCGCGTGCAGCACCGCGTCGTGGTGCTCGTACATCCGGGTCATCTCGTACGGCCCGAGACCGTGTGTCTGGCGCAGCAGCCGTCTGCTGACCAGCGCCGTGCCCGCGGTGGCCAGTGCGAGCGCGGCGGCGGCCGCCGCGAGCAGCAACGGCAGCTGCTGGTCGGCCGCCCCGCCCGCGTGCGCGGTGGTGATGCCCGCGGAGACCAGCCCCACCACCGTGCCACTGGCGTCCCTGACCGGCACCACGCTCTGCACCAGCGGGCCGAGCGTGCCGTTGACCTGCTCCACGACCGTGCCCCCGGCCACCGCCGGGCCGATGGTGCCGACGAACTTCTTCCCGATCCGGTCGGGCAGGGGATGCGTGTAGCGCACGCCCTGCGTGTTCATCACGACGACGAAGTCCACGCCGGTCGCCTTGCGGGTGGCCTCGGCCTCCGGCTGGAGCACCGCCGTCGGGTCGGGGGTGCGCAGCGCGGCGGCCGTGCCGGGCGCGTTGGCGAACGTCTGGGCCACGGCCAGGGAACGGTTGCGGGCCTCGGCTTCGGTGTCGTGCCGCACCTGGAGCACCTGCGCCACCACCGCGGAGACCACCAGCAGCAGCACGATCACGACTTGCAGCACGAACACCTGACCGGCCACGCTGCGTCCGGTCACCGCCGCCCACAGCACCCCCGGCCGGTCGCCGTTCGCGCCGGGGCCGTCCGGCGGCGGGGCCAGTGGTGCGCGCGGTTGCCCGAAAGGTCGGGGCGGCCGGGACACGGGCCGGCCGGGCAGTCGCACCATGTGCCCATGTCTACACTGCCCGACGCCGTCAGGCGAGGCCGTCACCCCGGCCGCCGCCGTCGCGGCAGGTGACAGGGGTACGGAAGAGGTGACGGGCGACGGGCGCGCCCCGCCCGGGGACACCGCGCGGTCGCCGCTACGCACGGCGCAGGCTCCGCGCCGCGAGCAGCAGGGCCACGTCGTCGGGGCGGGCACCGGCGTGCCGGACCGCGGCGGTGAGGCGGTCGGCGACCCCGTCCAGGGACAGCCCGTCGCGCCGGCCGGCCGCCGCACCCGCCCGGGTCAGGGCCGCGCACAGCTCCGCGATCCCCTCGTCGATGTCGGCGCCCACCCGTTCCACCAGGCCGTCCGTGTACAGCGCGAGGATCGCGTCCGGCTCCAGCTCCAGCTCGGTCACCGGGTACCGGGCCTCCGGATCGACCCCGAGGACCACCCCGCCGGGGACGTCCAGCGCCCGTGCCCGGCCGCCGGGGGAGAGCAGCAGCGGCGGAGGATGACCCGCCCGGGCGATCCGGACCCGCCCGGTGTCCGGGTCCAGGCGCAGATAGCAGCAGCTGGCGAACTGGCCCGGGTCCAGGCCGATCAGCAGCCGGTTGGTGCCGCTCAGCACCTCGTCCGGCGGCCGGTCGCCCAGCGCGAACGCCCGTACCGCGCTGCGCAGCTGGCCCATGGTCGCCGCCGCCTGCACCCCGTGCCCCTGCACGTCCCCGATGACCAGCGCCAGCCCCGGGCCGGCCTCCACCACGTCGTACCAGTCGCCGCCCACCTCGAGGCCGTCGGTGCCCGGCAGATAGCGGCCCGCGGTCTCCACCCGCGGATGCGCCGACAGCCGGCTCGGCAGCAGCGCCTGCTGGAGGCCGCGGGCGAGGGCCGCCTCGCTGTCGTAGCGCCGCGCCCGCTCCATGGCGTGCGCGATCAGCCCGGCGAGCGCGGTCAGCACGGTGCGCTCCTCCGTGCTGAAACGGCGCGGCCGGTCGAAGCCGAGGATGCAGGAGCCGACCATCCGGCCGGAGGCGATCAGCGGCAGGAAGGCGCGCGATCCCTCCTCGGCGTCCAGCGGCATCCCCGGATAGGTCGCCGCGAGCTGCGGCATCGACTCGAAGAACAGCGGCCGGCCCGTCGACAGGGTCTCCACGCCCGGGATCCGCACATCGAGCCCCACGCCGTCGAACTGCTCCAGGAAACCCGGCGGGAAACCCGTCTCCCACGCCAGGTACATGTGCCGGTCCTGGAGCAGGTAGATGGCGAGCCGGCGGCCCCCGAACGCGGGCAGCAGCTCCCGCATGACCACCGCCGACACCTGCTGGGCCGTCACCGCGTCGGTCAGCGCGATGGCCAGCGCGATCGGCCGGTACACCGCCGCCGTCGCGGGATCGTCCGCCACCGGCTCCGCGGGCGGCACCGGCCCGGCCGGCGTCTCCATCCGGCTGGCCGGAACGAGTGTGCAGGTCAGCAGGTCCTCGCCGGGATGCACGGACACGGCGAGCCCGTCGTACCCGCCCGTCTCCCCGCCCTTGCGCCGCACATGGAAGTGCACCGGCTCCGGGGACAGCAGGGCGGCCCGCAGATGGTCGTCGTAGGGCGCTGCGGTCAGCCACGGCATCGCCTCCCACAGCGGCCGCCCGCGCAGTCCGTCCGGCGCCCCCGCCAGCCGGGCCGCGGCGTCGTTGGCGTACACGATCACACCGAGCCGGTCCAGGCAGAACACCCCCTGCGGCAGCAGGTCGGCCGCGCCGTCCGCGAGGGAGACGGAACCGGGGTCGAGCACCACCCCGCCGACCGCCGGCACCGAGCTGCCCTCGCCGGCCGGCCACAGGTCCAGCAGCCGTGGGGCGCCGTCGCCGGCCCGCAGGCTCAGCGGGGCGGGCGGCGGCTTCCCGGCGGCGGTGTCGCGCAGCGCGCCCAGCACCCGGTACGCCTCGGCCGGGGCCAGGGCCTCGGCGAGCGCGGTGTCCGTTCCCTCGAACCCCTCGGGCGCCGGCCCGAGCAGGGCGTGCAGCCGGTCGTCGACCCGTACCGCGTGGGTCACCGGGTCCCAGGTGAACCGTCCCATCGCGGCCTGCGGGGGCCGGCGCGCGGGCGGCCGCACGCACTGCGGCTCGCCGTCCCAGACCAGCGCGCTCGCGTCCCCGTCGGCGAGCGCGAGCAGCTCCACGCCCAGGCCCTCGGCCAGCCGCGCCAGCAGCTCCCGGTCGAGCGACTCCTCCGCGCCGGCCACCGACGGGCGCAGGACGCTCAGCACCCCCAAGGGGGCGCGCCCGCCCGGCACGGGCATGTGCACCGACCCGAACGGGAACGGCAGGCCCGCCGCGAACTGCGGGTAGCGGCGCACCGTCTCCGTCGCGTTCGGCAGCACCACCGGCCCGCCCAGCCGGTAGGCGTCGGAGACCGGGAAGGGCCGGGCGGCGTGCAGCCGCCACCACGGGCGGAAGAGGGGGCCCGGGAGACCGGCGAGGACGGCCAGGCGCAGGACGGTGGGGGAGTCGGCGGGGCCGACCAGCTCGGGGACCTCGCCGTGCCCCGGGCCGCCCCCGCGCAGATACACGCCCGCCACCCGGCCGTCCGTCGCACGGAGCGCCGCGGTCGCGGCGTTCGCGAGCAGCGCGGCCAGCCGGGCCCGCCCGCGGACCGCCTGCTCCCCGCTCCCCGCCATCGGTCCTACCTCGTCCCCTGCGCCTCCGGATGGATCACACAAGCAAGAATGCGCCAGGGACGGCGGGGGCCGCACTTCGGCCGCGGACCGGGGTGACGGGGGCTCACACCAGTGCCGCACCCGGGTGGCGGCGCGCGGCGGCCGCTCCTAGTAATGGACTGCGTACCGCGCGTGCCGCGTGCGGGGGTGTCAGACGCGGCCGCACTCCTCGACTGGAGCCGAGATGACCACCCGCTCTTCGTCCGCCTGTTCCGACGACTCCCTCATACGCCCGGTCCCGGCCGGGGTGCGCCTCCCGTCCGTCCGGGTCCTGACGCGGTTCGCGCCGCCGCCCGGGTCGCGGGTCGGCGGGCCGCCCGGGGACGGCGCCGGGAACGACGACGACCGGTACGGCGACCCGCTGCTGGACCTGGTGCAGACGGCCGTCGCCGACCGTCCGCTGGAGGACGTCGTCCGGCTCCTCACCCTGCTGGAAAGCTCGCCGGAGCACGCCCTGACCAGGGCGGAGGCGCTGCGCTCGGCGGGCGTCGTCCGGTCCGTGACGGACGTCACCCGGCTGGTGGCGCTGCTCGGCCGGCCGTCCGGGGAACCGGACGGCGCGGACGCGGTGGTGCGCGCCGCCGCCGGGCTCCGCCCCCCGCGGGACGTCGGCCGGCTGCTGCGGATGCTGCACCGGCCGCCCCTGGCGCCGCGCTGCGCGCGGCTCGCCGTACGGGCCGCGGCCGGCCGGCCCGTCGAGGAGGTTGCCGAACTGCTCGGCCACCTGGCCGCCGAGGGCCCGGAGCGGCAGCCGGAACCGGCCGCCCACGACATCGCGGACCCCGGGCCCGCCGCCCTCGTCGCACCGCCCGCCCCGGAACCGGCCGACCAGCCCCGGACCGGTTCGTCCGCCCTCGCCGGTACCCGCACCCGGGCGGCCGCGGCGCTGGTGTTCCTGTGCGGCGCGGCCCACGCCCCGCGCTACTGGGCCGGTCTCTCGCACGGCCTGCTCGGCGCCACCCTCGTCGCCTCCGCGCTGTGCATGCTGCTGGGCCTCGCCCTGCCCGCGCGCGCGGCGCTGGCCCGGCTCGCCGCGGCGACGGCCGCCGTCGCGGTCACGACGGTGCTCGGCGCGGGCCAGGTGCTCGGCGGCCGGTTCGGGCTGCCGGATACGGCCCGGCTGTGGGCGGCGACCCTCGCCCCGCCCTGGCTGGCCGGCACGGCGGCGGCCGCGGCCGCGTGCGCCGCGCTGGGGGTGGTGCTGGCCGTGCTGCTCGGCCCCGGCAGCCGCGCGCACGGCGGGAGTTGAGTCAGCTCACCGGCCGCGGCACCAGATGCCCGCCCGGACGGGCGGCGGCCATCGCGAACGGGTCGCCGTCCGCCTCCAGGCACAGCTCCACGTCCTCGGGGTGCACCCCGCCCCGGCCGCGCCGCACGCCCTCGGCGAGCCGCCCGGCGGCCGCGGACCGGCGTCCGCCACGGCGAGCGCCCCGGCCGTGCCGGCGGTCGTGCACTGCACGATCGTCCGGCCGCGCACGTCCGGTGCACGCAGCCGGGCGGGGGAGTTGGCGAGGCCGAACCCCGGCACGGGTGCCCCGTCCGGTGCCCCGCCCGGCGGCGCTCAGGGCAGCCGGGTCGGCTCCGAGGAGGCGGGCAGGGCGGAGCGCAGGCTGCGCAGGGCGAGCAGGAGCACGCCGATGTCGTCCAGGTAGACGGGGTCCGGCAGCAGGTCGGTGGGGAGCACCAGATAGGCCACCGCGCCCCAGAACACCCACCGCGGGCCCGTCGGCAGCCCGGCCCGCAGCAGCGTGCGCCGGGTGCGGACCAGCCGCACGAGCAGGGCGACGGCACCGGCGAGCAGGCCGGCCGCGAGGACGCCGGCGATCAGCAGCAGGGTGGTGGTGGAATCCATCGGGGCTCCTTGGGCGCTGTCGGGGCCTACGAGGGCCGGTCCGGGGACGGCAGGTCCGCGCCGTCCCCGGTGTCCTCGGGTACCGCCTTCGCCCTGCCGGTGAACCCCGGCAGTTTCAGCCGTCCGAAGGTCTGGGTGAGCTGCTGGAGCGCGGCGGGGGTCCGGGCCGCGGGCCGCTGCTGCGGCAACGCGGGCGCGGGGACGTCGCGGTAGGCCGCCAGTGCCTCCAGGGCCTGCTCGGCGGCCTGCTTGTACAGGTCGCGGGACTTGGTCATGGCCTCCAGCGCCTCGGCGTACATGGCGACCAGCCGCCGCTCCCGGTCCAGTTCCTCCTGGTGGGTCATCAGCGTCCAGTTGTCCCTGAGGTCCGCCAGCGCCTCGGCGGCGTCCTGCGGGGCGGGCCGGGGCAGGGCGACGAAGTGCCGCAGCGCCGCGACGAGTTCGGCCGGCTCGGAGCCGTCGAGGAAGACGTTGCGCACCCGGTGCGGTGCGCCGTCGTAGTCCTCCGGGGCCGGGTTCGGGGGCAGCAGCACGGCGCCGCCGCGCGGCACCTCGACATCGAGGTCCTTCAGCGCCCAGTTGACACCGCGCAGCTGGTGCGGTGCGGCGCGGTGCTCCACGACGCGGTGCCTGAGGCCGGGCGGCAGCAGCCGGGCCAGCGGCAGCTTGCCCTGCTCGTCGGGGGTCATCGCCTCGTGCACGACGAGATTGACGCACCATGCCTCCTGGGCGGCCTCGCGCAGCCGGCGGCGCATCTCCTTGTCGTCCGCGGGCAGCGCGTTGACCTGGCGGAAGCGCAGCCCGGCGACCGTGGGGTGATGGTCCCAGGAGCCGTCGTCACCGGAGCCGCCCTCGGGCCAGAACAGGGTCGCGGGCGAGGGCCAGCTCTCGTCCCACGGCTGCTCGGCCTCCGCGACCAGCCGCCACTCGTGCCCCTGTGGCCTGCCGTGCCGGGGTACGAGGGTGAGCCGGGCCCGCACGGTCACCGTGCCGCCGGCCCGCCAGCGCGCCTCGAAGACCGTGCCGGGTGAGTCCTCGGGCGCGGGAGGTTCGGCGAAGTCGTCGAGGTCCCCGCTCTCCTTGTGCCGGCGCAGAGTACGGCGGACGACGTCGTCGGGATCGGGACCGGTGTGACGGCCGCGGGCCGCCCAGACGGTCTGGGGGATGGCGGCGCGGTCGGTGGCGGAGTTCGACATGGGCCAATCTGCTGATGGGTGCGGGTGCGCCTCCCAGTATCACCGCTCGGCCCGCCGAAACGTAGACGGCCCCGCGCGCCGCGTGCCGCGCGCTCCGCCCGGCGGCTTCCCGCCGCGGCCGGACGCGTGCTCAGCAGGCGGGGACCTGGTCGAGCGGGACGAACTCCAGACGGGCGTGGTCGTCGGCGGCGAGGGCCGTGTAGTAGTCGGAGCGCTCGACGCGGTACCAGACGTCGTCCCGGCCGGTGTCCCCGTCGACGTCGTCCAGCCGCACGCACCACCGCTCCGGCCGGAGCACGCGCAGGTACGTCTCCGTGCCGCTGCGGATCGTGTGGCAGTCCCGGTGGCGCTCGGTGGTGTACCAGGTGCGGGAGGTGCGGTGGGCGCCCGATCCGCTGCGGGAGGTGTGCCTGACCCGGTGGGTGCCGGTGGTGCAGCGGGTGATCAGGTGGGGCCGGGTGGCCGGGGTGGTCCGCTCGGTGAGGTGCTGGACGGTGTCGCGCAGCCCGGTCACGGTCTCGGGAGCGGAGCGCCGGTCGCGGTCGAAGTAGGCGTACGCGCCGGCTCCGGTCAGCAGGACCGCCGTCGTCGCCGCCGCGGTGATCACTGTCGCGCGCCTGGTGAACATATGTCTCCCCCCGAGTGGCCATGTTCGGCGGGGAGTTTAACGGACGGCGCGTGGGCACCGCCCCCGGCCGCGTCCGCTCCGCCCGCAGGCGGGTGCCTTGGGAACGGAGCGGACGGAGCCGGCGCGGCTCAGGCGCCGCTCTCGCGCAGCATGTCCTCGCGCTCGACGAGCTTCACGCGCTCGCGGCCCTGCGGCTCGCCCAGGGCGCGTTCGGCGGCGTCGAGGCGGTACCAGCCCTCCCAGGTGGTGTAGCGGACGTCGCGCTCGGCGAGGAAGGCGTCCACGGCCTCCGGGGCGGGCGAGGAGGGGGTGTGCAGCCGGCCGTTGGCGTGGTCGTCCAGCAGGTTGGCGACCGTCTCGTTGGCGTCGCCCTTGGTGTGGCCGATGAGGCCGACCGGGCCGCGCCGGATCCACCCGGTGACGTAGGTGGACTGGAGGTGCGTGCCGCCCTCCTCGACGACCCGGCCGCCCTCGTCCGGGACGGTGCCCGAGTCGATGTCCCAGGGCAGCTTGGGCAGCTTCTCCGAGAGGTAGCCGACCGCGCGGTAGACGGCGGTGACGTCCCAGTCCTTGAACTCGCCGGTGCCCTTGACGTTGCCGGTGCCGTCGAGGGCGGTGCGCTCGGTGCGCAGGCCGACGACCTTGCCGTCCTCGCCGAGGATCTCCGCGGGCGACTCGAAGAAGTGCAGGAAGAGCTTGTGCGGACGGTCGCCGACGTCCCGGATCGCCCAGTTCTCCAGCGTCTTGGCGACCATGTCGGCCTGCTTGTTGCCGCGCCGGGTCTCGATCGAGCCCGCGTCGTAGTCGATGTCCTCGGGGTCGACGATGACCTCGATGTTGGGGGAGTGGTCCAGCTCGCGCAGCTCCATCGGGCTGAACTTCGCCTGCGCCGGGCCCCGGCGGCCGAAGACGTGGATCTCCAGGGCCTTGTTGGCCTTGAGCCCGTCGTAGACGTTCGGCGGGATCTCGGTGGGCAGCAGCTCGTCGGCGGTCTTGGCGAGGATCCGGGCGACGTCGAGGGCCACGTTGCCGACGCCGAGCACGGCGACCTTCTCGGCCTCCAGCGGCCAGGTGCGCGGCACGTCCGGGTGGCCGTCGTACCAGGAGACGAAGTCGGCGGCGCCGTAGGAGCCGTCCAGGTCGATGCCGGGTATGGACAGCGCGCGGTCGGCCATCGCACCGGTGGAGAAGATCACCGCGTCGTAGAAGGCGCGCAGGTCGTCCAGGCTGATGTCGGTCGGGTAGGCGACGTTGCCGAACAGCCGGATCTGCGGCTTGTCCAGCACCTGGTGCAGGGCGGTGACGATGCCCTTGATGCGCGGGTGGTCGGGCGCGACGCCGTAGCGGATCAGGCCGAACGGGGCGGGCATGCGCTCGAAGAGGTCGATGGAGACACCGGGGTCGGTGGCCGCCTCGGACTTGAGCAGGGCGTCGGCGGCGTAGATCCCGGCGGGACCGGCTCCGACGATGGCTACCCGCAGGGGGCGCGGCATGATCAGTTTCCCTTCGAGCGTGAAACAGTCGACTCGATCGGGAAGCCTAAGCTAAGGCAGACCTAACCAGGTACGCGGGTCCGGTCTATGACCTCATAAGGGCATCTTATGACCTCTCCAGGGGCGCCTTATGGAGACCTCCGGCGCTCTGCCCGGCCGCTCCACCGGGTCCCTCAGCCGGCCACCTTCAGTGTCCGTTTGGCCAGTTCGTAGGCCGGGAGCATGGCGTCGTGCTCCGCCGAGTCCATCCCGCCGAGATGGACGACCACCGGACCACCGGGAGTGCCGACGGCGAAGGCGCACTCCTTCCTGGTCTCGTCCAGCAGTTCGCTGGTGGAGGAGTACTCCACCTCGGTGCCCCGCAGACCGCCGCCCGTCGTGAACGCCCGGTACCGCTCCTTGCCGACGTGGCCCTGCGCGGCCACGAACCCCCGCAGCACGCCGCGCGCGTCGGCGTCACCCGCCCGGCCGGTCCACACCCGCAGGAAGCCGATGTGGCCGGCCGGCTTGGCGTCGATCTCGCAGGCGGCCGTCACCGGGCCCTGCCGCAGCAGCGCCGCCCCGAGCCCGTCGTCCTGCGCGCCCCGCGCGTCGACCGACTCGGCCTTCCAGTCCTCGGCGACGTCGAACCGGACGGGCAGCGCGCAGGGCGAACCGGCGGCGCCGATCGTGCCGCCGCTCACCACCGCCGGGTCCTTCGCCGCGGCCCCGGTTCTCGTTCCGCTCGCCCGCGGTGTGCCCGCGTCGTCCTGTCCGGCGCAGCCGCCCAGCACCGCCGCGAGCGCCACCGCCACGACCGCCCGCACCCCCACGTCGACCTGCATGTCCGTCTCCCCTCCGGTTCAGCGCGGTCACTGTAGCCGAGGGTGACGGCGGCTCCCGCCCGGATCAGGCGGGGTGGGTCAGCGCCTCCTTCTGCAACTGCACCGCCGCCAGCAGGCTCAGGCTCGGCTCCGCCTGCCGCAGCGCCTTCGTCGCGGCGACCGAGGAGAGGTCGCCGGTGAAGCCGACGGCCGCCAGCCGGGAGCGGGTCCAGTCGGCGCGCAGCTGTGTCGCGGTGGCTTCGGCGGTGGACTCCACCAGCGCGAGGGCCCGTTCCAGGCCCGGCCGTTCCTCGGGCGAGGCTCCGGCCAGCGCCTCGCGCAGCGCCGCCGCCACCACGTCCGCGTCCCGGATGACCAGCACGCTGTTGTGTTTCCTGTTCAGTCCCGTCAGTCCTGCCATGCCCGCCATCCTGGCCGTCAAGGACGGGCGGCGCCAAGCGGCTTGAGGAAGACCAGAGGCCGGCCGGTGCTCACTCCGCGCGGCGCCGGCAGTGCAGGAACAGGTGCGGCTCGGGCGTGGCGGCGGGGTGGGCCGGCGCGAACTCGACGCGGTCCGTCGCCAGTACGGTCAGCCCGGCGCGGACCGCCATGTCCTCGAAGGCCTCGGCGGCGAAGCTCGTCACCCGCACCGGCTGCCCCATGAACAGCCCCTGGGCGCCCTCCACGTCGAAGGGCACGGTGGCCAGCACCACCAGCCCGTCCGGCCGTACCGCCCGCACCAGCCGGCGCACCACGGCCTCCTGCTCGGACCGGTCCATCTGGAGCAGCGAGAAGTAGGCGCAGGCCGCGTCGAACGACCCCTCGTCCAGCGGGAGTTCACGGACGTCGGCGCGGCGGAACTCGGCGCCGGGCACCTGCCGGGCGGCCAGCTCCACCATCACCGGGGAGACGTCGACGCCGAGCACCCGGTGGCCTGCCCCGGCGAGGGTCTCGGCGGTCGGCCGCCCGGTCCCGCTGCCCACGTCCAGCACCCGGCTGCCCGGTGCCAGCCGCTCCAGCAGCCACCGCAGGGACGCCCGGTGGGCCGCGGAGGAGGCGAACGCCTTCTCGTAGTCGAGTCCCAGCGCGTCGAACACCTCGGCCGCCGGCGCCCGGCGTTCCTCCTCGGCCACCACGGCTCCTCCCGTCGCACGGCATCGATGCCGCGCATCCTCGCACCCCGCGCGGCCGCCCACAACGACCGCGGGCCGGGCCCGTTTGCGCACCGGGCGCCGGACCCGGCAGGGTGCTGCCGTGCCCACCTTGCTGATCGTCCACCACACCCCGTCGCCCAACTGTCAGGCGCTGTTCGAGGCCGTCGTCTCGGGCGCCACGGCACCCGAGATCGAGGGCGTCCGGGTGGTCCGGCGCGCGGCCCTCGCGGCCACCGCCACCGATGTCCTCGAAGCCGACGGCTATCTCCTCGGCACGCCCGCGAACCTCGGCTACATCTCCGGCGCCCTCAAGCACTTCTTCGACCAGATCTACTACCCCTGCCTGGACGAGACCCGGGGCCGCCCCTTCGGCTCCTACATCCACGGGGGCAGCGACGTCACCGGCGCCGTGCGCGCCCTCGACTCCATCACCACCGGCCTCGGCTGGCGCCGCGCGGCCGAACCGGTCACCGTGACGGGAGCGCCGGGCAGGGCCGACACGGAGGCGTGCTGGGAACTGGGCGCCACCCTCGCGGCGGGCCTGGCCGGCTGACCCGGCCGCTCACGCCGTCCGCCGGCTCCCCGCCCACCCGTGCTCACACAGCGGACCGACCTCCAGGCCCCGCCGGTCACAGGTGTCCAGGATGCGCGGCAGCGCGCCGAGGGTGGCGCGCCAGGAGCCGGGGGCGGAGGTGCAGTCGGAGTCGTGGAGCAGGATGGTGCCGCCGCCGCTCAGATCGCGCACGACCGTGCGGTGCACGGACGCGGGGGTGGCCCGGGCGGTCCAGTCCTCGCCCCAGCAGGTCCACAGCACCGGTGTGAGGCCCAGCCGGCGTGCGGCCAGATGGGCGGCGGACGACATCACGCCGTAGGGCGGCCGGAACAGGGTGGGACGCCGGCCGGTGAGCTCGCCGACCAGGTCCCGGGCGCGGGCGAGGTCGTCGTACGTCGCCCGCGGTCCGCGCAGCAGCAACGGGCGGTGCAGCCAGCCGTGGACGCCGATCTCGTGGCCCTCGGCCGCGATCTCGCGGACCAGCCCGGGGCTGCGCCGGGCCTCGCCGCCGAGCAGGAAGAACGTCGCCCGCACCCCGCGCGCGGCCAGCGCGCCGAGGAACAGCGGGGTGGAGTGCGGATCAGGACCGTCGTCGAAGGTCAGGGCGACATGGCCGGCCCGGCCCCGCCCGGCCAGCCGGGGCGTGACGCGATTGCGCAGCGGACCGAACGTGGTGACCACCGGCGCGGCGTGCGCGGCGGCGAGAACGGGCAGCGCGGCCAGAGCGGCGCCGCGCAGGGCGGGTACGACGGTCATGAGCGGTGGCTCCTGCGGTGCGCGGCGCCCGGGGCGCCGGTGTTGGGGGTGTGGCCCGCGCCCTCGAAGTGCAGCTCGTGGCCGAGGGCGTGGATCAGGCGGGGGCCGTCGTCGGTGGTGGCGACCGCCGTGCCGATGGCGGTCGCCCACAGCGCGCAGGCGGCCGAGGCGACGGCGACGAACCGGCGCGGGCGGCCGGCGCGCCGCCGCACCGCAGCCGGTACGGGCAGGCCCGCGGTGGACCTCCGGGCGATCCGCGCGATCTCGGCGGCCGGCCCGCGCCCGGCGTCGGCGAACAGCGCCAGTGCGGCCGCGCGTTGCCGCAGCCCCCGCGCCCCCTGGACCAGCTCCGCGACGACCGGTGCCAGTTGGCCGGGGTCCCGGATCCACGCGGCGACGCCCGCCTGCTCCAGCGCGGCGGCGTTGGTCTGCCCGTGGCCGGGTATGCAGCGGTAACTCGCGACCGGCAGGCCCGCGGCGAAGGCCTCCAGGGAGGTCAGCCCGCCCGCGTTCTGCACCAGCACGTCGGCGGCGTGCATCAGCCCTGGCATGTCGTCCACCCAGCCGAAGGCGTGCTCGACGCCGTCGGCGCGCAGCCGCGCGGCCAGCGCCGCGTTGCGGCCGCACACCACCACCGGCACCGCGACCCCGGACGCCCGCAGTTCGAGGGCCACCTGCCGGACCGGGCCCACGCCCCACGAACCGGCGACCAGCAGGGCCAGCGGCGCGTCCGCGGGCAGGCCGAAGCGGGCCCGGGCGGCGGCGCGCGCGTCCTCGTCGGCCGGACGGAAGCGGGGGTCGGTGACCGGCCCGGTCACCCGCACGTCCCGCGCCCCGGCGCCCCGGGCCTGCCCGGCGGGCACGGCGTGCGCCGCGAGGTGGACGTCGATGCCGTCGGCCACCCACAGCGGGTGCACCGAGAAGTCGGTCAGATAGGTGAGCGCCGGCACGGTCAGCCGGCCGGAGCGGCGCAGCCCGCCCAGGACCCGGCTGGCGCCCGGATAGGTGGAGACGACCGCCCGGGTGCCCGCGGGCAGGGCCCGCAGCACCCGTTCCTCGGTGCGGCGCAGCAGCGCCGCGGCGAGCGGGCCGCCGCCGCCCGCGCGTTCGGTGCTGCGGTAGATGCGCTGGTAGGCCCAGGGCGCGGTGAGCAGCATCCGGTGGTAGCCGTCCCGGATGAGCCGGCCGGTGCGGGCGGGCAGCAGGTCCAGCAGGTCGAGCCGGTCCACCGTGAAGCCGTCCGCCGTGAGCCGGCGGTCCAGTTCGGCGGCGGCGCCGTCGTGCCCGGCGCCGATGCCGGCGGACAGCAGCGTGACCCGCTCGGCCGGTGCCGTGGGCCCGGCGGGCGGTGCGGTGCGCAGGGTGGCGGCCGCCAGGGCACGCAGATGGGCCGTACTTCCGAGGTGGGGCATGGGTGTGCCTTCCGCGCGGAGCAGCAGGAGGGGGAGTTCCGCGCGGGAGCCGGGCGGAGCGACCGCACTCTACAACATGTAGTAGATAGTCTCGTACGAGATGTAGTAGCAGGCGGGTAGGCTGTTCCGCCGGACCGTCAAGGCCGGGCAAAAGCCCGACGGGGGGCGCGAGGAGGGAAGACAATGCGCGACCGAGCGAGCGACGCGGCCGGGGAGTCGCCCGGCCGCAGGGCGCGCGGCGAACTGGAGAGCGGCGTGCTGGCCGTGCTCTGGGCCGCGGACCGGCCGCTGACCGCCCGGCAGGTCCTCGACGGGCTCCCCGGCGACCTGGCGTACACCACCGTGCTGACCATCCTGTCCCGCCTGCACGGCAAGGGCATGCTGGTCCGGCGGCGCGAGGGCCGCGGCTACGCCTACGCCCCCGCCCGCGACGAGGCCTCCGACACCGCCGCCCGGATGCGCACCCTGCTGGACCGCGGCTCGGACCGGGAGGCGGTGCTCGCCCGGTTCGTCTCCGAACTCTCCGCCGCCGACGAGCAGTTGCTCCAGCGGCTGCTCGGCGGGTCCGACCCGGGCCGCCCCGGCGAGAGGGCGTGAACGGGTGACCTTCACCGTCTACGTGCCGCTGGTGGTGACCGTCGTCCTCGCGGTGCTCGCCCCCGCCGCCCGCCGGCTGCCGCCCCGCGCCGCCGCCCGCTCCCTGGCCTGCGCCGCGCTGGTGACGGCCACCGGCTGGCTCGGCTCCCTCGCCCTGCTCGCCTTCACCGGTCTCGCGCAGATACCCGAGGTCGCCGAGCAGGGCCACTGGTCGGTGGCCGCGCTGCGCGCCGAGGACCCGGTCTCCCTCGCCGTCGCGGCACTGGGGGCGCTCGGCCTGATCGCCGCGTTCGGCTCGCTCGCCGTGGCCGCCGTACGCCAGACCCGGCAACTGCTGTGGGCCCGGCGGGAGGCCGCCGCGGTGCCCGGCGACACCGAACTCACCGTCCTCGACGACGAGGTGCCACAGGCCTTCGCGCTGCCCGGCGCGCCCGGCCGGATCGTGGTCTCCCGCGGCATGCTGCGCTGCCTCGACGAGGACGAACGCGCCGCCCTGCTCGCCCACGAACGGGCCCATCTGCGCGGCCGGCACCACCTCTACCTCGCGCTGTGGCGGCTCACGGCCGCCGTCACCCCGCTGCTGCGCCCCCTCGCCGACGCGGGCGGCTTCGTGCTGGAACGCTGGGCCGACGAGGACGCCGCCACGCACGTGGGCAGCCGTACGGTGGTCGCCCGCGCCGTCGGCCGGGCCGCCCTGGCCTCCGCCGCCGCGCACCGCCACCGCCAACTCGCCGCGACCGGCGGCGCCGTGCCGCAGCGGGTGCGGGCGCTGCTGGCTCCCCCTCCCGCGCCGCGCGCCCTGCCGTTCGTGGCTGGCGCGGTGCTGCTGGCGCTGTGCTGCGCGAGCCTCGCCGAGGCCGCGTCCGACAGCGAGCGCATGGTCGTGACGGCGCGTTCGGCGCAGTGCGCCACCGCCCGCCCGGCCCCGGTCGCCACCGACCGGGACGGCGCCTCGCACCGGCATCCGCACTGCCACCCGCACCGGCACACCAGGCCGCTGTAGTACCCCGGTACCACCCCCTCTGCCCCGTTCAGCCCCCGGTACCACGGGTTGGCGGGGTCGCGGCGCCTAGCGTGGCGAGTGAGGCGTCAGGAGTGACGGACGCCACGCCCGCGACAGAGGGAGTACGAATGATCGACGCGCGACGACTGACCAAGAGGTACGGCGAGAAGACGGCGGTCGACGGACTGGACTTCGTGGTCAGACCCGGCACCGTCACCGGTTTCCTCGGCCCCAACGGCGCCGGGAAGTCCACCACCATGCGCATGATCGTCGGCCTCGACGCCCCGACGAGCGGCTCCGTCACCGTGAACGGCCGCCGCTACGCCGGTCACCGCGCCCCGCTCCAGGAGGTCGGCGCGCTGCTGGAGGCCAAGTCCGTGCACCCGGGACGCACCGCCTACCAGCACCTGCGCGCCCTCGCGCTGACCCATGGCATCCCGCGCCGCCGGGTCGAGGAGGTCATCGAACTCGCCGGCCTCGCCGGCGTCGCCGGGAAACGGGCCGGCTCCTTCTCGCTCGGCATGGGCCAGCGGCTCGGGATCGCCGCCGCCCTGCTCGGCGACCCCCGCACGGTGATGCTGGACGAGCCCGTCAACGGCCTCGACCCCGAGGGCGTCCTGTGGATCCGCAACCTGCTGACCTCGCTCGCGGCCGAGGGCCGGACCGTGTTCGTCTCCTCCCACCTGATGAGCGAGGTCGCCCTGGTCGCGGACCACCTGATCGTGGTGGGCCGCGGCCGGCTGCTCGCCGACACGACGGTCCGGGACCTGGTGCGCGAGGCGGGCGGCGACACCGTGACGGTCGCCACCCAGGACCCGGCGCGGCTGCGGGAGGTGCTCGCCGGACCCGGCGTGGAGATCACCGGCCGGGTCGGCTCGGAGGAACTCCAGGTCACCGGGGTCACCGCCCGCCAGATCGGACTGACCGCGGCCGAGCACGGCATCCCCCTGTTCGAGCTGACCACCAAGGTCGTGTCGCTCGAATCCGCCTTCATGGAACTGACCAGGGACGCCGTCGAGTACCACGGCACCACCACCGGCACCGACCGCACCGGGAGCGCCGCATGAGCACCCTCACCGAGACCGGCAACCCCACCGGGAGCGCCGAGGCCGCGCCCGGCCGCCCCGCCTACCGCGTCACCGGACGGCGGGTCCTCGCCTCCGAATGGGCCAAGCTCTGGTCCCTGCGCTCCACCTGGATCACCCTTGGCCTGGGACTGCTGTTCCTGGTCGCCTTCGGAGTCATCGCCGCGAGCCGCTACACGTCCATGACCGGATCGCCGCGGATGGACCGGGACTTCGCCCGCTCCACGGCCCTGAGCCTGTCCCTGTTCGGCGCCAACTTCGCCCAACTCGCCCTCGGCGTACTCGGCGTGCTGGTCACCGCGGGGGAGTACTCCACCGGCATGATCCGCTCCACCATGGCCGCGGTGCCGCGCCGGCTGCCCGTGCTGTGGTGCAAGGCGGCGGTGTACGGGCTGGTCGCGCTGGTCGTCGGCACCGTCGGCGCCTGGATCGCCTTCCTGATCGGCAGCCGTATCGTCGCCGACACCCCGGCCGCCCTGACCCTCGGTCACGCGGGCGTCGTCCGGGGCCTGCTGGGCGCCGGGCTCTACCTCGGCCTGGTCGGGGTGATCGGCGCCGCCCTGGGCGCCCTGCTGCGCTCGGTGGCCGGCGGCATCTCGGTCCTGGTCGCCGTCTTCATGCTCGTCCCCGGCCTCGCCTCGCTGCTGCCGGGTTCCTGGCGGGACGACCTCACCCCCTACCTGCCGAGCAACGCGGGCCAGGCGATGTACGCCCTCACCCACGACGCCACCACCCTGGCGCCCGGCACCGGACTGCTCGTCTTCCTCGGCTGGACCGCGCTCGCGCTCGCGGGCGCCGCGTACCGGCTGCGCCGCGGTGACGTCTGACCGCCCGCACGGCGCGGGAACCGCCACCACCACGGCGGACCTCGGCGCGATGGGGCCGCTCGCCGCCCGGCTCGGCCGGGCCGGCCGGCGGCTGCGGCGCGCCGACCGTGCCCGCCCCTGGGTGCTGGACACCGCGCTGGTGGCGGTGGTTTTCCTGCTGTTCTGCCTGCCGGACCTGCTGCACGGCGGCGTCGTGGACGCCGACGGCCCGCGCCGGTTCCGGCTCGCCTTCACCAGGCTGCCGCCCGTCGCCATGCTCGCCCTCCAGGCGGGCCTGGTGCTGCCGCTGCTGTGGCGCCGGCGCCGCCCCACGGCCGCCTTCGGCGCGATCGCCGCCGTGTTCGTCCTCCAATGGACCCTGGGCGCGGCCCTGCACGCGGACGTCGCCCTCTTCCTCGCCCTGTACAGCCTGGCCCTGCACGGCCGGCCGCGCCGACTGCCCGTTGCCTGCGCGGTGATGGCGGTGGCCCTCGCCCTGGTCGCGGCGCGGGCCTCGGTGGTCGTGTCCATGGTGGACGCGCTGTTCTTCCTGCTGAGCACGGCGACCGCGGCCCTCGCGCTCGGCCTGGTGATCCGGATCCGCCGCGCCCAGCTCGCCGCGCTGCGGGACCGGGCGGCACGGCTGGAGACGGAGCGCGACCAGCGCAGCAGACTGGCCGCCGCCTCCGAACGGGCCCGGATGGCACGGGAGATGCACGACATCGTCGGGCACAACCTGTCCGTCATCATCACCCTCGCCGACGCGGGCGCCCACGCCTGCGCGGCCGACCCCGCGCGCGGCGCGGAGGCACTCGGGCTGATCGGCGACACCGGACGCCAGGCGCTCGGCGAACTCCGGCGCGTGCTGGGCGTGTTGCGCGACGCCGACGGCCCGGCCGCCGGCCCCGCGCCCGGCCGGTACGGCCTCGGCCCGTCCGACCTCAGCCCGCAGCCCGGCCTCGCGGACATCGGCGCGCTCTGCCAGGGCGTGCGCGCCGCCGGTCTCGACGTCGTCTACCGGACCGCGGGGAACACCGAAGCCCTCGACGGGGGCGTGCAGTTGACCGTCTACCGGATCGTGCAGGAAGCCATGACCAACACCTTGAAGCACGCGGGCACCGGCACCCGGGTCGACCTCGCGATCGACGTCGAGGACACCCGGCTCGGCATCCGCGTCCGCGACACCGGCCGGACCCGCACGGGACGGCGAACGGAAGAAGGGCAGGGCCTGCTGGGCATGCGCGAGCGGGCCGCGCTCTACGGCGGACAGGTCAGCGCGGGCCCCGCTCCGGGCGGCGGCTGGGCGGTGGCGGCCACCCTGGACCTCACCCCGCAGGAGGGCACCGCGTGACCACCGTGCTCATCGTGGACGACCAGCCGCTGCAACGGTACGGCTTCCGCATGCTGCTCGGCTCCGTGCCGGGCACCGAGGTGGTCGGCGAGGCCGAGCACGGCGCCGAGGCCGTGCGCAGGGCCGCCGAACTGCGCCCGGACGTCGTGCTGATGGACATCCGCATGCCCGGGATGGACGGCATCGAGGCCACCCGCCGCATCGTCGCCGCCGGACACCGCTCGCGCGTCCTCGTGCTCACCACCTTCGACCTGGACGAGTACGTGCACGCGGCCCTGCGCGCCGGTGCCAGCGGCTTCCTGCTGAAGGACGCCCGCCCCGACGAACTGCTGGCCGGCATCCGCGCCGTCTCGGCCGGCGACGCGGTGATCGCCCCCGCCCTCACCCGCCGCCTGCTGGACGAGTTCGCCCGCTACGGCGCCGCCCGCACGGGCGCCGACGACCCCCGCCTCGGCCGGCTGACCGAGCGGGAGCGCGAGATCCTGATCGCCATCGGCAAGGGCTGGACCAACGGCGAGATCGCCGCCCGCCTCGTGCTGTCCGAGTCCACGGTGAAGACGCACGTGGGCCGCGTCCTGGCCAAGACCGGCGCCCGCGACCGCGTCCAGGCGGTGATCTTCGCCTACGACCACGGGCTCGCCCGGCCGGGCGCCCGCTGACCCCCTCGCCGAGCGCCGCGCTCCCGGCGCCCCGGGGGCCGACTGGGCCGGACGGGTGACGGGGCGTCGCACGGGATCGTAGGAGGCGCCCGCCCGGCGGTCCGGCGCCGAGCGGCCCGCACCCGGCGCGGCGCACCGCCGCGACCACCCCCGCCGCGGGCCCGGACGAAGGTGCGGCGCCGGTGGCGCTGGCCCACGATGGACGCGGGGTCGTGTCCCGTTCGACGCGGCCGCAGCCGTCGTACGTCGTCGAGCCGAGGGAGCGTCGGATGCGAGCGGACGGCACCGCACCCGGACGGCCCGCGCCGGGCGGTCCTGACCCAGGGGAAGTGCTGCGTGGTTGCGCGCGGGAGGTGCTGGAGGTCGCCGAGGGCATCCGCGCGGTGGCCGAGCGCACCGCCACCACCCTGCGCGCTTCAGGTCTGACCGCCGCCCGCCGCCCCCGCACCGGCCTCGCGGCACGCTGGGCGCTGCTGCGGGCCCTCACCGGCGGTCAGGGACTCGGCGAGCCGGCGGGCACGACCGCAGACGGCCCCCGCGGCGGCGTCGCCCGCGTGCTGGGCGCCGCCGGCCGGGCGCTCGGCGGCGAAAGCCTGGCCGCCCTGGTGGCGCTCACCTCCCTGCGGCTGCGCGTGGCCGCCGTGCTCGCCGACCACCCCGAACTGGCGCACGCCCCCGGGATGCGCCTGCTGACCCGGGCCGTCGCCGCCGACCGCGACCGGGACGCCGTACGGGCCCTGCGCGCCCTGCTGCACGACCGTACGGCCCAGCGCGCCCTGTCCGGGCTCGCACCGCTGATAGCCGAACTCCTCGCGGTGCGCGACGTGCTGGACGGGAAGTCCGAGACCGGCGGGGCGGCCGGCGCCGAGGGCGGGGCCGAGGCCGTCGACCTCGCCGACCAGCGCCGGCGGACCCTCGCCACCGAGGGCTCCTTCCTCGGCTTCCTGCGCAACATCGAGGTGCTCTCCACCGACGGGCGGATCCTCGTCCAGAACGTGCGCGGCCCCGACGGCGTCGTCCGCTATGTGCTCCAGGCCCCCGGCACGGCCCCCGGGCGCCCGCGCAGCGACGCCCCGCAGGATCTCGTCGGCGCCTGGCGCGATCTGTGCGGCACGGACTCGCCGTACACCCGCTCGCTCACCCGGGCCGTGGCCGGCCACGGCATTCCGCGCGGCGCCGAACTCGCGCTGATCGGGCACGGCGAGGGCGGCAACGCGGTGCTGAACCTCGCCCAGGACGAGGAGTTCTGCCGCACCTACCGGGTCACCCATGTCATCGCCGTGGGCTCCCCGGCCGGCGACCGCAAACCCGCCGACCCGCGCACCTGGGTGGCCACCGTCACCAACCAGTTCGACCTGGTGGCCGCCCCCGACGGCGGCCGCGCGGCCCCGGGGGCCTGCGGAACCGCGGTGGATCACACAGCCCCCGCAGCCCCCGCCACCCCCGCGGACCACACCCATCCCGCACCAACCCCGTCGCGGCCGGGCCGGTACGACGTCGAGTACGCCGGTCCCAGCCGGGAGTTCCCGCTGTGCCACCGGCTGCGCGAGTACATCGAACACCTCAGGACGCTGCTGCCCGTGGCCCGCGCGGACATCGACGAGGCGCTGACGCCCTACCGGGGCCCCGTCGTCCGCACCCAGGCCTACCGGCTCCAGGACCACGCCCACCCACCCGCGGGCCACCCCTTCCTCACCCTGGCCACGGCGCCCGTGCGCACCACGGTCGGCCCCGTCGACGTGCCGGTGCGCTACTACGACTCCGCAGCCGCCCATCTCTGCTTCCCCGTCGATCCGGACGCCGCCCGGAGCCTGCTGCCGGACGCCCCCTGGCTGACCCCGAGCCGGCTCGGCCGCCGGGCCCTCGCGGTGCTGTCCGTGCACGAGCACCGCTGCACCACCATCGGCCCGTACACCGAGATCGCCCTGTCCGTCCTGGTGGACGACCTGTGGCGGCCGCGCCCGCACGACGCCGTCACCGATCTGCTGCGCCGCGTCGACCTGCGCCGCACCGGCCGCTACGTCCTCTCCCTCGCCGTCACCACCGAGGCCGCCCGCGTGGTCGCCCGGGAGATCTGGGGGCAGCCCGCGCTGCGGATGCGCGTCGAGGCCGACCTGACGGGCCGGGAGATCCGCGCCCGCTCCCAGGACCTCGGCCTCGCGGTCGAGGGCCGGCTCGGGCCGGGCGTGCGCTGCCCCGACGCCGACCGGGCCCTCTACGGCCGCCGCGCCACCAGCACGGTGCGCACCCTGGTCCGGGCGCACGGCGGACTGCGGCTGCACCCGGGCGCGGGCGTGCGGGTACGGCTGGGCACCGCGGCGGCCGAACCCCTCGCCGGACAGCTGCGCCGGCTCGGCATCGACGCGGCCCGGCCCCTGTTCGTGCTGGCCTGCCCGCAGTTCATGGCCCATCGCGGCGGCGGTGCCGTCCTCGCGCGCTGAAGCCCCACAGCAGACCGGGAGTATCCATGGTGACCGAGTCCCCCCGGGCGAGCACGGCCCGTGCCGACGAACTCCTCGCCCACGCCGGCCGGTTGCGGGCCGACGCCGACCTCATGGACGGTTACGCCCGGCGCCTGCGCGCCACCGCCGCCACGCTCGGCACCTGTCCGGCGGCGCCCGGCGGGAGCCGGGCCGCGCTGGCCCGGCAGGCCGCCGCCTGCACGTCGGCGGCGGACCGACTGCGGTCCGCCGCCGAGGCGTTGCTGGTCCACGTGCGCGGCGAGGGACCGGCCCAGGAGCCCCGGCCCGCCGCCCGGTGATCAGCCGGGCTGCTCCTCGGAGCCGGGCTTGGGGCGGGCGCCGGTCCAGGAGGGATCGACGGCGGGGACGGGAACGGGAACGGGGGCGATGGGGTGCACGGAAGTCCTCCGGACTGGTGGGGGGATGATCTGCGACGGACGGTCGGCAGACGTCAGACGGAAGCGAGTTCGGCCCAGACGACGCGGGCGGGGCGGCCGGGCGGGAAGGTGACGCCCCAGCCGCGGCTCAGCGCCTCGACCAGGAGCAGCCCGCGCCCGTGCTGGTCGTCGGGTCCGGGACGGCAGGCCACCGGGAGCGCGACGTCCTCGTCCCCGGCCTCGTCCTCGACCTCGACGCGTATCCGGTCCGCCGTGCCGTCCAGCCGGCAGGCGATCCGGTCGCCGCCCGCGTGCACGAGCGCGTTGGTGACCAGCTCGGAGGTGACCAGCAGGGCGTCGTCCCGCACGTCCTGCGGTATGCCCCACGCGGTCAGCAGCTCCCGTACCACCCGCCGGGCGGAGCCGACGGCCGTGGGCCGGGCCGGCAGGTCGAACGAGGCCGTGGAACCCAGGAGTCCGGACCCGGCGGCGGACCGGCCGGAAAACCGCGGGCGGCGCCGGTCCGCGACCGGCGCGGGGACGTCGCCCGGCGTCCGGGTGCCGGGGGAGTCCGGGGTACCGGCGGACTCCGGGACGCCGCGCGCCGCCGGGGCGCCGGCCGGTTCCGGTGGCACGCGGTGCGGCGGCCGGGCCGTGGACGCGGCCCGGTGCGGATCCTCGGCCACCCGTTGCGGGCGCGCCGCCATCGGCGCGCGGGGGCCCGCGTCCTCGACGGAGGAGCGGTCCGTGCCGACGTCGCTCAGGGGGCGGTGGAGTGGTCGGGGGACGGAGGGCGGAGCCATTGCCGTGCGCCTTTCGTCCGGCCTCGCGTGGGATGCGTCCGGCCGTGCGTGGTGGGGGGTCGGGCTGCCGGCCGTGCGCAGCAGACGACGCACCGCCTCGGACGAAGCCGTGCCGCGGCCCGGTCTCCCCCGACGGGCCACACCGTCTGCTCCTCGGTCGGCCGGAGCAGTCGCCCCACTTTCCCATCTGCCAACAACGGCTCGCAACCTGCGAGTTGAAAATTGCACAGCGTCCCGTGCATGCTGCCCGCTCCGGGGACGCGTGCGCATGGCACGCCCGGCGCGACGGTGTGTGAAGGTGGACCCTGATGTCTGTTCCAGGGGGTGGGATGACCGCGGAGACCGACTGGGGCGGCGTCCCCTCCGTGCTGCGTATGATCCTCGGCCGGCAGCTGGAGCAGCTGCGGGTGCGGGCCGGACTCGGGTACGCCGAGGCGGGCGCCGCCATCGGGGTCAGCCACTCCACGATCCGCCGCATGGAGGCCGCCAAGGTGGCCCGGCTGCGGCTCACCGACGCGGAGAAGCTGCTCCAGGTCTACGGCGTCACCGACCGGCGGGAGATCGAGGCCTTCCTGCGGTCCGTGCGCGAGGCCAACAAGCGCGGCTGGTGGCACGCCTACCGTGACGTCATGCCCGGCTGGTGCGCCGTCCACCTCGGCCTTGAGCAGGCCGCGACGCAGATCCGCGCCTACGAGAACCAGTGTGTGCACGGGCTGTTACAGACCGAGGGCTACGCCCGTGCCCTGCTGCGCGCGAGCCATCCGCACGCGTCCGCCGAGGACACCGAGCGCCGGGTCGCCCTGCGCATGCGCCGGCAGGAACTCCTGGCCGGTGCGGCGCCCCCGCGGCTCTGGGTGGTGATGGACGAGACCGCGCTGCGCCGCCCGGTCGGCGGCCCGGAGGCGATGCGCGCCCAGATCGACCACCTCGTCGAGATCGGCCGGCTGCCCCATGTGACCGTCCAGCTCATGCCGTTCGACCACGGCCCGCACCCCGCGATGCGCGCGTGCGCCTACCACCTCTTCCGGTTCCGGGCCCGGGAACTGCCCGACATCGTCCACGTGGAAGGACTGCTCGGCGCCGTCCGCGTCGACAAGCCCGACGAGGTCCTGGCCTATCGCGAGGCCCTGGACCGGCTGAGCGCGCAGGCGGCGTCCGCCGCGAAGACCGAGACCCTGCTCGGTAGGATCCGCAGAGAACTGAACTCCCTTTGACGCCCGAACAGTTGGCGCGAACGGTGGAATCCGCCACCGTCCGCATCCCCGATCCGGATGGGAGACACGGCGTTGCCCGACAACGGATGGCCGGCCGACCGCATCGACACCCGGCACGCCCACTCGGCCCGCATCTACGACTACGTCCTCGGCGGCAAGGACTACTACCCCGCCGACCGGGAGGCGGGCGACGCCATGGCGCGCGAGTGGCCCGCGCTCCCCGTCCACATGCGCGCCAACCGCGACTTCATGAACCGGGCCGTGCGCTGGCTCGCCGAGGAGGCGGGCATGCGCCAGTTCCTCGACATCGGCACCGGCATCCCGACCTCGCCCAACCTGCACGAGATCGCCCAGGCCGTGGCCCCCGAGTCCCGCGTCGTCTACGTCGACAACGACCCGATCGTCCTCACCCTCTCCCAGGGCCTGCTCTCCAGCACCCCCGAGGGCCGCACCGCGTACCTGGAGGCCGACTTCCGCGACCCGGCGGCCATCCTGAACGCCCCCGAGCTGCGCGAGACCCTGGACCTGGACCGCCCGGTCGCCCTCACGGTCATCGCCATCGTCCACTTCATGCTGGACGAGGACGACGCGGTCGGGGCCGTACGCCGTCTCCTGGAGCCCCTCCCCGCCGGCAGCCACCTGGCGATGTCCATCGGCACCGCCGAGTTCGCCCCCGAGGAGGTGGGCCGGGTCGCCCGCGAGTACGCGGCCCGCGACATGCCGATGCGTCTGCGCACGATGTCCGAGGCCGAGGAGTTCTTCAAGGACCTGGACCTGATCGAGCCCGGCATCGTGCAGGTCCACAAGTGGCGCCCGGACGGCACGGGCGAGCAGGGCATCCGGGACGAGGACATCGCCATGTACGGAGCCGTCGCCCGCAAGCCGTGACGGCTCCCGCACGGTGGCCGGGAGTCCTCGACGGGCGGGCCTGAGCAGGGGCCCGCGCCCGCCGTCACCGCCGTAGGGCGGCCCGCACCTGTCCGCGGATCTCCAAGGACCGCGAGCGGCGACCATGCCCGCAGGTCACCACGGCCGGGCCGGTCGCCGGGGAGCCGCTTCGGGCAGTGTCGCCCCGGGACCGCCGGGTACCCGTACGACCCCCGGGCCGGCGCGCGCCCGGGGGAGGTACGGCGCGAAGGGAGGGCCCATGACGCACAACGGGGAGGAGACCGCGGCCGCGCGCAGGCCGCAGATCCAGGAGGTGACCGAGCTGCGGCTGCCGCCGGACGGGCCGCGGCCCCAGGCCCCGCAGGGAGACCGGAGCGCCCCGCCGGGCGAGGAAGCACCGGGTCGGCCGCACGGCAGCGGCACCTCGACGGGCGCGGCGGACCTGCCGCAGGACGGCGGCACCCCGCCGGGCGCCGACGCGCCGGACCTGCCGCACGACCGCAGCCAGGCCATCCTGGAGGCCGCCAAGCAGATCGGCGCCCTCCTCAAACGCGCGGGCCACCCCTTCGCCCTGGCCGGCAGCGTCGCGGTCTACGCCCACGGCGGCAGCCGCTACCTCCAGCACGACGCCGACTTCTGCGTGCTGCCCGGCGACGCCGACGCGGTGGCCGCGACCCTGCGCGAGGCCGGGCTCGCCGTCCGCACCCCGCCGGAGGACTGGCTGCTGAAGACCACGTGCCAGGGGCAGAACGTGGACATCATCTTCGCGCTCGCCCACGAGCCCGTCACCAAGGACATGCTGGAGCGCGCGCACGTGCTGCCCGTGGACTCGGTGCTGATGCCGGTGCTCTGCCCCACCGATCTGATCCGCAGCCTGATCAGCGCCTTCTCCGAGCACTACTGCGACTTCGGGTCCGTGCTGCCGGTGGCCCGCGCGGTGCGCGAGAAGGTCGACTGGGACGTGATCCGCGACACCTGCGGCGACCAGCCCATGCCGGCCGCCTTCCTCTTCCTCCTCGAACGCCTCGACGTGATCGCACCCCGGGAGCAGCGGACATGACCGACGCAGCCGCACCACCACCGGAGAGCGGACTGGACTACCGCGTCGCCCACCTCGCCGAGCGCCTCGCCGCCGGCCGGCTCGGCGAACTCGGCGTACGCCTGGAGACCCGCGGCGACGCCGTCCTGCTCACCGGCACCGTCCCGTCCACCGAGTGCCGGGACGAGATCCTGCGCCTGGCCCGCGAGGAACTGGCGCCCCACCCGGTCCACAGCGACCTGCTCATCGCCGGCACCTCCTCGCCCGACCACGGAGAGGACCTGACATGATCCGCGTCGCGGCCGTCGGGGACATCCACATGGGCCCCGAAAGCCAGGGCACGCTGCGCCCCTCCTTCGAAACGCTGCCCGACTGCGCCGACGTCCTGCTGCTGGCCGGCGACCTGACCCGGCACGGCACCCCCGAGGAGGCCGCGGTCGTCGCCCGCGAGATCGAGGACCTCGGAGTGCCCGTGGTCGCCGTCCTCGGCAACCACGACCACCACGACGAACGCCCCGAAGAGGTCACGGCGATCCTCCGCGAGGCCGGCGCGCACGTGCTGGAGGGCCAGTCCGCCGTGGTCACCGCCGGGGAGGCGAGGATCGGGGTGGCCGGCACCAAGGGCTTCGGCGGCGGCTTCGTGGGCCGCTGCGCGGGCGAGTTCGGCGAACCCCTGATGAAGGAGTTCGTCCGCTACAGCCGCCGCTGCGCCGACGGCCTGCACGGCGCCCTCAAGGACCTGGACCAGTGCGGCTGCGACGTCCGGATCGCCCTCACCCACTTCTCGCCGGTGCCGGACACCCTGGCCGGGGAGCCGCCGGAGATCTACCCGTTCCTCGGCAGCTACCTCCTCGCGGAGGCCATCGACACCGCGGGCGCCGACCTGGCCGTCCACGGACATGCCCACGCGGGCACCGAACACGGCATGACCAGCGGCGGCGTACGCGTGCGCAATGTCGCCCAGCCGGTGATCGGACAGGCCTTCCACGTGTACAACCTGCCGGGCCGGCCGGGCTGACGCGGGCGTCAGGCGGCCGTGCCCAGGGCGGCCCGCCCGGTGACCTCGCCGTCCGCCGCGGGCAGCGCCGCCACCGGCAGCACACCGCCACGGCGGCGCAGCAGCAGGCCCGCGCCGACCGACGCGGCGATCAGCAGGCCGCCCGCGACGAGGGCGCCGCGCGCCCCGGCACTCTGCATCAGCAGGCCCAGCAGGGGCGGCCCGCCGAGGCTCCACACCGTGCCGATGCTGCTCCACACGCCGAGCACCCGGCCGCGCAGATGCGCGGGCGGATCGGTCTGGAGCACGGCCGTGCCCGCGGTGTCGGAGACGGACTCCACCACGGCCATCGGCAGCACCAGCACCAGCAGCACCGCGAGCGACGGCGACACCCCGGCCACCGCCTGGAGCAGGCCGCCCGCCGCCGCGAGCAGCCCCACCGTGCGCACCGACGGGCGGCGCAGCCGGGCGCCGAGCACCGCGCCGAGGATGCCGCCGACGGCGAGCACCGTGGAGACGGTGCCGAACGAGCCGGCACCGCCCGCGAGCGGCCCGGTGACGAGGACGGCGAGGGTGAGACCGTAGTTGCGGCCGAAGACCGAGCTGATGCCGGTGATCCCGGCCAGCGCCATCAGCCGGGGCCGCCGCACGAAGTACATGAGCCCCTCGCGCACGCTCGTCTCCGCCCGTTCCGGCACCGCCCGCGGCTCGCCCGCCGGCGGCTCGGCGGCCCCGCGCACGGGCCGCAGGAACGGCACCACCGCCGCCACGAACAGGAAGGACAGGCCGTTGGCCGCATAGGCGGCGCCCGTGCCGAGGAGGGCGACGGTGACCCCGGCCAGCGCGGTGCCCGCGAGCCGTCCCGCGCTGTGCACCAGGGCGCCGACGCCGATCGCGGACGGCACGTCCTCCACGGGTACGAGGTCGTTGCCGAGCAGCGCGCAGGCCGGGCCGTCGACGGTGGCGATGACACCGGTCACGGCGGCCAGCACCAGCAGCGACGTCATGTCGATCCGGTCCAGCGCCACGAGCAGCGCCGTGGTGAAGGCGACCGCGCCCAGCAGGGCCTGGCTGACGGCGACCGTCAGCTTGCGGGGCCAGCGGTCCACGGCGGCGCCGCCCAGCAGGCTCACGAACAGGGCGGGCGCGGCCTGCACGGACATCGACAGACCGGTGGCCGCCGCGGAGCCCGTGATGTGCAGCACGAGCAGGTTCTGCACCGTGAGCTGCATCCAGGTGCCGGCGTTGGAGACGAAGTTCGCGGCCGACCACCAGCGCATGCCCCGGTGGCGCAGGGACCGCCACGGAGCGCGCGAGGCGGGGGCGGTACGGGAGGCGGGCGTGGCCGAGACAGAGGAAGAGGGCACGACGGGGTACTCGACAACCAGGGGGGTCGGGAAAGCGACCGACGGTGGCCATCGGGCCGGCTGCGCTGCACGGCCGGACCATTCGGTCAGGGCGTCGACCATCGTGGCAGACGGCGGGCGACCACCGCTCGGGGCACCGCGTCCGGCAGAGCCGTACGACTCCCGAACACCCTCTTGCGGTACGCCGGTTGACGCCCCGCGTGGGGTTGCTCACAAGCACCGCCCGGTGCCGGTTTCGCGGGCATCGGCACGGGCTACGCGGAGGGCACACCGCGTGGTCACCCGAAGGAGGCCCCCATGGCTGACGACCGGCACGGACGGCCGACCCCGGCGGAGCCCCGCGCACGCTCCGGCACCGCCCGCCGCACCCCCGGCGGCAGCGAGCCGGCCACCGCGCGCAGCGCCCTCGGCCTGCGGCTGATCCTGTCCGCCCTCTTCCTGCCCGTGTTCGCCGCCGCCACCGCGGGCTTCGCCGTCTGGGCCGCACACCAGCGCCCCGGTGACAGCCCCGGACAAGGCCCGCTGACCGCCCTCGCGGTGATCTGCGGAGTCCTCGCCCTGGCCGCGGCACTCGACCTGGTCCGGGTGACGGCCCGCAGACGCCGCGAGCGCGGCCCGGACCGCTGATCCGGGCCGGGCCGTCCCGGCCCGGCCGGTGCGGGGGCTACGCCGTCTTGACCGCTCCGCCGTCGATGACGTGCTCCGCGCCGGTCGTCGCGGCGGCGACCGGGGGACCGCCTGACCTGGCCGCCCGGCTGACTGCCACCCGGGCCTGGTGTTTTTGCCCGTGATTGGCCCGGAGCAGGCCGTGAATATGCCAACCGCACGCTTCCGAATCCGGGATTCCGGGGGCAGGGTGAGTGCCGTACCGCCCCGCCGTGCCCCGAGGTCCGGAAGCCTCCCCGCACACGGCGGGGCTGGTTTCTTCCCGCCGCAGGCGCGCCCGGCGGCCGGGAATTGTGTTGCGGGGCGGCCGGTGCCCTCGGTGAGCTGGACCCATGGACGCAGCGGAACGCGCCACCGCACCGGCGCACAGGACGGACCATGCCGTCGCGGGACGGGCGGCCTCCTGGCGCGGACCGGCGGTGCTCGGCGCGCTGATGCTGGCCGCCTTCACCTTCAACACGGCCGAGAACCTGCCGGTGGGGCTGCTGGAGCTGATCTCCGCCGGCCTGCACGTCCCGCTGTCCGCGGTGGGGCTCCTGGTCACCGGGTACGGCGTGACGGTCGCGATCGCCTCCGTGCCGCTCGCCCACGGCACCCGGGCCGTGCCCCGGCGCCATGTGCTCACCGGACTGCTGGCCGCCCTCGTCGCCTCCAGCCTCCTCGCCGCGTCGGCGTACTCCTACGGGCTGCTGCTGTTCGCGCGGCTGCTGACCGCCCTCGCGCAGGCGCTGTTCTGGGCCGTGATGGGACCGGTCGCCGTCGGCCTGTTCCCGCCCCGGGTCCGCGGACGGGTGATCGCGGCGCTGTCCGTCGCCGGTTCCCTCGCCCTCGTGCTGGGCGTCCCCGCGGGTACCTGGCTGGGCCGGTGCACCGACTGGCGGGTGTCCATGGGGGCGCCGGCCGCCCTGGGCGCCGTCTCGCTGGTGACGATCGCGGCACTGCTGCCGACCTCGCCGCCGGAGGAGGAGCCCGCCGCCTACGCGAGCGGCCCCGACGCCCGCCGGTTCGCTACCGTGCTGGCGGCCGGCGCCCTGTCCGCGACCGGGGCGTTCACCGGATACACGTACATCGTGCGGTTCCTGGGCGGCGTCGGCGGGTTCTCGCCCGGCGCCGTCGACGTCCTGCTGGTGGTGTTCGGCACCGCGTGCCTGGCCGGGGTGAGCGTCACCGGGGCGCTGCTGGACTGCTTCCCGCGGGCGGCGCTCATCACCGCCGTGGCCGTCCAGGCGGTGGGCATGCTCGGGCTGTACGCGCTCGGCGCCCGGCCGGTGGCCGCGGTGGTGTTCCTCGCGCTGACGGGCGGTGCCCTCGGCCCGGTGTTCATGACCACCCAGAACGAGATGCTGCGGTGCGCGCCCGGCCGCACGGACATCGCCCTCGCGGCCAACTCCGGCGCCTACAACGCCGGCATCGCCGCGGGCGCCGCGCTCGGCGCACTGGTCCTGCCGCTGCTGGAGGTGCGGGGCACGTTTCTCGTCGGCGGGCTGCTGACCGCCGCGGCCTGCGCCGTGCTGCTCGGCACCCGGCGGCGGCGCCGCCCCTAGCCCGCCGTGGGGCCGCTGTCACATTCCCGCGCGCACCGGTGTCTTCATGCCGTACCCGTCGGACACACGAGGAGGACACCATGACACCGCGCATCCCGAAGGCCCCGCTCCCCGCCGAGGTCGAGGAGAACATGGTCCGGCAGTTCGGTGCCGTGCCCGAGAACGTCGCGGCGCTCTGGCACAACCCCGAAGTCGCCCGCGCCAACCTGGAGTTCGGCGCCGAGGTGGGCGCCTGGAACGCCGCCGACGCGAGCCTGAAGTCGTACGCGCACATGGCCGTGGCGGCGCAGGTCGGCTGCAGTTGGTGCCTGGACGTCGGCTACTTCCAGGCGCGGAACCAGAAGCTGGACCTGGCCAAGGCGAGCCAGGTGCCGGTCTGGCGCGAGTCGGACGTGTTCACCCCGCTGGAGCGGGACGTGATGGCGTACGCCGAGGCCATGACGAACACCCCGCCGACCGTCACCGACGCCCAGCACGCGAGCCTCCTGGACCGGCTCGGCGCGCCCGCCATGGTCGAACTCACCGCGTTCATCGCCTTCGTCAACCTCGCCACCCGGGCCAACGTGGCCGGCGGCGTCACCTCGCAGGGCTTCTCCGACGCCTGCGAGATCCCGCTCGCCACCCGGCCCGCCGAGCCCCACGGGACGTCCGCCGCATGACCGAGGACCCGTTCGTCGCCCATCGCAGGCTGCTGTTCACCGTCGCCTACGAGATGCTCGGCTCGGCCGCCGACGCGGAGGACGTCCTCCAGGAGTCCTGGCTGCGCTGGGCCGGCACCGACCACGCGCGGGTGCGCGACCCGCGGTCGTACCTCGTGCGCACCGTCACCCGGCAGGCCCTCAACCGGCTGCGGACGCTGTCGCGCAGCAGGGAGGAGTACGTCGGCGAGTGGCTCCCCGAGCCCCTGCTGACCACTCCCGACGTCGCGGAGGACGTCGAACTCGCGGAGAGCGTCTCGCTCGCGATGCTGACCGTGCTGGAGACGCTCGCGCCCCTGGAGCGCGCGGTCTTCGTGCTCCGCGAGGTCTTCGACGTGCCGTACGCGGAGATCGCCGAGGCCGTGGCGAAGTCCCCGGCCGCCGTGCGGCAGCTCGCGCACCGGGCGCGAGCACACGTGGCGGCCCGGCAGCCCCGGGTGCGGGTCAGCCGCTCGGAGCAACAGGCCGTACTGGAGCGCTTCCTGGCCGCGCTGCACACCGGGAGGGTCCAGGACCTGCTGGAGGTGATGGCACCGGACGTGGTGTTCGTCGCCGACGGCGGCGGACTGGCGGCCGCCGCCCGCGCCCCGGTCCACGGGGCCGAACGGGTGGCGACGCTCCTGGCGGGCGTGGACCGGTCCGCGTCCAGGACCACGACCGTGTGGCTCAACGGCGCCCCGGCGGCCCGGATCGACACCGACGGCCGGCTCGCCGCCCTGAGCCTCGTGGTGGCCGACGGCCGGGTCACCCGCGTCTACGCCGTGGCGAACCCGCACAAGCTGACCCGGCTGGACGAGCCGGTCGCCCTGGCCCGGTGACCGGGCGCGGGCGTCCGGACGGCGCGCTGGAGCGGCCGTATCGGATGACGCCGGGAAGGGGGGAAGGGTTGCTTTCGCGCCGTTCCGTCCGCCTGTGGGGCTTCCCACCCGTGGAAGATCTTGACGGTGGCCATCCGGCTCGCTGAACTGTCTCCCGGCCGCACGACCAAGCGGCCGGGGGTACACGGGCATCCGTTCGGTGATGCCTGAAACGGGCGGACCACGGGAAGAGCTTCGTACGGCCGACCGCCGGACACGGGGCGAAGGGGGGCGATGTGCGGATGAGAGGTGCGTCGAAGGTGACGGGCTGTCCCGTCTCATGACCGCTGAAGGGCACTTCGACCGGCTCCGCCCGGCGGCGGCCCGCCTCGCCCGGTTCACGGGGCGCACGCTGCGCCACGAGTGGCACGCCATCGTCGTCGACCCGGTACGGCAGCTCGCCCGGCGCGGACTGTCCGGGCTGCTGCTGGCGTTCGTCGCCGCGTTCGGCGTCATCTTCTTCCACGACATCGCCCAGCACCCCACCGGCGCCGTCTGGGTCACCCGGCTCGGCGGCGTCAAGGCCGACCTGCCGCTGTGGCTGTCCCTGCTGCGCACCCCGGTGTCGCTGTACGTCCCGGCGCTCGACCTGCCGGTCTGGGCCGGGATCACCCAGCTGTTCCTGGCCTTCGCCCTCGCCGAACTGACCCTCGGCCGCTCCCGCACCCTCGCGATCTCCTACGCCACCACGCTGGCCGGCACCCTCGTGGCCCGGGCGATGATCGCGGCGGGGCCCGGCTGGTGGGGCTTCGGCCTCCCGGCCGAGTGCGGGCACATCCTCGACACCGGGCCCTCGGCGGCGGTCGTCGGCCTGTTCACCTACCTCTCGGTCGTCCGGCGCGCCCCCGTGGTGTTCGTCCTGACCGGCGGCTCGATGGTGTGGGAGTCGATCGCCGTCCCCAACCTCGCCGGACGCGAACACCTGATCGCGGTGGGCTCCGCCGTCGTCCTCGGCCTCCTGCACGGCCGCCGGGAACGGCTCCGGACCCTCGCACGCTCCCTGCTGCCCACCCGTGCCCCCCGACCGGCGCTCCCCGCGACGACCGAGGGCCTGACCCTCCCTACGGCCCCTACGGCCCCTACGGCCCCTACGGCCCCTACGGCCTCTACGGCCTCTACGGCCCCTACGGCCCCTACGGCCCCTACGGTGCCCGTGCGATGACGTCCCCCGAACGCTGACCGGCCCGCGCGCGCCTGTGGCGCCGCACACATCCCCGGTGTGATGGTTTTCGCATACAGGCCCTGACGGGCAGCCCCTAGGGTTGCCGCGGGAAACGCAGGGCAGGGCGTGGCTCACACCATGACGTTCGTCGCCGGCAGGCAGCTGAAGGGGATCCAGGATGTTCCGTAAGGTGCTGGTCGCCAATCGTGGAGAGATCGCGATCCGCGCGTTCCGGGCGGGGTACGAACTCGGCGCGCGCACCGTCGCCGTGTTCCCGCACGAGGACCGCAACTCGTTGCACCGGCTCAAGGCCGACGAGGCCTACGAGATCGGGGAGCCGGGGCACCCGGTGCGCGCGTACCTCTCCGTCGAGGAGATCGTGAACGCCGCCGTCCGGGCCGGCGCCGACGCCGTCTACCCGGGCTACGGGTTCCTCTCCGAGAACCCGGAGCTGGCCCGCGCCTGCGCGGAGGCGGGCATCACCTTCGTCGGCCCGGACACCGCCACGCTGGAGCTGACCGGCAACAAGGCCCGCGCGGTCGCCGCCGCCCGCGCGGCCGGCGTGCCGGTGCTCGGCTCCTCCCAGCCCTCCACCGACGTGGACGAACTGGTGCGCGCCGCCGAGGACGTCGGCTTCCCCGTCTTCGTCAAGGCGGTGGCGGGCGGCGGCGGGCGCGGCATGCGCCGGGTCGAGGACCCCGCCCAGCTGCGCGAGTCCATCGAGGCCGCCTCCCGCGAGGCCGCCTCCGCGTTCGGGGACCCGACCGTCTTCCTGGAGAAGGCCGTGGTCGACCCCCGCCACATCGAGGTGCAGATCCTCGCCGACGGCGCGGGCAACGTCATCCACCTCTTCGAGCGCGACTGCTCGGTGCAGCGCCGCCACCAGAAGGTCATCGAGCTGGCGCCCGCCCCCAACCTCGACCCCGCCCTGCGCGAGCGGATCTGCGCCGACGCCGTCCGCTTCGCCCGCGAGATCGGCTACCGCAACGCCGGCACCGTGGAGTTCCTGCTCGACCGGGACGGCAACCACGTCTTCATCGAGATGAACCCGCGCATCCAGGTCGAACACACCGTGACCGAGGAGGTCACCGACGTCGACCTGGTCCAGGCACAGCTGCGGATCGCGGCCGGCGAGACCCTCGACGACCTCGGCCTCGCCCAGGACACCGTCACCCTGCGCGGCGCCGCCCTCCAGTGCCGCATCACCACCGAGGACCCCGCCAACGGCTTCCGCCCGGACACCGGCCGGATCAGCGCCTACCGCTCACCGGGCGGCTCCGGCATCCGGCTGGACGGCGGAACCACCCACGCGGGCACGGAGATCAGCGCCCACTTCGACTCGATGCTGGTCAAACTCACCTGCCGCGGCCGCGACTTCAAGGCCGCCATCGGCCGCGCCCGGCGTGCCGTCGCCGAGTTCCGCATCCGTGGCGTCGCCACCAACATCCCGTTCCTCCAGGCCGTGCTGGACGACCCGGACTTCCAGGCCGGCCGGGTCACCACCTCGTTCATCGAGGAGCGCCCGCATCTGCTCACCGCCCGCTCCTCCGCGGACCGCGGCACCAAGCTGCTCACCTTCCTCGCCGATGTCACGGTGAACAAGCCGCACGGCGAACGCCCCGACCTGTTCGACCCGTTGACCAAGCTGCCCGCGCTGCCCGCCGGGGAGCCGCCCGCCGGATCGCGCCAACTCCTGGTCGAGCGGGGCCCCGAGGGCTTCGCCCGGCACCTGCGCGAGTCGCCGACGATCGGCGTCACCGACACCACCTTCCGCGACGCCCACCAGTCGCTGCTCGCCACCCGGGTGCGCACCAAGGACCTGCTGGCCGTCGCCCCGGTGGTCGCCCGCACCCTGCCCGAGCTGCTGTCCCTGGAGTGCTGGGGCGGCGCCACCTACGACGTCGCCCTGCGCTTCCTCGCCGAGGACCCCTGGGAGCGGCTGGCCGCGCTGCGCGAGGCCGTGCCCAACATCTGTCTCCAGATGCTCCTGCGCGGCCGCAACACCGTCGGCTACACGCCGTACCCGACCGAGGTCACCGACGCCTTCGTGCAGGAGGCCGCCGCGACCGGCATCGACATCTTCCGCATCTTCGACGCCCTCAACGACGTCGGCCAGATGCGGCCCGCCATCGACGCCGTGCGCGAGACCGGCACCGCGATCGCCGAGGTCGCCCTCTGCTACACCGGCGACCTGGGCGATCCCGCCGAACGCCTCTACACCCTCGACTACTACCTGCGGCTCGCCGAGCAGATCGTCGAGGCGGGCGCCCATGTCCTCGCGATCAAGGACATGGCGGGCCTGCTGCGCGCCCCGGCCGCCGCCAGGCTGGTCTCCGCGCTGCGCCGCGAGTTCGACCTGCCGGTGCACCTGCACACCCACGACACCGCGGGCGGCCAGCTCGCCACCTATCTCGCCGCGATCCAGGCCGGCGCGGACGCGGTGGACGGCGCGGTCGCCTCCATGGCCGGCACCACCTCGCAGCCCTCGCTGTCGGCCATCGTCGCCGCCACCGACCACTCCGAGCGGCCCACCGGCCTCGACCTCCAGGCGGTCGGCGACCTGGAGCCGTACTGGGAGGGCGTGCGCCGGATCTACGCGCCGTTCGAGGCGGGCCTCGCCTCCCCGACCGGCCGCGTCTACCACCACGAGATCCCCGGCGGCCAGTTGTCCAACCTGCGCACCCAGGCCGTCGCCCTCGGTCTCGGCGACCGCTTCGAGGACATCGAGGCCATGTACGCCGCCGCCGACCGGATCCTGGGCCGCCTGGTCAAGGTCACCCCGTCCTCCAAGGTGGTCGGCGACCTCGCCCTGCACCTGGTCGGCGCCGGGGTCTCCCCGGAGGACTTCGAGCAGACCCCCGACCGGTTCGACATCCCGGACTCGGTGATCGGCTTCCTGCGCGGCGAGCTGGGCACCCCGCCCGGCGGCTGGCCCGAACCGTTCCGCACCAAGGCACTGCGCGGCCGGTCGGCCGCCAAGCCGGTCCCGGAGCTGTCCGCGGAGGACCGCGAGGGGCTCGCCAAGGAACGCCGCACCACCCTCAACCGGCTGCTGTTCCCGGCGCCCACCCGGGAGTTCGAGGCGCACCGGCAGTCGTACGGGGACACCAGCGTGCTCGACAGCAAGGCCTTCTTCTACGGGCTGCGCCCGGGCAAGGAGTACGCCGTCGACCTGGAGCCCGGCGTGCGGCTGCTGATCGAGTTGCAGGCGATCGGCGAGGCCGACGAGCGCGGTATGCGCACGGTGATGTCCACGCTCAACGGCCAGCTGCGCCCGATCCAGGTGCGGGACCGGGCGGCGGCCTCGGACGTGCCGGTGACGGAGAAGGCCGACCGGTCGAACCCGGGTCATGTCCCGGCCCCGTTCGCCGGAGTGGTGACCCTCGCCGTGGCCGAGGGGGACGAGGTGGCGGCCGGCGCCACCGTCGCCACCATCGAGGCGATGAAGATGGAGGCCACGATCACCGCCCCGAAGGCCGGCCGGGTGACCCGGCTGGCCATCAACCGGATCCAGCAGGTGGAGGGCGGCGATCTGCTGGTCGAGATCGGCTGAGTCCGCGCCGGAGCGCCTGGGGCCGCGTGGCCTCAGGCGCGCGGCGAGGTGGGGCCGTCCCAGAGCGGGTACGACATGACGTGCCGGAAGCCCTGGGGGCGCGCGCCGGTGTAGTTCAGGCTGAGCTGCGTGTAGCGCTCGAAGGACGGGTGCTTCTTCCACTGCGTGCCGCCGCTGAGCCGGATCTCCACCGGGTAGGGGTGGAAGGTGCCGGCCGCGCAGTACGGCTTGCAGTCGTTCACCCAGTTCGTGCCGGTGCCCCTGGCTCCGTCCGGGCCCCAGGACGTCCAGTGCAGTCCCTTGAGCCGGCTGTTGCCGTCGCCGCAGGCCAGGATGAAGTCGGTCGGGCGGACGTTGCGGTGGGCGAAGCAGTCCACCAGCACCCGCTCCCCGCCGGGGGCCTGCGCGGTCGCGGTGCCGGCCGGCGTGGTGGCCGGGGAGGGGGTCGGGGGACTGGCCGAGGCCGTCGTCCCGGCCGCGAGCAGGGCGCCCGCCGCAAGGGTCACCGCCGTTCCCACCACTGATCCGCGCATGGCCGCTCCCACCGTTCGTGCCGTGTCCGAGCAGGTGCCATCGACGCTACGGCGGTGCGGCCGTTTGCACCAGTCGCGCAGGTCACGCCGCGTGTCCGCGGGGTTCCGGAACGCACGGCGGCCGAGGAGGCGTGCGGGTCGGCGAACACCGCACGCGTCCTCGGCCGCCCGGCGGGCTCAGCAGGCGCCTTCGTCCTGCCAGGGGCCCCAGGTCGAGGCGCCGGGCGTCTCGTTCTGGGTCCACCACTTGGCCTTCCAGTTGTGCCCGCCGTACGACACCTCGGTTCCGCCCGTGTACGCGGTGGTCGCGTTCCACGCGGTCTTGCAGGAGGTCGGAGTGGGCGTCGGGGTCGGGGTGGGCGTGGGGGTGGGGGTCGGGGTGCCGCTCGGCGGGGTGGCGCCCGCGAACTTCACCGAGTACTTGGCGAAGTCCCAGTCGCTCTGGGCGACGCTCGAACACGTCCCGGAGGTGCGGCCCCCGTTGTCCGGCGGGCTGCACTGCCGGTCGCGGTTGAGCGACCAGAAGGTGAAGCGGTCCATGTTGTGGCTCGTCGCGTAGTCCAGCACCGTCTGGAAGTCGGCCTGGGTGAACATCTCACCGGTGTCGCTGCGGCCGTTCATGCCGGAGAAGCCCTCGTGGGCGTAGGCCGTGGCCGCGTCCCAGCCGAAGGTCGACTGGAGGATCGAGTTGAAGTTGGTCAGGGCGCTCGTCTGGCTGGCAGCCCCGTTGAAGCCGCCGTCGAACGGCATGATGGAGAAGTTGTTCGGGGTGAAGCCCTGCGACTTCGCCTCCAGCAGCATCTGCTTGCCGAACCAGCCGGTGCCGTCCGCCGTGCCGGCCGTGGTGACGGAGACGTACAGGCCCGGGTTGTTCTGCTGGAGGATCTTCGCGGCGCCGATCTCGTTCTTGACGGCCGCGGTGTTCTCGTACTCCGGCTCCTCCAGGTCGAAGTCGATGGCGTGCAGGCCGTACTTGGTGATGACCTGCTGGTAGGCGGCCGCGGTGGAGGCCGCGTCCGAGCAGGCCTGGCCGAGCTTGGTGCCGCCGTAGCCGCCGATGGAGACGGAGACGTCGCCGCCCTTGGCGCGGATGGTGTCGATCATCGACTTCACGGCGGTGTCCGAGGAGACGGCCGCCGTGCCGCCCCAAGTGGGGGAGCAGCCGCCGCCGTTGGGGGCGAGGACGAACGCCAGCTGGAAGGCCTTCAGGCCGGTGGCGTCCATGATGGCGGCCGGGTTTGGCGGGTCGTTGTCCAGCGGCATCAGATAGGGGGCCGCGGCGTACCAGCGGTTGCTCAGCGCGGTGTTCGCGGTCGCGCCCGAGGCGCTGGTCGCGACCAGCGCGGTGGTGCCCGCGGCGGCGAGCGTGACCGCGGCAGCCGCGCTCAGACATGCGTGAAGACGTCTCACTGCGTGCCTCCAGAGGGTGGGGGTGTGCCCGGGTGGGGAGGAGCCCCACCCTCCGGGAGCTGTTGCGGCCACGTCAATAAGTTGGACTAGACCAAATCCCTCTTTGGACTAGACCATACCAACCCTTTACCTTCCGTCGACCAGGCGCACACTGAAGCCCCGGTCCATCGGAAGGCTCGCCGCGGTGACCGTCGTGACCCGGGTCGCGGAGTCGAACGACCATGCCGACGAGGGGAGTTGGCGCCCGTTCACCAGTACGCGCGCGGGCGCGGAGGAGCCGTGCACGGTGAACCGGTACGTCCGCGCGGCCACCTTGCCCGCGTACGTGCCCTTGCTCGCGCCGACCGACACGGTCGTCCCACCCGCGTCCCGCCGCACGGAGACCCGCTGGGTGGCGGCCGCGCCCTTGGCGAAGTCACGGCTCACGCCGTCGTCCTCGTACAGCGTGTAGTGGCTGGTGGCGTGCGCCGAGGGGTACAGGTCCCAGTCCAGCTCGTGCCGGTCCCGGGTCTGCCAACTCGTCGTGCCCTTGGGCCACATGGGCACGATCGCGCCCTCGCGCACGAACAGCGGGAGGGTGTCCAGCGGGGCGTGATAGCCGTTCACCGTCGTCGGTCCCTGGTACGTGCGGCCGGTCCAGTAGTCGGTCCAGGTGCCCTTCGGCAGATAGATGCCGTCGCGGGTGTCGGTGTCCCGGTAGACCGGAGCCACCAGGAAGTCGGGGCCGGACAGGAACTCGTACGTGGCGTCGGCGCCCAGGGTGCCGGGGTCGTCCGGGTACTCCAGCCACAGCGGACGCACCGCGCCCACCCCGGTGTCGGCGGCCTGCCGCGACAGCGTGTACATGTACGGCAGCAACCGCTCCTTCAGCTGGAGGTACTTGCGGTTGATGGAGGTGTACGGCTCCCCGTCCAGCCACGGCTGCTGGTCGGCGGGCTTCTTGGTGGTCAGGTCGGTGGCCCAGCCGTCCATGGTCATGATGGCCGGCAGGAACGCCTTCCATTGCAGGTCGCGGGCGTACATCTTGGCGTCGTGGCGGTAGATGCTGCCCACGTCGCCCGTGTTGTAGGCGATGCCGGACATGGTGGCCCCGGCGTAGGTCGGGATCTGCCAGCGGATGTAGTCCCAGGACAGCTGCTGGTCGCCGCTCCACAGCACCCCGCAGCGCTGGGCGCCCGCCCAGGAGACGGGCAGCCAGACGAAGCCGCGTGCGTCGCTGTTGTCCTCGATGCCCTTCTTCGCCGCGTCGCAGGCGTCCAGGGCGAAGCGGTAGCCGTTGCCGACCCAGGCCACGTCCAGTTTGGCGACCCGCTGGCCCGCCTTGACCTGGTCGGCGAGCTTGTCGATGCCGTCCTGCGTCCACAGGCCGAGCTGTGCGTGCCGGTCCTTCAGGCCCTGGGCGGTCTGCGGGAGGTTCTCGTAGCCGCAGCCGTAGCCGTCGTTGACCAGCATCCAGCCCAGCGGCATCTGGTGGTCCACGTACCCGTCGGCGGTCTTCAGCGCGTCCAGCGTGTGCCGCTCGCCCCGGTTGGCGTTGTGCAGGTAGCAGTCCGAGTCGCCGGGTTCGAGACCGTAGACCGGCGGCATGAACGGCTTGCCCACCAGCTTGGTGTACGCGCCGATGACCTGCTTGGCGTCGCCGAGGAAGTAGTAGGCGTCCAGCCGCCGTTCCTGCTGACCGGTGGTCACCGGCGAGCCGAAGGTGTAGACGCCCGGTGCGAAGGTGTTGCGGAAGACGCCGTAACCGGCGCTGGAGAGGTAGAACGGCTGGGAGTTGTTGTAGCCGCCCTCGTTCCAGTCGAAGCTGTTGGCCACGTACATCGTCTGCCCGCGGTGCGAGAAGCTGCCGTTCTGCTCACCTCCGCCGAAGAACTGCTCGTCGGCACCCCGGTCGAGGCTCTGCCGCATCCCGCCCGTGGACCAGCGCAGCGGCTTGTCCTCCTGCCAGATCCGGGTGCGGTCGTCCGCCTTGTACAGCCCGAACCGCAACGGCTTCTTGTACACGCGCAGCACGGCGTCGGAGGTGCGGATGCCGTAGTAGGCGCCCGCGTCGAAGGACGAGGTGTGCCGGTCCACCGCCGGCTGCCCGCGCACGATCTCGGTTCCGGCGGGATCGCTCAGCGAGCCCGACGGGTCGGCCTGGAGCCGTAGTTGACCACCGGTCAGGAAGTCGGCGCGCGCCAGGAGTTGTCCGGCGCGGATCGTGTAACTGCCGTCGCGGCCGGAGAAGGAGGTGAGGTCCCCGGCGTCCGTGGTCGAGGGCAGATAGGCCGTGCCGGTGAAGGAGTTGTCGTGCACGTCGTACGGCACGACCACCACGTGGTACGTCCCCGACGCCCGCGGGATCACCGTGGCCTCGGGGTCGGCGGTGCCCGCGCTGGAGGCCACCTGGGTGTTGTGGTCGTCGTACACGTACAGGTCGAAGTCGTCGGTGGGGTGCTCCCACTCGATCGACAGCGGGATGCCGCCCTCGGGGTTGTCGTCCCAGTAGCCGTCCGGCACCGAGACGGTCAGATCGAAGCGGTCGCAGACCTTGTTGTCGGGGTCGGCGCCGGGGGCCGGGCAGTCCCCGGGGCCGCCGCCGGTGCCCTTGGCGTAGACCGGGCTCTGCCAGCTGACACTGCTGTGGGCGGGGTCCAGTACGGCGCCGGTGGCGGCGGCCGCGGCGGGCGCCGGGACGGCCAGCGCGGTGCCCGCCAAGGCGGTCGCCAGCCCCAGCGGCACCCAGGCGGGCCACGGCACACGGTGTCGGAGTCTTCGCACGGCGGAACAGCTCCCCTCGCGTCATTGCGGACTGCTGAGCGTGCACGGAAGCGCTCGAAACAGCGGAGAATCGAGCAACTTCACGCACGAAGCTTTGGAGGGGACACAGGTTCATGTCAATACCGCGGGCGCAGACGAGGGCGCTCCCGCGCCTATGACGAGGGGCCGGACCCCGCCTCCCGGCGCGGTCCGGCCCCTCCTCGGTCCTGTCTCAGCCGGCCTGCCCGCGCAGCACGATCTGCGTCTGCGTGGTCTGCCCGACGAGCCGGTCGCGGTCGTCGCGCAGCTCGGTCTGCACCACGATGAGCGTGCCGCCGAGGTGCAGCGGGCGGGCCGTGGCGTGCACCTGGCCCGAGGTGACCGCCCGCAGGAAGTTGGTCTTGGACTCCACGGTGGAGGTGCCGCCGGCCCCCTCGGGCAGATTGAGGTAGGCGCACACCGCGCCCACGCTGTCCGCCAGCGCCATCAGCGCCCCGCCGTGCAGCGCGCCACCGGCCGTGCACACCTCGGGCGACCAGGCCAGCGAGCCGACGGTGCGCTCCGCGGTGGCCTCACGCAGTTCGATGCCGAGACCGGCCGCGAACGGCATGGCGGAGAGCAGTTCGGCCGGCGCGGGGAGGGACGTCATGGCGTACCGCCTTTCATCGGGGCCGGATGATCGGAAAAAGTCTGCCAGCCGTGGGCATCGGCCGGGTGCGGAAGGGGAGTTCGGGGCGGTTCCGGAGCGGCAGGCGCCGGCGGTCGGGAGCTGTTCCGGGTTCCCGCCCGTCACATCCCGCCCGGTGTCTCGGCGGCCCGTTCGTCCGGAAGGGGCATCTCCGCCCAGATGATCTTGCCCGTGCCGGTGTAACGGGTGCCCCAGTGTTCGGTGAGCTGGGCCACCAGCATCAGGCCGCGGCCGCCCTCGTCGAGGATGCGGGCCCGGCGCAGATGCGGGGCGGTGCTGCTGCCGTCGGCGACCTCGCAGATCAGCGTTCTGTCCATGATCAGCCGCAGCTGGACGGGCGGGGCGGCGTAGCGGATGGCGTTGGTCACCAGTTCGCTGATGACGAGTTCGGCGACGAAGACCAGCTCGTCGAGTCCCCAGGTGCGCAGCCGGGCGGTCGCCAGCGCCCGGGTCTCGGCGACGGCGGCCGGATCGGCGGCGATGTCCCATTGGGCGACGGCTCGCTCGTCCAGCGCGCGGGTGCGGGCGATGAGCAGCGCGACGTCGTCGGCGGGCCGCCGGTCGGAGAGCAGCTCCTTGAGGATGTTGTCGCAGCTGATCTCCAGCGACGGCACCGCGGGGTCCAGCGCCGCGCGCAGGCCCCGCAGACCGGTGTCGACGTCCCGGTCGTGCCCCTCGACCAGGCCGTTGGTGTAGAGCGCGAGCAGGCTTCCCTCGGGAAGCGGCACCTCGACGGACTCGAAGGGGTGCCCGCCCAGGCCCAGCGGCGGACCGGTGGGCAGCTCGACGAACTCCGTCGTGCCGCCCGGGGTCAGCAGGGCGGGCCAGGGGTGCCCGGCACTGGCCAGCGACCAGACGCGGGAGACCGGGTCGTAGACCGTGTAGAGGCAGGTCGCCCCGAGGTCCGCGGTCGGCGGCTCGGCCCCGGTCTCCAGCCCGGTGCTGAGGCGGATGACCAGGTCGTCCAGTTGCGCCAGGAGTTCGTCCGGGGGCAGATCGACATCGGCGAGCGTGCGCACCGCCGTGCGCAGCCGGCCCATCGCGGCGGAGGCGTGCAGCCCGTGGCCGACGACGTCGCCCACGACGAGGGCGACACGGGCGCCGGACAGCGGGATCACGTCGAACCAGTCGCCGCCGACACCCGCCCGCGACACCGCGGGCAGATAGCGCCCGGCGACCTCCACGGCGGCCTGCTCGGGGATGCCCTGGGGCAGCAGGCTGTGCTGGAGGGCCAGTGTGGTGGTGCGCTCGCGGGTGTAGCGGCGGGCGTTGTCGATGGCGACGGCCGCGCGCGCCGCCAGCTCCTCCGCGACCCGCAGATCGCCCTCCCCGTACGGCGGCAGGCTGGGGTCGTTGCGGGTGAGCAGGGCGGCGCCGAGGTTCACCCCCCGGGCCCGCAGCGGCACGGCGATCATCGAATGAGGGTGGTTCCGCCGTACCCACGTGGCGCGGGCGGGATCCTGCGCCAGCCATCGGGCCACCTCCGGGTCGGTGATCCGGTAGGCGCAGCCGCGGCCCGTGGCCAGGCACTGTGCGAGTGGCGAGATGTCCGGGTAGCGGACCAGGTCGCCCGCCGTGACGACGGTCGGCGCGGCGGAGCGGACCGCCGTGCGCCGCAGTTCCATGGGGCCGGCGAGGGGGAGCGGCGCGGGCTCGTCGCCCTGGAGCACGGCGTCGAGGAGTTCGATGGAGACGAAGTCCGCGGCGCCGGGCACCGACACGTCGGCCAGCTCCTGTGCGGTGCGGATGACGTCCAGGCTGCTGCCGATCCGCCTGCTGGCCTCGTTGAGCAGGGCCAGCCGTTCGCGGGACACGGACTGCTCCGAGAAGTCGAGCGCGGAGACGTAGACACCGCGCACGACGCCGGCCGGGTCCTTGAGCGGGAAGACATGGACGATCCACGCGTGCGCGTACCGTTCCCCCGGCACGCGCGCGTGGGTCTCGAACCGCTCCGGCACCCCGGTGGCCGCCACGCGCTCCACGGCTTGCCCCGACATCTCGAACGCCGGGTCGGTCAGATGCTCGGCGATCAGACGTCCCCGCAGATCCGATTCCGTCGCGTCCATCTGCCGCTCCATCGGAGCGTTGAGCCGCAGGAACCGGCCCTCGGTGTCGTGGATGGCCAGCGCGAACGGGGACTGGTAGAAGGCCCAGCGAAGGAGCCGGTCCTCGGCTCGTACCGCCTCCTCGTGCCGCCGCGGGACAGGCTTCGCGGCGGAGGCCGGTTCGGGCGCTGTCGCGGTCACCGGATGCCGGGCGGCCTCCACGAACCAGCCGGTGCCCCCTTGCGCGGTGGTCAGCGGCCGGACGCGGAGCAGGCATTCCACCGGGGCGCCGTCGCGGTGGCGGAGCACCGCCGGGCCGGTCCAGGGCCGCCGCGCGGCAAGACTCTCCCGGGCCGGGTCGGGCAGGGCGGACGCGAGCAGCGCCGTCGCGGGCCGGCCCACGGCCTCGGCGGCGGAGAAGCCCAGCAACCGCCGCGCCCCGGGGCTCCAGGCGGACAGCGCGCCGTCCGGAGTGGTCGTGGCGATGGCGTCGTCGGCGGCGAAGGGGTCCCCGGGTGCGGCACGGTCACTGGTCGCCGGTCCAACCATGATCGATCATCTGCCCTTCGGAGCCCTTCCCTGGCACCCTCACCGATCTCAGGATGTCCCAGGTGATCCGGGTCGGCCAGGCTGCCGCGGCTCGATGCCACCACCTGTGTGGTGAGGGAGTGGCGGACCTCACCACCGGAATGATTCACGATTCAACAACATGGGGGCTAGGGTCTCAAGTGCCTGACAAAAGGCGTGGTCCGTGACGCTGCCCGGCAGCGTCACGGGGTGAACAAGGAGAAGAAATCATGGGCAAGAGGACTGTGCGCCCGCTCGCCGTCGCGATCGCCTCAGCCGCCGCGGTGGCCGGCCTCCTCGCCGCCGGCGGTCCCGCCTCGGCGGCGACGCAAGCTCCCGGAGCGCCTCGGTCCGCGGCCGTCTCCGCCGTCCGGACGGCCGACGACCACACCGACATCCGCCGTCAGTGGGTCCTGGACCAGCTCCGCTGGGCCGACGAGCACGGTTACCTCCACCTCGCCCCCGAATCCCACGGCCCTTCCGGCCACTGAGAGACCTGCCGCACCTGTGCGGCGGGAGTTCCGGACAGCGGGGGCGGCGTCCGGGCCGCTCCAAGGGACAGCAGCGGCCGTCACACCGGCCGCCGCCCCCGCGCCCGTCTCCGCGCACCGGCCGCCGAACGGAAGTCCGCCTCGAAGTCATGGGCGCGCAAGGGTCTTGCGAGTCGCGGGCCGGGTGGGCTCGCTTCCGTCGGCCTGTCGGCCCGTAGGGATGACGGGCCTTCGGCCGGGCAACTCGACGCCCTCACGTGCCCGGTGACGGGTGGTGAGTCGCATTACTGGCGCGTACGTGTCAAAAGTTCACCAGGGTGGTGGAATATCGCCCGCTCCTGTGATCAGGTCTCCTGCGTCGGCAGAACCGCATGCCTGTTCAGGGAGGCCTGGTGTCCCAAACACCCCGCAGAAGACGGTGGTTCACCGTCTGTGCGATCACCGCGTCGGCCGCGCTGGTGGCGATACCCTCGTCCGCCGCCGGCCGCTCGGCGAGCCCCTTCGGCGTCCGTGCCCTCGACCAACTCGCCAAGGAGCGGACGCAGTCGGTCGGCGCCATGTCGCCGCACCTGTCCGCGGACGACGACGGCGGCAACGAGGCGGACGAGATCGCCGAGGGCGCGGACCAGTACGCCGAGGCCCGCACCTCGCCCGGCATCGTCGCACCGGGCGCGTACGGCGCCGCCTGGGGTGACCTCGCCAAGCTGAAGAGCACCGGCGGCGACTGGCGCAACATCACCGATCTGCCGTACAACTCGGACGACCCGCGCTACCGCGACTACGACTCCAACTCCAGCGGCGGCTCCGGCAACGTCACCGGGCGCATGGCCGCCGTCGCCGCCGACGACGACGGCTATGTCTACGCCGGCAGCGCGGGCGGCGGCGTGTGGCGCTCGCACACCGGGGGCGGCGACTGGCAGCCCATCAGCGACGACCTGCCCTCCCAGTCCACCGGCGCCCTCGCGGTCGACGACGGCGGCCGGCTGTGGCTGGGCACCGGTGAGGCCACCACCAACTCCGACGCCTACCTCGGCAGCGGCGTCTACGTGCTCGCCCACCCGCACCACCAGCGCTTCTCCCGGCGCACCCGTGTCGGCGGCGACGAGCTGGAGAGCACCACCATCCACGAGCTGCGCTTCGGCGGCGGCAAGGTGTGGGCGGCCACCAGCAGGGGCGTGTGGAGCCACTCCACCAGCAACCTCGACGGCCCCTGGAAGCTGGAGTTCGCGCCCAACCCGGACTACCTGCCGAACGGGCCGAAGGCCGGTGACCCGGCGGCGGCGTACAAGAACATCGCCAACGACATCGCCATCGACCCCAAGGACCCCGGCAAGGTGGTCCTCGCGGTCGGCTGGCGCAGCGGCGACGACTACAACGGCTTCTACACCAAGGTCGACGGCGCCTGGACGCGGATCACCAGCGGCCTCGGCGACCTCCCGGCCGACCCGGACGACGTCGGCAACGTGACCTTCGCCCGGTCCGCCGACGGCTCCCGCTACTACGCCATCGACCAGTCCCCGGAGCAGCTGGAAACCAACCCGGACAGCGGCCTGGAGGGCATCTTCGTCTCCGAGTCCGGCTCGCCGACCGGGCCGTGGACGAAGATCGCCGACTACAAGGGGCTGGCCGCCGACAACTCGGCGCTGAACTCCGAGGGTTACATGCCGGGCGTGCAGGCCTGGTACAACCAGTTCCTCGCCGTCGACCCGAGCGATGCGCGGCACGTGTACGCCGGGCTCGAAGAGGTCTACGAGACCAAGGACGGCGGCAGCACCTGGTCCACGGTGGGCCCCTACTGGAACTTCACCTTCCCCTGCTGGAGCATCGACCCGGCCAAGCAGACCGGTGACTGCAACCAGACCACCCACTCCGACCAGCACGGCGTCGCCATCGGCAGCTACCACGGCAAGTCGTTCGTGTACGTCGGCAACGACGGCGGCATCTACAAGCGTCCGCTCGACGGCTCCCAGGACGCCTCCGGTCACGCCACCGACTGGACGTCCCTGAACGACGGCACCATCGACACCCTGGAGTACTACTCCGTCGGCATCGGCAAGGACCTCGACCACGGGGGCGTCTCCGTCACCGGCGGTCTCCAGGACAACGGGCAGTCCATCCTGCGCAGCAACGACACGGTGATGGGCTCCAACTTCGGCGGCGACGGCGGCGACACCCTCACCGACCCCGCCAACGGCTGCAACATCGCCCAGGAGTACGTCTACCTCGCCGTCCAGGTCACCCAGAACTGCGCCGTGAACGACGGCAGCTGGGAGAGCGACCCGAGCAAGGTGACGTCGTACTCCGTCGCCCCGCCCGACAACGCCACCGGCGAGGCCCGCTTCATCGCCCCGCTCACCGCCGACCTCAAGGACAGCGACACCTGGGTCGCGGGCGGCCGGCACATCTGGGTGCAGTACCACGGCTACGCCATCCGCAGCGGCTCCGAGTGGACCAGCGCCCACGACCTCGGCAAGGGCCGCACCGCCACCGCCGTCGCGGCGTCCGGCGGCAAGGTCTACGCCGCCTGGTGCGGACCGTGCGACAGCGTGGGCTTCGCCCGCGGCATCGCCGTCGGCAACGCGGACGGCACCGGCTGGCACGACATCAACCTGCCCGTGGACGGCACGGTGCCCAACCGCTACCTCAGCGGCTTCGCCGTCGACCCGCACGACGCCGACCACGTCTACCTCACGGTCAACGGTTTCTCCCGGCACTGGACCGAGGGCCCCGGCGCCGGTGACGGACACGTCTTCGAGTCCACCGACGGCGGCACCACCTGGAAGGACATCTCCGGCAACCTGCCCGACGTGCCCGCCGACTCCGCGCTGGTGACGGCGGACGGCGGCCTCGCCGTCGCCACCGACCTCGGCGTCGTCCACCGGGCGCCCGGCAGCACCACCTGGAAGCGCGTCGGCGACCTGCCCGCCGTCGCCGTGCTCCAGCTCAAGACCAGCCCCGACGGCGGCACGCTCTACGCCGCCACCCACGGCCGGGGCATCTACACCATCGAGGTGCGCAAGCTGCACTGACCGGTCGTACGAGCGGGGGAGGGGCGGCCGTGCGGCCGCCCCTCTTCCCTGTCACGCGGGCGGCCCCGAGATGCTCCGCAGCGACACCGCCGAGGCCGGGGCCACCGCGACGCGGGCCCCGCCGGCCTCGGCCCACCAGTCGGCCCCGTCCTCGACGTAGCGCAGCAGCACGCCCTCGCGGATCGCCCAGGGGCTGACCACGGCCCGACGCAGCCCCATCAGCTTCAGCGCCGTGTGCCCGACGACGGCACCGGCCAGACTCTGCGCGGCACGGGGCGCGGACACGCCCGGCAGCTGGGCGCGTTCGGCGGCGGGCAGGGCGGCCAGGGTGCGCACGGCCTCCTTCAGGTCCCGGCGCAGCAGCCGGCGCGGCTCGAACGGGCCGAAGCGGCCGGGCGCGGCCCCGCACATCCGGGCCAGCTGCTGGAACGTACGGGAGCTGACGGCCGCGGTGCGCGGGCTCTCCCACCGTATCCGCGCCGCCACGTCCCGCAGCTCATGCCGGATCCGGCGGCGCAGCTCCTTCAACTCGGCCGCCCCGGGCGGGTCCTGGACGCCGAGGTACTCACGGGTCAGCCGGGTCGCGCCCAGCGGCAGCGACGCGGCGAAGTCCGGCAGCCGGCCCCGCCCGAAGGCCACCTCCAGCGAACCGCCGCCGATGTCGAGCAGCGCGAGCGGGCCCGCCTTCCAGCCGAGCCAGCGGCGGGCCGCCAGGAACGTCAGCTCGGCCTCCGTCTCGCCCGGCAGCGTGCACATCCGGATCCCGGTCCCGGACGCCACCCGCTCCAGCACCTCCTGGCGGTTCGGCGCCTCCCGCACCACCGCGGTCGCGAACGCCAGGGGGCCCGCGGCCCGCCACCGCAACGCCGTGTCACCCGCCTCGGCCACCGCCTCGACCAGCTGCTCCACCGCCTCCTCGGCGATGGTGCCGTCCGCACTCACCCGTTCGGACAGGCGCAGCTTCCACTTGACGGTGTGCACCGGCAGCGGAACACCCCCCTCCACATCCGCGATCACCAGTCGCACCGTGTTCGACCCCGCATCCACCAAGCTCACCCGCATGGCCGGGTCCGTACCCAATCCACCGGCCGGAACGCCCGCACACGAGGGGCGGACTCGGGCACGGCCCGTCCGCACGGATGGCTACCGGGGGCACATACGACACATACCGGCGCGCGCCGCCGAACCGCCCGCCCCTGTCCGGATCCGGGCCCCGCCCGGCACCCCCGGGACGCCGCTGTACTTGGATGGTCGCCCACCACCGTCGGCACGGGGAGCGGCACATGACCGGTACGGCAGCGATCAGGGCACTGGTGATCGGCGGCGGCATCGCGGGCACCGCCGCCGCGCTCGGCCTGCACAAGGCGGGCTGTCACGTCCGCGTGTACGAGGCGCACCCCGGCTCGGCCGAGGACATCGGCGCGTTCCTCACCCTGGCGAGCACCGGCATGCGCGCGCTGGCCCAACTCGACGCCACGCGCGCCGTGACCGCCGTCGGTTTTCCGCTGACTTCGCTGCGCCTGATCGACGCCGAGGGCGCCGAACTGGCCCATGTGCCGCTCGGCGAGGTCGCCGAACCCGATCTGCGCTACCGCTGTCTGCGGCGCGGCGAGCTGAACGCCGCCCTCCAGGTCGAGGCGGCCCGGCGCGGCATCCGGCTCACCCACGGCGCCCGGCTGACGTCCGTGACGGACGGCCCGTACGGCGTCACCGCACGCTTCGCCGACGGCACCACCGCGACCGGCGACCTGCTCATCGGCGCCGACGGCCTGAACTCGACCGTCCGCCGCGTCCTGACCCCCGGCGTCCGCCCGGGCTACGCCGGCCAGCGCGTCTACTACGGCTACACGCCCGGCGCCCCGGACAGCACGGGCAGCGGCGTGATCACCATGGTGCGCGGCAGCGCGAGCGCCTTCGGATACGCCGCCTCGCCGGCGGGGGAGGCGTACTGGTTCGCCCGCGTCGGCGAGGACCCGCTGCCCGGCCGGACCCCGGCCGCCCGGACCGCCGTACCGCGCGAGCACCTGCTGTCCGTGCTGGAGAGGGACGCCACGCCCGCCGCCGCGCTCGTCGCCGCCGCGCCGGGCCCCCTCATGGTCACCAACGCCACCGAGATGCCGCTCGGCGCCACCTGGCACACCGGCCGTGTCCTGCTCATCGGCGACGCGGCCCACGCGGCCTCCCCGGCCACCGGGCAGGGCGCCTCGACGGGGCTGGAGGACGCGGTCGTCCTCGCCAAGGCACTGCGCGATCTGCCGGACGTGGCACGGGCGTTCGCCGCGTACGAGCGGCTCCGGCGCCCCCGGGTCGAGCACAACATCACCGTGAGCGGCGGCATCTCGCGCGGCACCCACGCCCCGGCCCGCCCCGCCGACCCGAACCACCGCCCCGGCCATCGGGACGAGGAACTGGTCCGCCAACTCGCCTGGGACACACCGCTGACCGAGCGGAACTGACCGCCGCCGCGCGAAAGTGCAAGGGGCGGCGCACGGGAGTCCATTGCCGGGAAACCGCCGGGGGTTGATCGTTCCGTGGGACCGGTCCTCCTCAACCCCCTTTGGCAACTAGGAGTCCCCGTGCGACTGCTGAGCAGAGCGGGCGGCGCCGTGGCCGCGGCCGCCGCCCTCGCCCTGGGCGGCGCCACCGCCACCCCGGCGCCCGCCGCCCCCGCCGCCTACCGCGTGACCGTCGGCAGCCCGGTGCCGTTCCCCAACCCCACGGACACCCCCGCGAGCCCCTTCCTCGACAAGGACGGCACCTTCCACTACCAGCAGGCCGCCGCGCTCTACGGGGCCGCCGACCCGCGCAGCTGGGACTTCTACACCGGCACCGACTTCGACACCGCCACCTTCGACCGCTCGCTGAGCAACGCGGTGAACCCGGCCAATCCGAACGACCGCAACGACGACACCACTTGGCGCTGCAACAACAGCCCCACCGGCCGCGAGGCCAGCTACGCCCCGGCCGGCTCGGGCTACGCCCAGAAGAACTACTGCGACCTCGTCGGGGTGTGGGTCGACCCGGACACCGGCGACTGGTACGGCCTGGTGCACAACGAGTTCACCCCGCAGCCCTTCGGCGACGGACTGCACTTCGACGCCATCGACTACGCCGTCTCCACCGACCAGGGCCACACCTGGACCGTCAAGGACCACGCCATCACGTCCCCGTACAGCACCGCGCGCGGGGACACCACCGCCTTCCCCCACCAGACGTACGACTACGGCGACGGCGACCAGCGGCTCTTCGTGGACACCGCCTCCGGCTACTTCTACGTCTATTACGGCTCGCGGATCGTCGACAAGAAGGGCGGCTGGAAGGCCTTCTACGAGCACGTGGCCCGCGCCCCGATCTCCGCGAAGATGGCCCCCGGCTCCTGGCGCAAGTGGTACGACGGCGCCTGGTCCCAGCCCGGCACCGGCGGCAAGGAGAGCAACATCGTCCCGGTCGACGCCGGCCACCCCACCGGCTACACCCCCGCCGCCGCCGAGTACGACCCCGCCACCACCGGCACCACCAGCGAGCAGATCGCGGCCGGCAAGACGCCCCCGACCTCGCCGCTGTTCGTCATGAACATCGCCTACGACGCCTACCTCGGGCTGTACATCGGCGAACCGCAGGCGGTCGACCAGAGCGGCACGTCACCGCAGTACCTCTACGCCACCGACGACCTCGCCACCCAGAAGTGGCACCTGCTCGGTGACACCGGCGGCTACACGAACGCCTCCTGGTACCGCTGGTTCCTCGACGGCGTGAGCCGCACCGGTTCCTCGATCGTCGGCAGGACCGTCCGCTCGTACTGCGCCTACGGCTGCTCGCACGACGCGGACGGCGAGTACGTCGACCTCACCCTCGACTCCACCACGCCCGCCACCCCGCCCGTGGCCGCCGGCCGCCGCTACCACATCGCCTCCGGCACCGGCCGGATCCTCGTGCAGCGCCCCGGCGGTTCCGCCACCACCGCCGCCCCGCCCACCCCGACCGCCCGCGCGTCCTGGACCTTCGAGCCGACCGGCGACGGCGCCTACACGGTGACCAACGCGGCGACCGGCGGGCTGCTCGGCGTCGACTCCGGCACCACCGCCTCCCGCGCCTGGGGCACCAAGCCGGTGGTCACCGCCCGGCACCACAGCGGCCCGACCGTCGGACAGCAGTGGTTCCTCCTCCCGGACGCCTCCCCGGCCGGAACCCTCCGCCTCGTCAACCGCTACAGCGGCCTGGTCCTCGGCCTGTCCGCCGACTCCGGCCGGCTCGCCGAGACCACCCCGGCGCGCACCTGGACCGACACCAGCGGCAGCGCCGTCGGCCGGGGCCGCACCGCCGCCGAGCAGACCCTCACGCTCACCCCGGTCGAGAAGTAGGGAACAACTGTGCGATCGCTGCGCTGACTTGCGTAGGCTGCCGCCATGACGATCATCAACGGGGAATCCGACGCCCGCCTGGCCGTGACCGCGGCACGGGCGGGCGCCGCCGTCGTCCGCGACCTGTACGGCGGCCGGCTCGCACGGTACGAGAAGACCGCGGGCGACTTCGCGACCGAGGCCGACCTGGCCGCCGAACGGGCCGTCCTGGACGTGCTGCGCACCGCCCGCCCGGACGACGCCGTCACCGGCGAGGAGAGCGGCCGCAGCGGCGCCGCCGAAGCCCACCGCCGCTGGCTGGTCGACCCGCTGTGCGGCACCCTCAACTACGCCGTGTCCACCATGCTCGTCGGCGTCAACGTCGCCCTGCGGGTGGGCGGTGAGGTCACCGCCGCCGCGACGGCCGACCCGTTCTCCGGCGAGGTCTTCTGGACGGACGGCACCCAGGCCCGGCTGAGCACCGAACACGGCGACGAGGAGCTGACCCCGTCCGCCGCCTCCGCGCTGGTGGACGTCAACCTCGACCCGCCGTTCCCTAACGCCCCCGGCTTCCGGGCGGCACTCCTGCTCGCCGACCCGGGCTTCGCCGAGCGGTTCCGGCCCCGGGTGATCTCCAGCACCCTCGCCGTCGCCTGGGTGGCCGCCGGCCGCCGGGCCGCCTATGTCACCGACGGCCACCTCGCCGACAGCGTGCACTTCGCGGCGGGCATCGCCCTGTGCCGGGCGGCCGGCTGCACGGTGACCGGGCTGTACGGGGAACCGGTGCACACCGGCGCGGGCGGGCTGGTGGCGGCGGCCGACCCGGCGACGCATGCCGCGCTGCTCGAACTGGTGCGGCGGCAGCGGGGCTGACACCTCGTCGAAGTATTTGGCTCCCGAAGGCTTGTCGGCGGCTTGACTCACCACTTAAATCAAAACTTGAACTAAGGAGAGGGGTCGAGCCGTCGACCCCGCAGCCGCTTGGAGCCGCCCCATGAGAACACGTCCCACCCGCTGGAGAGCCCTGGGGGTCGCGATGGCCGCCATGGCCGCGCTCGTCGCCCTGCCCCTCACCCACACCCCGGCCGCCGCCGCCGAAACCCCCCTGTCCCAGGGGAAGACGGCCACCGCCTCCTCCACCGAGAACGCCGGTACCCCCGCCTCCGCCGCCGTGGACGGTGACACCGGCACCCGCTGGTCCTCGGCCGCCACCGACGACCAGTGGCTCCAGGTGGACCTCGGCGCCACCACGTCCGTCACCCGGGTGGTCCTCGACTGGGAGACCGCCTACGGCAAGGACTACAAGATCCAGATATCGCAGGACGCCGGAACCTGGACCGACCTGAAGTCCGTCACCGGTTCCGACGGCGGCACCGACACCCTCGACGTGTCCGGACAAGGCCGCTACGTGCGCCTCCAGGGCGTGCACCGGGCGACCCAATGGGGCTACTCCCTCTGGGAGTTCCAGGTGTTCGGCTCGGCGTCCGGCAGCCAGGCCGGCTGCGGCAGCGCCAACGACGCCCAGGGGAAGCCCGCTTCGGCCTCCTCCACCGAGAACGCCGGCACCCCCGCCTCCGCCGCCTTCGACGGCGACCCCGGCACCCGCTGGTCCAGCCAGGCCGCCGACCCGCAGTGGGTGCAGGTCGACCTCGGCTCCGTGAAGGACATCTGCCAGGTCGCGCTGAACTGGGAGGCCGCCTACGGCAAGGACTTCCAGATCCAGACGTCGAACGACGGACAGAGCTGGAGCACCCTGAAGAGCGTCACCGGCGCCACCGGCGGCACCGCGTCGTACGACGTCAGCGGTTCCGGCCGGTATCTGCGGATCTACGGCACCGCGCGCGGCACCGGCTACGGCTACTCCCTGTGGGAGGTGGCCGTGCACACCACGGGCACCGGCACCCCGCCGGTCGTGGGCGGCGGCGACCTCGGCCCGAACGTCATCGTCGTGGACCCCTCCACCCCCAACCTCCAGCAGAAGTTCGACCAGGTCTTCGCACAGCAGGAGTCGAACCAGTTCGGCACCGACCGCTACCAGTTCCTGCTGAAGCCCGGCACCTACAACGGCATCAACGCCCAGATCGGCTTCTACACCTCGATCTCCGGACTCGGCCTGAACCCCGACGACACCCAGATCAACGGTGACGTCACCGTCGACGCCGGCTGGTTCAACGGCAACGCCACCCAGAACTTCTGGCGTTCGGCGGAGAACCTCGCCATCACACCGTCCCACGGCGACGACCGCTGGGCTGTCGCCCAGGCCGCGCCGTTCCGCCGCATCCACGTCAAGGGCGGGCTCAACCTGGCGCCCAACGGCTACGGCTGGGCCTCCGGCGGCTACATCGCCGACTCGAAGATCGACGGCACCGTCGGCCCGTACTCCCAGCAGCAGTGGTACACCCGCGACAGCTCGATCGGCGGCTGGACCAACGGCGTGTGGAACATGACCTTCTCCGGCGTCCAGGGCGCCCCCGCCACCAACTTCGACACCGGCCCCTACACCACCCTGGACAACACGCCCGTCTCCCGCGAGAAGCCCTTCCTCTACCTGGACGGCTCCGCCTACAAGGTGTTCGTACCGGCCAAGCGCACCAACGCCCGGGGCGTGTCCTGGCCGGCGAACGCGGGCACCTCCATCCCGCTCGACCAGTTCTACGTCGTCAAGCCCGGCGCGACCGCGGCCACCATCAACGCGGCCCTCGCCCAGGGCCTCAACCTCCTGTTCACGCCCGGCGTCTACCACCTCGACCAGACCATCGAGGTCGACCGGGCCAACACCGTCGTCCTCGGCCTGGGCCTCGCCACCCTGGTCCCGGACAACGGCATCGACGCCATGCACGTGGCCGACGTCGACGGGGTCAGGCTCGCCGGCTTCCTCATCGACGCGGGACCGGTCAACTCCGACACACTGCTGCGCATCGGTCCGCCCGGCGCGAGCGCCGACCACTCCGCCAACCCCACCACCATGCAGGACGTGTTCGTCCGCATCGGCGGCGCCGGACCCGGCCTCGCCACCAACTCCGTGGTCGTCAACAGCAACAACGTGATCATCGACCACACCTGGCTCTGGCGGGCCGACCACGGCAGCGGCGTCGGCTGGGACACCAACCGCGCCGACTACGGACTGCGCGTCAACGGCAACGACGTCCTCGCCACCGGCCTGTTCGTCGAACACTTCAACAAGTACGACGTCTACTGGAACGGCGAGCGCGGCCGCACGATCTTCTTCCAGAACGAGAAGGCGTACGACGCCCCGAACGCCGCCGCCATCACCCACGACGGCATCGTCGGCTACGCGGCCTACAAGGTCGCCGACTCCGTCACCAGCCATGAGGCGTGGGGCCTGGGCAGCTACTGCAACTACACGTCCGATCCGTCGATCGTGCAGGCCCACGGCTTCCAGGTGCCCACCGCATCCGGCATCAAGATGCACGACCTGCTCGTGATCTCCCTCGGCGGCATGGGCCAGTACGCCCACGTCGTCAACAGCACCGGCGCACCCACCTCGGGAACCGGCACCGTCCCGTCCAAGGTGACCTCCTTCCCGTGACCTGCCCCTGCCGCCCGGGACGCAACTCCCGCGTCCCGGGCGGCGGTTCGCCGCGGCGAGCCCCCGGCACCGCCCTCACCCCTCGGCGCGGCGCAGGTCCTCCCACGCCCGGCCGTGCAGCCCGGGGTCCCGCAGCACGTCCAGCCCGGTCAGGGCCAGGGCCTCCACGACGGCCAGGAGCACCCGGCGGGCCCGCTCGGAGGCCGCCGCCTCGGCGAACTCCGGGGTGTGGTCGGAGCCGTCCGGGTCCATGATCGCGACGAAGGGATGGATGGCGGGCACCCGCCCGCTGACGTTCCCGATGTCCGACGAGCCCGGACAGACCCCCGGAACCGGCGGGGTGAGCGCGATCCCCGCGTGCTCCAGATGCCCGGCGAACCGCTCGGAGAGCGCCCCGCTGTCCCGGAAGTGCTCGTAACGCACGCTCGCCCGGTCCACGGTGACGGTCGTACCGGTCGCCGCCGGATCGCCTTGCCGCCGCGGCCCTCCTCGCCCGGTGTGCCCACCGCCAGCACCGTCCCCTCGCCGCCCGCCGGCACCGCGTCCGCGACCAGCGCGGCCCCGAGCCCCGCGGCGGCGATCAGATTGTGCCCGCAGGCGTGGCCGAGGCCGGGCAGGGCGTCGTACTCCAGGAGAAACGCCACCGCCGGCCGCCCCCGCCCGGACCGGGCCGTGAACGTGGTCGGCAGATCGGCGGCCTCCCGCCGCACCTCGAACCCCGCCCGCTCCAGCTCGTCCGCGAGCGGCGCCGCGGACCGGTGCTCGGCGAACGCGGTCTCCGGATCGGCGTGCAGCGCGCGGGCGACGGCCCACAAGGCGTCCGCCCGCCGCGCCACCTCCTCCCGGACGAGCCGCGCCTCTTCCTCGGGGGCGGCGCGCCCCACCTGCGGACCGGCAACGTCCTGACCCGACACGGGCTCCTCCAACGGGCTCGCGGGACCTCCTGACGTGCCGCCGGGTTCCACCCGTTCGGGTCCCGACACCGTCCGGGGTGTTTGGAGCGTGTGGCCGGTGCAACACGGTGGTTGCGGCACCGACGGCTCAGGAGGACTGCATGGACCACTCGCGCGCACCCGTACTGGAAGCCCTTGAGGGGTTCCGGCGCCGGGGAGACGTCGTGTTCGGGCCGCCGGGGCACAAACAGGGACGCGGCGCCGACCCCCGGGTCACCGACATCCTCGGCCTGGACGTCTTCCGCTCCGACGTGCTCAGCCTGAACGGCCTCGACGACCGGCGCCAGTCCCAGGGTGTGCTGGAACAGGCCCAGGAGCTGATGGCGGACGCCGTCGGCGCCGAACACGCGTTCTTCTCCACCTGCGGCAGCTCCCTGTCGGTGAAGACCGCCATGCTGTCGGTCGCGGGCCCGGGGGAGAAACTGCTGCTGTCCCGCAACGCCCACAAGGCGGTCATCGCGGCGGTGATCATCAACGGGGTGGAGCCGATCTGGGTCCATCCCAAGTTCGACACCGAACGCCATCTGGCCCATCCGCCCGAGCCCGAGGACGTACGACGGCGGCTGCGCGACCACCCGGACGCCAAGGGCATGCTGCTGATCACGCCGACCGACTGGGGCACCTGCGCCGACATCCGCGGCGTGGCCGACGCCTGTCACGCGGCGGACGTGCCGCTCATCGTGGACGAGGCATGGGGCGCCCATCTGCCCTTCCACCCCGGGCTGCCCGCCTGGGGCATGGACGCCGACGCCGACCTGGTGGTCACCAGCGTGCACAAGATGGGCGGCGCCATCGAACAGAGTTCCGTCTTCCACCTCCAGCACGACCGGGTCGCCCCCGAGGTGCTCAAACAGCGCGAGGACCTGCTCGGCACCACCAGCGCCTCCTCCCTGGTCTACGGCGCGCTGGACGGCTGGCGCCGCCAGATGGCCGAACGGGGTCACGAACTGCTGGACGCCGCGCTGCACCGCGCCGAACGGATCCGGGCCGTGCTGCGCGAGTTCCCGGGACTGCGGGTGATGGGCGGCGAGATCATCGAGGAGGGGCCGGCCGCCGAGTTCGACCCGCTGAAGATCGTCGTGGACGTGCGTGACCTCGGCATCAGCGGCATGCAGGCCACCGAATGGCTGCGTGTCCACCGCCACGTCGACATGGGCGGCTCCGACACCTGCCGGATCACCGCCTCCATCACCCACGCGGACGACGACGACACGGAGAAGACCCTGGTGGACGCGGTGCGCTCCCTGGTGGAGCACGCCGACTCCATCGAATGGCGGCCCCCGGTCCACCTGCCCGAGCCCCACGTGCTCGAACTGGAACAGGCGATGCTGCCCCGCGCGGCGTTCTTCGCCCCGGTCGAACACGTGCCCGCCGAACACGTCGCCGGACGGATCGCCGCCGAGACGATCAGCCCCTATCCGCCCGGCGTGCCGGTCGTGGCCCCCGGCGAGGTCATCACGGACGAGGTGGTGGACTACCTGCGCAGCGGAGTCGCCCACGGCTTCCTGATCTCGGACGCGGCGGACCCCTCACTGGACTCCTTCCGGGTGGTGGCCCGCACCTGACGGGCCGTACCGGCCCCTACGGCGAGGCGACCCGCGGCCGCGCCTGACGGGCCGTCCCGAACTGCGCCGATGCGGGGCAGCCCCTAGGGTGTCGTATGCGGGCGGCCAGGCGCCGGCCGCCTCCTCGGGTCAAGAAACCGGCCCCTGACGAACACGCCCTCGGCAGGGGGGACTTGGCCCTGCCCGAACGGTCTCCGGGACCGGACCAGCGCGTCCGGCGGGCCAGCTGCCCCGGCAACTCGATTGGGAGACGGCCCGACTTCACCCCGGCCGGAAATCCCCGGATTCCCGGTTTCGGACGCCCCGGCCCGGGGACCTCGGTACGGAACCCGGCCGACCTCTTCGATCCGGCTGTCCCCCGAACGTCACCCGGACCCGGCGCACCGGGCCGGCGGTGCCCCGGGCGTGGCTCCACGCACCGCCGACCGCCTCGCCGCGCCGGGCCCGACCCCGTGACCAGCGAAGGAAAAAGGTAGTGATGAGCGAGAAGAACCCCCTGAAGCGAGCGGCGGACGCCCTCAAGGGCGGCGGCGAGGGGCCGGAAGAGGGCATCCCCGGCAAGCCGGGCGTCGAGTCGCCGCCGGTCGCCGAGCCGACCGAGGCCCGCGAGCCGCTGCCCCCCAAGCCCGACCAGTCCGGCCCGGACACCGTCTCGCCCACCGGCCAGCCCACCGGCGCCGACCAGGCCCGGATGGCCCAGAGCGGCAGCTACCTCACCACCGCCCAGGGCACCCGGCTCTACGACACGGACCACTCCCTGAAGGCCGGCCCCCGGGGCCCGGTCCTCCTCCAGGACCACCATCTGCGCGAGAAGGTGATGCACTTCGACCACGAGCGCATCCCCGAGCGCGTGGTGCACGCCCGCGGCGCCGGCGCCCACGGCGTCTTCCGCAGCTACGGCACCGCGGCCAACGTCACCAAGGCGGCCTTCCTCGCCGAGGACGTCGAGACCCCCGTGTTCGTGCGCTTCTCCACGGTGCTCGGCTCCCGCGGCTCCGCCGACACCGTCCGCGACACCCGCGGCTTCGCCACGAAGTTCTACACCAGCGAGGGCGTCTTCGACCTGGTCGGCAACAACATGCCGGTCTTCTTCATCCAGGACGCGATCAAGTTCCCGGACGTCATCCACGCCGGCAAGCCGCACCCCGACCGGGAGATCCCGCAGGCGCAGAGCGCCCACGACACCTTCTGGGACTTCGTCACCCTGCACACCGAGGCCACCCACCACACCATGTGGAACATGTCCGACCGGGGTATCCCGCGTTCCTTCCGCACCATGGAGGGCTTCGGCGTCCACACCTTCCGCCTGGTCAACGCGGCCGGCGAGACCACCCTGGTGAAGTTCCACTGGAAGCCGAAGCTCGGCGTGCACTCCCTGGTGTGGGAGGAGGCGCAGATCATCGGCGGTGTCGACCCCGACTTCCACCGCAGGGACCTCGCCGACGCGATCGAGGCCGGCGCCTACCCCGAGTGGGAGTTCGGCATCCAGACGTTCCCCGACACCCCCGACCAGACCTTCGAGGGCATCGACCTGCTCGACCCGACGAACATCGTCCCCGAGGAACTGGCCCCGGTGCAGCCCATCGGACTGCTCACCCTCAACCGCAACCCCTCCAACTTCTTCGCCGAGACCGAGCAGGTCGCCTTCCACGTCGGCCACCTCGTCCCCGGCATCGACATCACCGACGACCCGCTGCTTGCCGGGCGGCTCTTCTCCTACCTGGACACCCAGATCACCCGGCTCGGCGGCCCCAACTTCCCGCAGATCCCGATCAACCGGCCGCACGCGCCCGTCAACGACATGCAGCGCGACAGCTTCCACCAGACGGCCGTGCACCGCGGGGTGGCTCCCTACCGCCCCAACTCCCTCGACGGCGGTTGCCCGTTCACGGCGGGCGCCGACATGGGCGCCTACGTCGAGGCCCCCGTACGGGTGCCGGAGGCCACCAAGGTCCGCGAGGCCCCGGAGTCGTTCGCCGACCACTTCAGCCAGCCGCGCCGGTTCTGGCTCAGCATGAGCCCGGTGGAGCGCGAGCACATCATCGGCGCCTACACCTTCGAACTCGCCAAGTGCTACGAACAGTCCATCCGGGAGCGGGCGTTGCAGGTGCTGGCGAACGTGGACCCGGAGCTGTGCGCGGGCGTCGCCGCCGGCCTGGGCCTGCCCGTCCCCGAGCCCACCGAGCCGCTCGCCGACGTCGCGCCCAGCCCCGCCCTGTCCCAGGTCGGGCACACCTGGCCCGTCGACGGCCGGGTCATCGGCATCATCACCGGTGAGGACGGCGACCTCGAGGGCGTGGCCGCGGTCCGCCAGGAGGTGCTGGACGGCGGCATGGTGCCGCTGGTCATCGCCCCCAAGGGCGGCAAGCTCGGCTCGGGCGGCGACGCCCTGACCGTGCAGCGGACCTACGCCACCGCGCGCTCCGTGGAGTTCGACGCCCTGCTGGTGGCCGGCACCCCCGGTGTCGGCGCCGACGCCTACGGCGCCCGCGACGCCAAGGCCGGCCTGCCGCACCCCCAGTCCACCCCCGACCCCCGGGTCGGGCTGCTGCTGGGGGAGGCGTTCCGGCACGGCAAGGCCATCGGCGCCGCGAAGGGCGGCGAGAGCGCGCTGGAGGCGGCGGGCATCCCCCTCGAGGCCCCCGGGGTGATCGCCGGCGACGGCGCCACCACCGTGCTCCAGGAGCTGGTCCAACTGCTCGGCGCGCACCGGGTCTGGGAGCGCTTCCCGTCCGCCGCCTGAACCGGGCGGCCGACGGCCGGAGCCGACGCGGGGTGGTTCCCTCCGAAGGGGGCCACCCCGTCGGCGTACCCGGAGAGGCGAACTCCCCGGCGGCCGGATGTGATGGTGCTGTCCCTTACGTCAACCAGTGAGGCAGATCCATGCGCATCCGCAGCATCGCCACAACGGCCGCTCTCGCGGGCGTCTTTGCCCTGGGCACCGCCGCCACCGCCTTCGCCGCCGACCCCGACCCGACGACCGGAACCGCCGTCGGCAGCCCGGGTGTCCTGTCCGGCGACGTCCTCCAGGTACCGATCCACCTCCCCATCAACCTCTGCGGCAACTCCGTCGACATCGTCGGGCTGCTCAACCCGGCCTTCGGCAACACCTGCGTCAACCAGTGACGACGCGCCCGTGGCCGGCTCCCCGCCCCGGGGGCCGGCGCACGGGCGGTTCAGGACACGGTGGTGCGGCACAGCAACAGACAGATGTCGTCGTCGTGTTCGGAGTCGCGCAGCATCGGCCTCAGCAGCGCGTCCGCCGCCGAGTCCAGCTCGTCCAGCTCCGCCGTGCCGAGTCCGGCCAGCGCCCGCGCCAGCCGCTCGATGCCCGCGTCGATCCCGGCGGAGCGACGCTCCACCAGGCCGTCCGTGTAGAGCGCGAGCGTGGCGCCCGCGGGCAACTCCTCGTGGTGCTCCCGGTATTCGTGGGGCACCGGCACCCCGAGCATGACCCCCGGCTTCGCGTCCAGCACCCGCACCTCGCCCCCGGGGTCGCGCACCAGCGCGGGCGGATGCCCGGCCGCCGCCCACACCACACCCGTCTCGCCGGGCGTGATCCGGGCGATGGCACACGTCGCGTACAGCTCCGGCTGCTGGTGGCACAGCATCCGGTGCAACAGGGTGAGGATCCGGGCGGGCCCGTTGCCCTCGACGGCGTAGGCGCGCAGCGCGGTGCGCAGTTGACCCATGATCACCGCGGCCCGCAGCCCGTGCCCGGTGACGTCCCCGATCACCGCCAGCACGCTCCCGTCGGGCTGCGGGAACGCGTCGTACCAGTCGCCGCCGATGTTCAGCCCGTGCGTCGCCGGCAGATAGCGCGCCGCGAGATCCAGGCCCCGGGTGGCCGGCAGATCGGTGAGCTGCGCGCGCTGGAGCGCCTCGGCGACGTCCCGGTGCTGCTCGTACTGGCGCGCGTTGTCCAGCGCGATGCCCGCCCGCCGGGCCAGTTCCACCAGCATCACCGTGGTGTCCGGGTCGAACCGTTCGCCGGGCGCGGACAGGGTCAGCACGCCCTGCACCGTGCGCGCCCCGAGCGGCAGGCACAGCAGGGGCCGGTCCGGGCAGAGCGCGGAGGCCGGCAGGTCGTCCACGCCCGGGAGCCCGCCGGGGTGCGGGCCCGCGTGCTGCGGGCGCCCGGTGCGGGCCGCCAGCACCGTGGCCGCCGCCCGCCCGGCCGGCTGGGTGCGCTCGTCGTTTATCAGCCAGACGTCGACGTGCCGGGCGTACTCCGGGACGAGCAGCTTGGGCAGCCGGCGCAGGATGTCCTCGTGCTCCAGGGAGGCGTTGAGGGCGGCGCTGGCGTCGGCGAGGAAGGTCAGCAGCCGCCGGGCCTTCTCCGCCTCCGCGCGTGCCGTGCGCTCCGCGTCGAGGAGGTCACGCTGTGCCAGCGCGGCGGCCTCCAGCTCGCCGTGCAGCGCGAGCACACCCTGGTTGGTCTGGTGCAGCTCCTCCCGGTGGAACCGCACCAGTTCCTCGGCCTCGTCCAGGCCCGCGAGCACGGCGGCGGTCTCCTCGTCCGCGCCGAGCAGTGCCTCGGCGAGCGCCGTCTCGTCCAGCCGGTCCGGCCGGGGCAGGGGCTGCGGCAGGGGAGAGGGGCAGGTCAGCGTGTGATGCCAGGGCTGCGGCCCGCAGAGGTCGATGTGGAGTTCGGTCCCGTCGGCGGTCACGGCCAGTCGCTGCCGGTGCCCGTCCCGGCAGGGGCGCAGCCGGGCGGTGACCTCGGCGAGGAAACGGGCGCGCGCTGTCGCGGGCACCCCCGCGTCCGTCGCGAGCCGTGCCAGCAGGGCACGGGCGCGGGCCGCGTCGGCGGTGCCGGCGAGGGGCCAGGTGTCAGTGGTCGCGGTCATCTGTGCGGGTCCGGCGGTCGGGGGCCAGTACGGCCACGCTGGTGTCGTCACGCGGGGGGCGGGCTGCGCTGCCCGCGTCCCGGAGGATCGCCGCGGCCAGGACGGACGGGTCGTGGGCGAGCAGCCGGGGGTCCTCGGGGGGACTCCAGCGGCTGGGCAGCCCGTCACTGTGGAGCACGAGCAGACTGTCCCGGTGCCACGGCACCCGCCGCAAGGGGACGTGGTTGGGGAAGTAGGCCCCCACGATCCCCGGATGCGACAGCAGGGACGTCCACCTGTCCGCGGTGCGCAGCCGGGCGCCTATGTTGCCGACCCCGGCGAAGCCGAGTTCCGCACGGTCCGTGTCCACCTGGGCGACGGCGATCGCGGCTCCCCGGGTGGGGCGCAGGGCCGTGTGCAGCCGCCGCAGCAGCTCCGGGGGCGGCAGATGCCCGAAGCGGGCCAGTTCCGCCACCGCCGCGGTGGACGCGTGCGCGGCCTTCGGACCGTGCCCCAGGCCGTCGGCGAGCAGCAGCGTCACCAGTCCGCCGTGGCGTACCCAGCCCCAGGCGTCGCCGCAGATCTCGGCCTGCCCGAGGGACACGGCGATGCCCCCCGCCGAGGCACCGCCGGGCGGAGTCGGCGGCGTGTGGCCGCCGCCCGCCCGCTCGGCGTCGATGCGTGCCGTCGCCACCGTGCCCCGGCCCGGCGCGCCGTACAGGTGGAAGGCGTCCGCGTTGCGCAGACAGCTGCCGAGGCCGGCGCCGAGGGAGTTCTCGGCGGCGGTGGTGCAGCCGTCGCGCAGCGCCGCCGCGACATCGGCGATCCCCGGCCCGTGGTCCAGCGTCCACAGCCGCACCGAGGCACCCGTACCCGACGGCGGTGTCACGAGGTTGACCACCATGCTGCCGCCCCCCGCGTGCCGGAGCAGATTGGTCGCCAGCTCCGTGGCCACCAGCTCCCCGGCTGCCGTGCGCTCAGCGCTCAGCCCCGCCCGCGCGCACGCCTCCCGTACCGCCGTACGGGCGTCCCGGACCCGCGTGGAGTCGTGCACCGGGACCTCCCAGACCCGGCTCATCCGAGCCCCGGACGTGCCGAGGGCACCTGGGTCACCCAGGCCACGGCCGTGACGGTCGTGCCCCGGCCCGGCTCGGTGTCCACGCTGAACTCCTGCACCAGCCGCTTGGCACCGCTGAGCCCCAGACCGAGGCCGCCGCCGCTGGTGTAGCCGTCGGTCATGGCCAGCTCCAGGTCACGGATGCCGGGGCCCTCGTCGATGAACGACATCTTCAGCCCCCGTGCCCGCCCGTTGTCCAGCGGGGTGATCTCGGCGCACCCGCCACCGCCGTGCACCAGGGTGTTGCGGGCCAGCTCGCTCGCCGCCGTGACCAGCTTCGTCTGCTGTACCAGACCGAACCCGAGACGTGCCGCGCACTGCCGCACCTGCTGCCGGACCCAGGCCAGATCCGCGTCCGAACCGATGGGCACGCGCGTCGCGGACGCCTGGCCGGACGACTGCATCATCTCCCCCTCTGGGACAGCAGTTCCAGTGCCCGGTCCACGTCCAGCGCGGTGGTCAGACCGGGCAGCGTCAGCCCCAGCTCCACCAGGGTGATCGCGACCGCGGGACGCATCCCGGCCAGCACCGTACGGGCCGCCAGCAGCCGGGCGGTGGAGGCGATCTCCGCGAGCACCCGGCCCAGGAAGGAATCGACGATCTCCACACCGGAGATGTCGATCACCACACCGGTCACCCCGGCCGTGGCGATGCGTTCGCTGAGGTCCTGCTGAAGTTGTTCCGCCATGCCGTCGTGCAGTTCGCCCTGGAGGGAGACGAGCAGGACGTCGCCCAGGGCGAGCACCGGGACGGGCGCCATGGGTTCGTTCACCGGGCGCTCGTACCCGTCTGCGCGCGGGAGACCTCGATGCCCTGCCGGCCCAGCGCGTAAGCCAGTGCGTCGGCGAGCGAGGCCCGGGTGAGCACCGAGCCCAGGTCGATGCCGAGCTGCACGATGGTCTGCGCGATCGCCGGGCGGATACCGGAGACGATGCACTCGGCCCCCATCAGCCGCGCCGCGGCCACCGTCTTCATCAGATGCTGCGCCACCAGGGAGTCCACGGTGGGCACTCCGGTGATGTCCAGGATGGCGTACCGGGCGCGCTGTTCGACGATGGCCTCCAGCAGCGACTCCATCACCACCTGGCTGCGCGCGCTGTCCAGGGTCCCGATCAGCGGGACGGCGACCGTGCCCTCCCACAGCTTGATGACCGGCGTGGCCACTTCGAGCAGTTGCTGACGCTGCCGCTCGATCAGTTCCGCGCCCGCGTCCAGGGCCGTCTCCAGCACCACCAGGCGCAGCGTGCCCAGCAGCAGGGTCAGCGCCAGCACGCTCTCCTGGGCCTGCGGGGTGGCCGGGTCCGCGAACTCCTCGCGCAGCAGGTCGACGGCGGGGGCGCGCAGGGCGGCCACCTCGTCGGCGATCTGGGACGGCGTGGCCCCGGTCCGCGCGCGGTTCTGGGTCATCCGCCCCAACTGCTCGCGCACCGGTTCGTACCCGGGCGCCCCGGTGTCCTCCAGGCGTCCGCTGACGGCCACGTCGGACAGGGCGTCCACCACCGCCTTGCAGGCCTCCACCGCCTCGTCCCTGGAGACGGTGAACACCGAGCGGAACAGGGGGGCGTCCGCCCAGCGTTGGGCGATCTGCTCCTGACGCCGCTCCAGGAAGGAACCCACCCATTGCGGCGCCGATGCGGCCGCGTCCTGCTCCGGCACTGTCACACTCTCCTCTCGCACAGCCGGGCATCGCCGCCGGTCCGGCCGGCGGCGAGCCGATCATTACCGTCCGGCAACATTAGCCCCGCCACCCGGCGCGACCAAACCCGAGGAGGGCTCTGACGTGCCAACTCCCGCTGTCCTACGGTCAGTTCACATCGACGGCCGGCCCGGGACGCCCTCCTGGAGCGCCGCACCGGTACGACCGCCGGTGGGCCGTCTACCCCGGATCGCGCGAGAGTCTCCCGACTGTTGCGGATGTCACTCCGACGGGCGTATGCGGGGCCGTCCGTGCCCGTCGGCCGACCGGGCGGTCGCTCGGCGGCGGCCTGCTGCCGGCCGCATGCTCGGTTCCGGCTGGCGTCACGGTCGCCCCAAGTGCCCCGGCCGGGGAGCACGCGGGGGAGGGGGCATGGCGGCGATGCTCGGTGGAGTCGGCTCGCCGGATGGCCGAGTGGATCGGCGCCGGGGCGGACGCCGAGCGAGACGGCGGACCCGGACGGACGCCGGGACGGCGGACCCCGGGTGGACGCAGGGGTGCTCCACCGCCCGCGCCCCACGGTCCCGCCGAGGCCCTCTCAGGGGACCTGACGGCTGACCGCAGGACACTTCTCCGTCTTCGGCGGCTTCCTCAGTCCGCCGTACCGGCCGGGGCCTCCCGGCTGGCCGGTACCGCTTCCGGCTGGGACGGGCGCTGGGACTTCGACGAGGACGTGCGGCGCCGCAGCAGCAGCCGTCTGGCCGGGCACTCGACCGCCTCGTACAGCACCCAGGACAGCCCGAGCGAGATCGCGAACGCGGTCGCGGTGACGGCCAGTCCCGCGAGGACGCCGAAGTGCGGCTTGTTCCCCAGCAGACTGGTGCCGGCGCGCAGCACCAGCAGATGGATCATGTAGAAGGCGAAGGACAGTTCCCCGAGCCGCACCAGCCGCCGGTGCCGCCACAGGGACGGCTGCCCGTTCAGATCGGCGACGGCCGCCGCCGGGATGAGCAGGGCGAACCCGACGAGGGTGCACAGCGTGGCCGGATAGCCGGGCCGGAACTGGGGCACGAAGAAGTAGCCGAGGATCGCCAGCGCGAGCGAGGCCTCCAGCCCCGGACCGCGCCACCGGCCGAGCAGCACCAGCCGCGCGGTGACCGCGCCGAGCACGAACTCGGGCAGCCGGGCGGCCGGGAACGAGTAGAGCGTGTACGTCCACCAGTGGTGGATGTCCGACCAGGCCAGCACCGCCACCGCGGCCACCGACAGCGCGCCCAGCACGACCGATCCGCGCACGCCGAGCCGGCGCAGCACCAGGATCAGCAGCGGGAAGGTGGCGTAGAAGAAGGCTTCGCACGCCAGGGACCAGCTGACCGGGTTGAGCGTCTGCCACCAGGGGTGCCACCAGGAGTGCAGCAGCAGCACCGTGGCCAGCGCCTGCTTGGGCACTGGTTTGGTCTGGTGCGCCAGGGTCAGCGTCATGAGTACGGCCACCCCGAGGGTGACCAGGTGCACCGGATAGACACGGGCGATCCGGCGCCGCCAGAAGGCGAGCGCTCTGTCACCCGGTCGTGCCGACCAGGTCAGGACGAATCCGGAGAGGATGAAGAAGAACGACACTCCGGTGGCACCGGCACCGAATCCCCAGAAGACGACATGGGCACCGGTACCGCCGAAATAGCCGAAGTTGTTGACGTGCAGTCCGAACACCAGGAGAGCCGCCATCCACCGCAGCCCCGTGAGGGACGGCAGGGACGGATTGGCGGCGGGTGGGAGCCGGGCGTTCGTCGTGCCGGTCAGGGCGGGCGGCGTCCGGAGCGCCCGGGTCGTCGCCGTGGTCATCGAATCACCTGCCGCAGAGGGTTGGCGTGGGGCATGAAGGGGAACGTTGCCCGTTCATCCCCGTTCCATCACGTCACATGGCAAACATCACACAGATGCGGAACGAGGCAACCCCCTACGCGCCACGGACATCCCCCCGGCTACACCCGTACGAGCTACCCCGCTCCACCGCCCGGCCGCGCGGGGCCGACGACCCGTTTCCCCGAGGTGCCGGACGGACGCGAAGGGGGCGTGGTTCGACCGAACCGCGCCCCCGCCGTGCCGAGTTCGTCAGTCGGCGTCGTCGTGTCCCACGTCGAGGTCCATCTCGCAGGACGTGCCCTCGCCCAGCGTCACCTCCGCCATGACGGGTGCGTAGCCGGAGGTGACCACGGTGTAGGAGCCGGGGACCAGGTTCTGGAGGGCGTACGTGCCGTCGGCGGTCGTGGTGGCCGAGGCCACCACCTCGCCCGAGGCGCTGAGCAAGGTGATGCGCGCGTCCGGGACGGGCCGGCCGGTGTGCTGGTGGCGCACCGTCCCGTGCACGTTGCCCAGGCCCGCCAGTCTGACGTCCGGCACGACCGGCCCGGCCTCGGCGCCGAGTTGGACGGCCCGCGGGTGGTGCCCGGTGGCCGAGACGACCAGGGTGTACGACGAGGTCTCCGCCGTCGTCGTCAGTTCATAGGCGCCGTGCTCGTCGGTGGTGGCACGCGCCCGCTGCCGGCCGGCGTGGTCGACCAGGGTGAGGCTCGCCCGGCGGAGGGGCTGCCCCGCGCTGTCGTACACCCGGCCGCGGAGGAAACCCCCGGGGGCTGCCGCGCCTTGGCCTGCGACGGGCTCCCCGGACGCCTCCGCGACGGACTCCTCGACGGACTCTCGGTCGACCTTCCGGGCGACCGCCTCGGCCCCCGGACCCGGGCGCGCCGCCGTCGCGGTCGCCACCGCCGGCGTGGGCGCGTTCGCGGACGGTTCGGGCGCGGGTCCGGACGTCGGTGACCCGGCCGGCGCCACCGCCCCGGCCTCCGTCCGCCGGCCGCGGACCAGCGACGCGCCCGCCGCGGCCAGCGACATGGCGATGGCGAGGGAGAACACCACGACCAAGCCGTCGTGGAACGGCTGCGAGATCAGGTGTGGGAAGAACTCCCGGCCGGTGAGATGCGCCGCGGCGGACGGCGACAGATGGCCGAGGATGTCCGGGCCGAGCAGGTGCTGGATCGGGTTGTAGCCGAGGAAGGCGGCGAACAGGACGCCGACCGGCGGCAGCGCGGCGACCGTGTGCGCGGCGCCCGCCGGGACGCCCTGGGCCGTCAGACCGGTGGTGAGGGTGTCGGGCAGGGTCCCGGCGAGTCCCGCGACCATGAGCGAGAAGAACACGCCCATGGACAGCACCATGCCCGCGTTCTGGAACGTCGCGCGCATCCCGGAGGCCGCGCCGCGGGCGTCGGCCGGCACGCTCGACATGATGATCGCCGTGTTGGGGGCGGCGAACAGCCCGCCGCCCAGCCCGTTCAGGAAGATCAGGGCGGCGAACACCCAGTAGGAGAAGTCGCTCGGCAGCACCAGCAGCCCGGCGAACGACACCGCCATCACCAGGAAGCCGCAGGCCGCGAAGAGCCGCGCCCCGAACTTGTCGGACAGCGCGCCCGACAGCGGCCCGGCGAGCAGGAAGCCGATGGTCAGCGGGAGCATGTAGATGCCCGCCCACAGGGGCGTGTCCGCGTAGTCATAGCCGTGCAGCGGCAGCCAGATGCCCTGCAACCAGATGATCAGCATGAACTGGAGCCCGCCGCGCGCGATCGCGCCGAGCAGCGTCGCGGCGTTGCCGCCGGCGAAGGCCGCGTTGCGGAACAGGCGCAGCGGGAACATCGGTTCGGCGACCCGGCTCTCCACCACGCAGAAGACCGCGAGCATCGCCGCGCCGCCGATCAGCCCCGCCAGCACCCAGGGGTTCGTCCAGCCCATGGTGTGACCGCCGTACGGCTGGATGCCGTAGGTGATCCCGGCGAGCAGCGCAGTCAGACCGAGGGCGAAGGTGATGTTGCCCCACCAGTCCATCCGCCCCGGCCGGCGGATGCCGGTCTCGTGCAGCGACTTGTACGCCCACACCGTGCCGATCAGGCCGATGGGCACGTTGACCCAGAAGATGGAGCGCCAGTTCCAGGTGACGAGCACACCGCCGAGCACCAGGCCGAGGAACGAACCGGCGATGCCCGCCACCATGTTGACGCCCAGCGCCATGCCGCGCTGCCGGGCCGGGAACGCGTCGGTGAGGATCGCCGCCGAGTTGGCCATCAGCATCGAACCGCCGACGGCCTGCACGATGCGCCAGCCGATCAGCCACAGCGCCCCGCCGCCGCCGTGGAAGGGGTCGAGCGAGAGGATCACCGAGGTGAGTGTGAAGATCAGGAAGCCCGCGTTGTAGATGCGGACCCGGCCCATCATGTCGCCGAGCCTGCCGAGCGCGACCACCAGCACCGCGGTGACCAGCATGTAGCCCATCAGCATCCACAGCAAATAGCTGACGTTGGCGGGTTCGAGCGGATCGAGGCGGATGCCGGTGAAGATGCCGGGCAGCGAGATCAGCACGATGGAGCTGTTGATCGTGGCGAGCAGCATGCCCAGCGTGGTGTTGGTCAGCGCCACCCACTTGTAACCGGGGTCGTCCGCGCCGATCCAGCCGCGTCTGCGGTGCTGCCCCGGCGCGGCGGCGCCGGGTATGCTGCCGGTCTCCTTGGTCGTCATCGGTTGCTCCCGGTGTGTCGCCGTTCGGGCTGGAGGACGGACGGTGCGTCGTCCGTGAGCATGCGCTGGACGAGGGGGGCGACGACCTGCATCGCCTCCGTGAGGGCCCGCTGGTCGTCGTCGGGCAGTGCGGCCATCAGATCGGCCAGGCGCGCGTCGCGTGACCTCCGGCGTGCGGCCAGGACGTCCCGGCCGGCGTCGCTGATGCCGATCAGCGTCACCCGGCCGTCCACCGCGTCACCGACCCGCATGATCAGCCCCTGGCGTTCCAGCCGTTGCACCAACTGGGTCATCGAGGGCTGGGCCACGCCCTCCGCCGCCGCCAGGAGGGTGAGCCGCAGCGGCCCCTCGCGTTCCAGCCGGGCCAGGGTGGAGGCGGCGGTGAGGCTGAGGTCCCGGTGGTCGGTCACGACCCTGATCACGGCAGCGGCCGTCTCGGCCAGTAACTGTGCGGTCTGCTGCACGCCCGCATCTCTGTGAGAGTGATCCACACTCTCTAAGTATCACCCTCCTATATAGGGACCCTATGAAAAACTTCGTAAGGGATTCGGGCGTCGGGCGAGGGGCGGGTCAGGCCGTGAGGCGGTGGCGCACCCGGTCCCGGGTGACCTTGGTGATCTCGTGCCAGAAGGGCGCCGCGGTCAGGTAGAGGCCCAGCGCGCTGAGGAAGCCGAGGGAGACGTCCACGCTGACGCGGCCCTGCTTGGCCCAGTAGACGTCCTTCAGGTCCAGCAGCAGGGCGAACTCGTCGGCGATCAGGGCCGATCCGGCGCCGTACAGCGCACCGACCCCGGGATGGCCGACACAGGCCTGGTCACCGCGTACGGCGACGAGTCCGACGCCCGCGAGGGTGACGATCCCGATGTTGTAGTGGTGCAGATGGGTGCCGCCGGCGGAGACGTTGCCCCAGGGCAGCCAGCCGCCCCGGATGCCGTGGGTGATCACCCGTACGGTGCCGAAGGTGCAGCCGAAGGAGAGCCACGCTGCCATCAGCGAACGCTGGGTGGGGTCCGTGTGCTCTTCGAGTACCGTGCGCCAGCGCTCGCGCAGCCGGGTGCGCCGGTGACCGCCGAAGGGCCGGGAGGCGGGGGCGCCGGGCATGCTCACTCCTGAGGCCGGGGGCGTACCGGTGACCGTGGGCCGGGCCGGGGCGCCCGGAGCGGACACCGGCCAGGCCTACCCGGCGCCGAGGGGCGGATACCGGTGCGCCGCTCGTTCGGCGCAATGCGTGCGGGCCGGTGCCGGGACGGAGGAACCCGTCCCGGCACCGGCCCGCGGTGGGGTACGGCCGGTCAGCGGACCGTGACGTTGAAGACTGGGGACGTCGTGCTGCCGCTGACCATGCGCAGGTCGTTCTTGCCCTTCAGGCCCAGCTCGACCCGGAGCGTGTAGGAGCCGCTGCGGGCGATGGGCGTGGACGCGGGCAGGGTGACCCACTTGGTGCCCTGCTTCTGCTGGAGGGTCACCTTGCTCCCCGCCTGGAGGCCGGTGGTCTTGCCGGTGACCCGGAACAGCGTCCAGGCGCGCACGGAGGACACCGACGGCGTCGCCGTGATGCTCGCCTTCGCGGCCTGAGCCGTGCGGGCCGCGGCGGGAGCCGCGGTGTGGGCGGCCGGGGTGGCCGCCATCGCGGTGCCCGCGAGGGCGAGGGAGGCCGCGCCGAGGGCGCCGACGACGGCCGCACGCAGGGAACGCCGCTTCGTGACCATCATGGATCCGTCCTTTTCTGTGGTGAGTTCAACTGTTCACGCCAAAGGAGAGGAACATGCCGGTTGGCGTGGTCACTTGGAACGACGACAGCTCAAGGGCGGGCGTTCACTGATGGTTTGTCCCTGTCTTGTAACAGCCGGATCGGCGCCCCCGGTCAGTCGCGGGGGCCGATCTCCTTCCCGTCGGCGTCCTGGACGGTGATGGCCAGCATCGGGCAGATGTCGGCCGCGTCCAGGGCGCGTTCCTCGCCCTCCGGGACGTGCTCGCTGACCGGATGCGAGCGGTCGTCGTCCAGGACGAACAGGTCCGGCGCGGTCCCGGCGCACATGCCGGAGCCGATGCAGCGGCCGGAGTCCACGTGCAGCTGCCAGCTCATCGCCGCCTCACCAGCCCACCGGCATGACCCGCGGGCCGCGTACCAGCATCTCGGTCTTCCAGGTGATGTCGCCGGCCACATGCAGACCGGGGAAGCGGGCCACCAGCGCCCCGATGGCCTCCTGGAGTTCGAGTCGGGCGAGCGGAGCGCCCAGGCAGTGGTGCACACCGTGGCCGAAGCCCAGGTGCGCGTTGCCGTCGCGGGTGATGTCGAGGGTCCCGGCCTCGGTGAAGCGCAGCGCGTCCCGGTTGGCCGCGCCGATGGCCACCAGCACCGGCTCGCCGGCCCGCACGAGGGTGCCGCCGACCTCGATGTCCTCGGTGGCATAGCGGGGCTGCCCGGCGCCGCTGCCCAGGGGCACGAACCGCAGCAGCTCCTCGATCGCGTTCGTGATCAGCTCGGGCTCCGCGCGCAGCCGGGCCAGCACGTCGGGGTGGTCCAGCAGGGTGAGCACGAAGTTGGGGATCTGGGTGGCGGTGGTCTCGTGCCCGGCGACGAGGATGCCGACGCACAAGTCGACAAGCTCCAGCTCCGAGAGCCGGTCGCCGTGGTCGCGGGCCTCGATCAGCGCCGTCATCAGGTCGTCCCGGGGCTCCTTGCGGTGCGCGGCGATCAACTGGGCCATGTAGGCGCGCAGTTCCTCGCGGTTGCGGTGGAACTCCTCGGCGGTCAGGGAGCTGGTGGACAGCGCCGCGTCGCTCCAGGCCCGGAACCGCGGTCGGTCCTCCTCCGGAACCCCGAGCAGCCGGCAGATCACCGCGACCGGGATGGGCAGCGCGTAGTGGTCGACCAGGTCGACGGGCGGTCCCGCCGCCTCCATCGCGTCCAGCAGACCCGCCGTCAACTCCCGTACCTGCGGCCGGAGTTTTTCCACCTGGCGCACGGTGAACGCCTTGGCGACCAGGGACCGCAGCCGGGTGTGGTCGGGCGGGTCCATGCTGAGGATCCCGCTGTCCCGGCGGCCCTCCGAGGCACGCGGTTCGTCGTGTTCGAGGCCCAGCGCACGGCTGAACCGCTGGTCGCCGAGGACCAGCCGGGCGTCCGCGTAGCGGGTGGCGAGCCAGGCGGGCTCCCCGTACGGCATCTGGACGCGGATCAGCCCGGGGGTGTCACGGGCTCGTTCGTAGGCCTCGGACAGGGCGAGACCCTGACCGGAGTTGAAGGGGTAGGCGAGGGGTGCGTGGTCCGTTGCCGTCACAGCTGTCTCCCTTGTGTAAGCACACGCTTACAACGCTAGGAGGCGCCCGCCGGGCGGTCAACGACGCTAATCGGCCGTTACCCTGGCGGGTCCTCGTCGGACGCGAGCGGCCCGAACGGGCCAGGCGGCAGAAGGAGCAGCGGGTGGACAGCGGCGAGCACACACAGGGCCAGGGCCGGACCGCCGGGGACAGCCCCGGGACACAACGGCCGCACCGCCCCCGGGGAGACCGGGAAACCACCCGGCGCCGGGCCCGGAAGGCGGGCGCGCCGGAGGTCCGGGAGACCCGTTCGAGTGACGACAGGGACAACCGTCCGGGCGAGTCCCGGGTTCCCCGTGCGGGCAAGGACCCGGGCACCCGGGTGGACGAGTCTCGGCGGGTTGCGGACGGCGACCTGGCCACTTCCGCGGGTGAGGAGCGGGATGCCCGTAAGGGCGAGGTCCGGGAAGCCGGTACGGACGAGATCCCGGCGCCCCGCGTGGGCGAGGCTCCGGTGAGCCGTGGGAACGATGCCGTGGGCCTCGACACGGGCGAAACCCTGAGAACCCGCGCGGGTGGCGCCCCGGACATCCCTGCGGGCGGGACCCCGGACACCCCTAGGCGCGGCGCCCCGGGCGCCCGTGTGGCCGGTGCCGGTGGTGCCTGTGCGGGTGTCCGTCCTGGAACGCGTGCGGGCGATGTCCGGGACGTATCCACGGGCCAGGCCCAGGGGACCCGTACGGGCAACGAACCGGAGGCTCGCACGGACGGCGCGCCGGGCGCCTGCGCAAGCGGGCCCCGGCGGAGCCATGCGGGCGACGCCTCACACTCCTCTGCGGACGAGTCCCGGGACACCTGTACGGGCACCAATTCGGACACCCCCGGGAGCGAAACGCCGCGAACCCCTACGGGCAGCGCCGCCGGCGCCCCTGCCGGGGAAGCCCGTGGGCACCGGACCCGCGACGCCCGGGGCACCCGCATGCGCATCCTTCACGCGGCCGGTGCGATGTTCGCCGAGCGAGGGTACGAGGCGGCCACCGTTCGGGACATCGCGGCACGCGCCGGGGTGAACCAAGCGCTCATATTCCGCTACTTCGGCTCGAAGAAGGCCCTGCTCGCCGAGGTGATGGCGCAGGACGGCAGGGAGCAGGTGAGCACCACGGCACCCGAGCGGCTGTTCGAGACCGCGCTGCGCGGGGTCCTCGCGGAGGGCGGGGGAGCCGGCGCCGATCGGCTGCTGGCCGTGTACCTGCGTTCGATCGGCAACGCCGACGCCGCCCCGGAGACCGTGCGCTTGCTGGGGGAGGAGTACGCCGGCGCGCTCGCCGCCCTCTCCCCGGCCGAGGACGGCACACTGCGCGCCCAGCTCGCCATGGCCTGGCTGCTCGGCATCGGCCTGATGCGCGTCGTCGTGGGCCAGGAGCCGCTGGCGAGCGCCGCCCCGGACGACGTCTGCGCCCACGTCCTCGCGGCACTCGACCGGTTGCTCCCCGTGCTGCCGGCCGAGGGGGTGACCGACGTGCGGCCCTAGGGTCCCGCCCCGCACCAGGCGGTCGCTCCGACGCGTCGGCGCGGGCGGGCCGTCATCGTGGTTCCGCCAGAGCCATCACCGCACCGCGGCCATCCGGGACCGGATCACCCCGTTCGGCCGCCCTGCCCTCCCGTCGCAGAACCGACGGCAGGCGCCCTCTCCGTCTCGATACGATCACCCTGCCGTGCTTGATCGCGGTACCCGCCGGCCGCGGTCGCCGGTCCGTCGGGACCGTTCGGAGCGAGGGGGACGCATGCGGGTCGACCAGCTGTGGCGCTATCCGGTGAAGTCCGTGGGCGGTGAGCGGCTGGCCGCTGCCCGGGTCGGTGTGCCGGGGATCGAGGGCGACCGGGGCATCGCGGTGCACGACGAGCGGGGAGAGGTCACCTGGGCCGGTGCCGTTCCCGGGCTCATGCGGGTGCGGGCGGTCCATGTCGGGCCGGGCGTGGCCGAACTGGTGCTGCCGGACGGCCGGCGGTTCCGCTCCGACGCGCCCGACGCCGCCGCCCGGCTCAGTGCCGCCGTCCGGGCCGAGGTCACCCTGGCCGAACACGGCGCGCACCCGCCGCACGCCGCGCTTCACATACTGACCTCGACGGCGCTGCGCAGCCTCGCCTCGGCGCTGCCGGACAGCGCGCTGGACGTCAGCCGGTTCCGGCCCGGCATGGTGCTCGACGACGTCCCCGACGAGGGGTCCACCGGGTATCCGGAACACGGCTGGATCGGCCGCCGGATGGCCATCGGCGAGCTGGTCCTGCGCTTCACCGAGGGGTGCGACCGCTGTGTGGTGATCACCAAGGAGACGCCGAGCGTGCCCCACGACCGCGCCGTGCTGCGCTGGGTCGCCCGCGAACTGGGCAACACCTTCGGCGTGTACGCGGCGGTCGAGACACCCGGCCGTGTCCGCGCCGGGGACGAGGCCCGCTGGCTCGACTGAGGGGCCACCATTCGACGGGGCTGCCCGCCTGTCCGGTGGCCCAGCCGCAAATCGGGCCTCCGCCCTCGACTTCCCGCTACTGGACTGAAGGTGAGCGATCGCGCCCCCCGCTCTGGCCGATCGCTGAGGAGCATCAGGCGATCCCGGCCGCCGCGAGGGCCACGGCGCTGCGCAGGGCCGCCACCAGATCGGCCCGGACGGCCCCGGGGTCGGTGGCCGACTCGTCCGTGCGGTAGGCGTGGTGCTCGACGGCCGCGCGCAGGGCGGCGTTGAGCATGGCGGCCCGGATGGCCGGCCGTGCGTCGTCGTAGGGCAGCCCGGCGCGCTCGGCGAGGACACGTGCGAACACGGGTTCCGCCTCGTCACGGGTCTGCAGCCAGACCGCGCGCAGGCCCGGCTCGGTCCGGGTCAGCCGCAGCAGGGCGCCGATGTCCGGTCCGGGCAGCAGCGCGTCGCCGGTCCACAGGCGGTCGAAGGCCTCCTGGAGGGGCCGGTGGGGACGCCACTGCCGCAACGCGTCGGCGATCGCGTCGATGCCCGTCGAGAACAGCGGCCGTACGCAGCTCTCCTTCGTGGGGAAGTAGCGCCAGACGGTCCGCGCCGAAACGCCGACCGCCTGCCCGATCTGTTCCCCCGTGGTCGCGGCGACGCCCTGGGCGACGAACAGGTCGACCGCGGCGCGGGCGATCTCCAGCCGGATGGCGGCCTTGCGTTCCTCGGTCAGCGGCGGCCGCCCCGTCCGTCCGCGGGCTGCGTTCATCCGCCCCTCCCGTGCCGGTGATCGATGTCGTGGGTATTCTCCACCAAGACTTTATGTCACTCAGAGACATTAATTCGGACGGAGTACTCATGGCCGACGGTGTGAACGGGCGCAGCGTGATCGTCACCGGAGCGGGATCGGGCATAGGCCGCGCGGCCGCGCTGGCCTTCGCGGGGCAGGGCGACCGCGTGGTGGTGGCGGACCTGAACGCCGAGGGAGCCGGCGCGGTCGTCAAGGAGATCGAGGCGGCCGGCGGCACCGCGGTGGCCGTGACGGGCGACCTGAGCGAGCAGACCGTCGTGGACCTGGTCACGGCGACGGCGGTCGAGCGGTTCGGCGGCGTGGACGTCCTGGTGAACAACGCCGGGATCATGGACAGCATGTCGGCCCTGGCCGACGTGAGCGACGCCGAGTGGGAGCGGGTCATCAGGGTCAACCTGACCGCACCGTTCCTCCTCGCCCGCGCCGTGCTGCCGCACATGCTGGACGCGGGCCGCGGCGTCATCGTGAACACCGCGTCCGAGGCGGCCCTGCGCGGCAGCGCGGCGGGTGCCGCCTACACGGCGTCCAAGCACGGCGTGGTGGGGCTGACGAAGTCGCTGGCGGTGATGTACCGCAAGAAGGGCATCCGCGCCAACGCCATCTGCCCGGGCGGCACCGCGACCGCCATCTCGGTGGACGCGGACCCGGCCGCGCACGGCCCGGCGGAACTCGGCCCCTACTTCGCCAACCTCGGCCGGGTGTCCCGGCCGGAGGAACAGGCCGCGGCGATCCTGTTCCTCGCCTCCCCGGCCGCGAGCAACATCAACGGCGCGATCCTGCCCGTCGACGACGGCTGGTCCGCGGTCTGACACGGAACAGCCGCCCGCGAACCGGTCCCGAAGAGCGGCGGTCGGCAGCCGGCCGCCTCCGGGGCCGCCCGGCACCGCCCGGCCGCGACGCCGCCGCCGGCCCACTCGGCGGTGGCGTCGGCGCGCGGACGCCGCGGCGGGACCCGTCAGGCCCGGGCGGAAGTCCTGGGCCGGAGGATCTCGGCCAGGGACTCCTCCCGCCACCGCTCCAGCAGTGCGTGGAAGGCCGCGGCCCCGTGGGGGTAGGCGGTGGGGCGGTTCGGCCGGCCGCGCCCCTCGGCGTTGTAGTAGCCGGGGGTGCACTCGGCGTGGAACCACTCGTGGTCGGGGGCGTTCACGGCCAGGGCGGCGAGCCAGGCGTCCTCGGCCTCGCGTGACGGTTCGACGACGGCACTCTCGGCCTGGGCCGCCGCGACGAGCGCGGCGGCGTGGACGGCGTGTTCGTCCAGCACGTGGGTGTAGTTGACGCTGCCGGCGCTCTGCACCCCGCCCAGCTGGATCAGGTTGGGGAATCCGTTGCTGGTGAAGCCGTGCAGCGTGCGCGGGCCCCGCGCGGCCCACGCGTCCCGCAGCAGGATGCCGCCCCGGCCGCGCACGGGCAGCCGGCCCGAGTGGATGCCGGAGACCCCGACGGAGAAGCCGGTGGCGAAGATCAGGCAGTCGAGGGCGTACTCGGTGTCGCCGACCACGACACCGTGCTCGGTCATCCGCTCGATGCCGTGGGTGTCGGCGGTGTCGACGAGGGTGACGTTGTCGCGGTTGAACGTCTGCAGGTACAGGTCCGAGAAGGTGGGACGCTTGCAGGCGTACCGGTACCACGGCTTGAGCCTGGCCGCCGTGTCCGGGTCGGTGACGATCTCGTCGACGCGGGCGCGGAGTTCGTTCATCTTGGCGGCGTCCGCGATCTCGTAGGCGGCTTCGAACGCCGCCGGGTCGCCGCCCCGGCGGCTGAAGCTCGGCAGGAGCTTCTCCAGGAGTGCGGCCGACGAGGTCCAGCGGTCCGCTACGAGGTCCTCGTCGACGGACTCGCCCGAGACGATGCGCAGGAAGTTGTCGCGGCGTTCGCGCGCCCAGCCGTGGTGGTCGGCGCCGACGTCCCCAGCGGTGGTGCGGCGGTTGGCGCGCACGTCCACGGAGGAGGGCGTGCGCTGGAACACGTAGAGGTGTCCGGCGTCCTCGGCCAGCATCGGTACGACCTGGACGCCGGTGGCGCCGGTGCCCACGACGCCCACGCGTTGGTCCGCGAGTCCGGTGAGGCCCCCGTTCGCGGTGCCGCCCGTGTAGGCGTAGTCCCAGCGCGAGGTGTGGAAGGTGCGGCCCCGGAACTTCTCGATGCCGGGGATGCCGGGCAGTTTCAGCTCGGACAGGGTGCCGGTGGCCGTGACGACGTACGTGGCCCGGAACTCGTCGCCCCGGTCGGTCGTGACGATCCACACCTGCGCGGTTTCGTCCCAGGTCAGTGAGGTGACCGCGGTGGAGAACAATGCGTCCGCGTAGAGGTCGGACTTCTCGGCGATCCGCACCGCGTGACGGCGGATCTCCTCACCCGGAGCGTACTTCCACTCGGGCACGTAACCGGTCTCGTCGAGCATCGGCAGATACACGTGCGACTCGACGTCGCAGTGGATGCCCGGGTACCGGTTCCAGTACCAGGTCCCCCCGAAGTCGCCGCCCTTCTCGACGACGCGCACGCGCTCGACGCCCTGCTGACGCAGCCGTGCTCCCGCCAGGATGCCGCCGAAGCCGCCGCCGACGACCGCGACGTCCACGCTGTCCCGCACCGGCTCGCGCTCGGCCGCCGGACCCGCGTGGGGGTCGTCGGCGTAGGAGCCGAACTCGGCCTCGGCGCGGAGGTACTGCCGGGTGCCGTCGGGGCGCACTCGGCGCTCCCGCTCGGCCCGGTAACGCTCCCTGAGCTCGGCGAGCGCTTCGGGAGTCAGCGGCTGTGAATGCGCCATGTGCGCGGCCTCGTTCCTTCCGGTTGTCCGGCAAAGGGCCGCCTCGTCCACGAACTGGGCACGAACGCACGGGACTTGAGCAGCCATGCACTACGGTAACAAGCACCGGACAGTGTTGTCCGGTTGAGGGGCGGGTTGCTTCCGCATACTTTCGGACAGGAAGAGTGATCCCCGTGCGACGACTTTCGATCCGGACACTCGTCATGCTCGCGGCGATCGGTGTGCCGGCCCTCGCGGGATGCGGTACCCAGACCACCGCTGCGCGTTCGGACCCGGGCACCGCCGGTGCGGAGCGGATCATCCGCGCGCAGCGGGTCATGTGCCCGACCCCGACGCACGGGCGGACCGGGACGACCCTGCTGGAAGGGCCCACCTTCGACGCGCACGGGAAACTGCTCGTCGTCGACGTCACGGCCCCGGCCGGCGAGCCGAAGGTGCTGCGCGTGGACGTCCGGAAGACGTCGGCGGAACCGGTCTACACCGACGACCGCGGCGCCTACACCTCGGCCCAGTTCAGCCCGTACGACGGCCGGATCTACCTGACCGACTTCGCCCACGGGGACATCGTCACCCTGGCCCCGGACGGCGGTGATCCGCGGACCTTCTTCTCCGGCGAGGTCGACGGCGCGCCGATGAACCCCGACGACCTCGCCTTCGACCGGGAGGGCAATCTGTACGTCAGCGACTCACGCGGCATGTCCGAGGGCAGGGCGCAGGGCCGGGTGGTGCGCATCGACCGCACGGGGAGGGAGGCGGCCGTGCTGGCGGACGGCCTCGCCGCGCCGAACGGCATCTCCTTCGACGCGGACTACCGCGGGCTGTGGTTCAGCGAGCTGACGCAGAACCGCATTTCCTACCTGCTCCTCGACGGGAAGGGCGGGGTGTCCTCACGGCACACCGCCATCCGGGTCGACGGCGGTGTCGCGCAGACCGACTCGATCGCGGTGGACGCGGACGGCAATCTCTACCAGGGACTGCACGGGCGGCCCGCGATGGCGGTGTACGGCAGCGACGGCGAGCGCCTGGCGACCGTCGAGGTCCCGGCCGATGCCGCCGACGGGCTGGAATCGGCGACCAACGTGGCCATCGCACCGGGCGGCACCCGCGCCTACATGACCGTCAGCGGGCCGGCCGGCGGCTGTCTCTTCGCCTTCGACGCGTTGGGAAAGGGCGTGCGCCAGTCCAACGGAGGCTGACGCCCGCTCACCCTTCGAAGGGCCGCACCGGGCCCACCTCGACACCGAGCAGCCGCCATGCCGCCCGTGCCCGGCGTTCCCGGTGCGGACGGGGGGAACCGGTGACGGCGCCCGAGACCATGCCGACGGCGATCATCAGGTCGTCGGGCTCCGCAGCGAGCGGATGACCCTCCGGCAGACGTCCGCGCAGGGCCTGCTCGACCCGCCGGGACAGCGCCGCCGCGTACGCGTGGACGGCGGAGGGGTCGGCCGCCGCGTCGCCGTGCAGGACGCTGATGAAGGCCGCGGACTGCACCAGGTGCCAGGTCAGCACGCCGAGGACGCGGGCGAGGTCCGCTTCTTGCGCCGCCTGTTCGATCTGACGGACGTTCTCCTCCAGGACCGCGGTCGCCACGGCGGCCCGGTCGGGGAAGTGCCGGTACAGCACGCCCTGGCCGACCCCCGCCCGGCGCGCGATCGCGGACAGCGGGGCGTCCAGGCCGTGCTCCGCGAAGACCTCACGGGCGGCGGCGACGAGAGCGGCCCGGTTGCGAGCGGCGGCCTTGGGGCCGCCACTGGCGGGCCTGCGGGTGCCGGACCTGGGTTGCTGCGTCACCCCGCGAGGGTACCGGGCCGCTCCCTACCCGGGAACGGGACGGTGTGGCGCGGTCATGGACGCCCGCGTGCCGCGCGGCCGTCGCCCGCCCGAAGTGACCGAAGCCCCGGACCGTCCGGCTCAGTTCGTCGCGGCGGACCGTACGCCGAGCCCCGTCAGACAGGCGGTCAGCACCCGGGTCAGCCGCGGCTCCACCTCCACCACGGCGTGGCCGAGCCGGGGGTCGCTCGTGTACAGCTCGCGCAGGCGCGGGCCGGGCGTGGCCATCTGCCACAGCGCGCCCGCCAGCCCGGTCGCCGTGGCGATCGTGTCGACGCTCTCCAGCTCGTCGAGACCGAGCAGCCGGCCCAGTTCGCCGCCGATCAGCTCGACCTCCTCCAGCGTGACCAGCTTGAAGGAGCGCACCGACTCGATCGACACGTTGCGCTCCAGGTTCAGCGGCGCCTGGGCGAGCAGGTCGCAGAACATGGGGCGCCGCGCCAGCGTGCCCGCGATCACGGCAGCGACCTCGGCGGGCGTGGCCTGCGCCCGCCGGGCCAGGTCGCCGCGCAGTTCGGCGGACCACTCCCGCCACCCCTCGGCGGTCAGCGCGAGGAAGATCTGCTCCCGCGTCTCGAAATAGCGCAGCAGCGCGGACTTGTGCATGCCCACGGCCGCGGCGATGTCGGTGAGGGTGACCTCCCGTACGCCACGGGCCCGGCCGAGCTCCCGGGCCGCTTCCAGGATGGCGGCTTCCCGGGCCTGCTTGGCCTCGGCGCTGCGCGCACGTCGAAAGGCGGGCTCACTCATGGGGGACATCATAGGAACCGGTTAACAAAACGGCGTTGCATTAATAAGAGAACGGTGTTGTACTAACGGCATGAGTCGACAGGATTCCCAGGTCTGGTTCATCACCGGTTCCTCGCGCGGCCTCGGCCGCGCCCTCGTCACCGCCGCCCTGGCGGCCGGAGACCGCGTCGTGGCCACCGCCCGGCGCCCCGAGTCCCTCGCGGCGGACTTCGCCGGGTACGGCGACCGCGTCCTCCCCCTCCCCCTCGACGTCACCAGCGCGGACGCGGCGCGCGCGGCCGTCGAGGCCGCCGTCGCCCACTTCGGGCGCATCGACGTGCTGGTCAACAACGCCGGGTACGCGAACGTGTCCCCCATCGAGACGACGGACGACGACGACTTCCGCGCCCAGTTCGAGACGAACTTCTGGGGCGTCTACCACGTCACCAAGGCCGCGCTGCCCACCCTGCGCCGACAGGGGGCGGGCACCGTGGTGCAGTTCTCCTCGGTCGGCGGGCGGGTCGGCGGATCGCCGGGCATCGCGTCCTACCAGGCGGCCAAGTTCGCCGTGGACGGCTTCAGCAGGGTGCTGGCGGCGGAGACCGCGCCGTTCGGCGTGCGGGTCATGGTGGTCGAGCCGAGCGGCTTCGCCACCGACTGGGCGGGCGCCTCCATGACCGTGCACACCGTGCCCGACGCGTACGACGCGACCGTGGGCGCGATGAACCGGCTGATGCGGCAGAACACGGCCGGCGCGGCCGGGGACCCGGACCGCGCCGCCGAGATCGTCGTACGGACCGTGCACGGCGGCGAGGTCCCGGGCCATCTCCTCCTCGGGGTGAACGCCGTGACCATGGCGCTGGACCATTCCCGGCGGCAGCTCGCCGAGGCGACCGCCTGGGAGGCGGTGAGCCGCTCGGCCGACTTCGGCGAGCCCTACCCGGTGCGCCTGCCGTCCGGGGAGCCCGAGTAGGCCGAAGGACCGCTCACTTGCCCAGGAGCAGCCCGGTCCCGCCGACGTGGACGTGGATGCCGTCCTTGTCCACCGACACGCTCTGGAGGCGCAGGTCGCCGGAGGGCGGGTTCGGGATCTTGAAGGAGAAGCGGAACCGGTCGGCGATCTGCGGGCGGGTGAGCTTGCCCAGGGAAGTGAGCAGGGACAGGTCGAGACCGAGCCGCTTGAGGACCTCGGGGTGGGCGAGCGCCACGTCCACCAGGTTCACCCGGGTCAGCTGGTGCAGGAAGCGCGGCGCGCCCGTCAGCCGGTGCAGCTCGTCCTCGTCGTGCAGCGCGGCGTTCACCGTGTGCTGCGGTACGCCCATGCGGTGCACGATCTCCGGCACGCCCAGCATCGCCTTGACCTTGTCCGCCTCCCGGGAGATCCGGCGCGCCGCGGACCGGGTGAGGTGCAGGCCCTCGGCGCGGCCGGTGCCGGGCCGGTACGTCGCGAGGTCGCCGATGTCCAGCCGCATCCCGTCCACGGAGGTGGCGATGCCGCGCTCGCCCTCGCGCCGGACCCGGGCGTCGGCGCGCACCCGCACGTCGTTCCCGGCGACGCGCAGGGCGCCCACCGCGCGGATCCGGCCCGGGCCGTGGGCGCTGAACGACACCTGCGAGGCGCCCAGTTCGCGGTTCATGTCCGCGAACGACAGCAGCACCTGGCCGTGCACCTGCCGCACAAGGGCCCCGCGTACGGCGGTCGGCCCGTCGCCGTCGATGCGTATGTCGCGTGCGGTGGCGGTGACCTGGGTCAGGGTGACCCGCTCGGCCGGCACGTCCGGGACGGTGACCTCGACCGAGTCCAGCCGCCGGGCGGCCAGTTGGGTCAGGAACGGGAAGCCGCCGATCCGCACCTCGGGGGCGGCGGTCAGATGCAGCCGGTCCTTGAGCCGGTCGGCGGCCTGGCGCTCGGCGTACAGCAGCGCCCAGCGGTCGGCGAGGGCGACGAGGCAGGCGGCGGTGAGCAGCCAGACCAGCAGCCTGAACAGGGTGGGCAGGCCGGTGGCCCGGTTGCGGCGGCGGCCCCGGCGCCTGTGATTGGGTGGCTCCCAGGGGTCCTCGTCGTCGCCTTGTCGTCGCCGAACGGGGTCGTCCTCGGCGAGGAAGCCGGCCGGCGGACCGGCCGCCGGATCGTCCGCGAGGGCGGCCAGCTCGTCGTACGGACTTCGGGCGGGGGGAACCTCGCCGGGTGAGGGTCCGTCGGAGTGAGCGGTGTGATGCGTCGGTGTGTGGGGGGTACGCATCGGCAGATTTGATCATATGAACCCACCCGGCTCGCAACTTCCGCGAGGGGTCGGACACGGAATGGGCCGATTCGCACGTGTTATCGAGATGTGCGTCAACTCCCATGTACCCGGCCGACGTTGGACACTGGTGGCGACCCTCCTTTCGAAGACGGGGAAGGACCGTTCATGACGGCAGCGGACAGCCGGCGTTTCACGGGCAGGACCGCGGTGGTGACCGGCGGCAGCAGGGGGATCGGGGCGGCGGTCGCCACCCGACTGGCGGCCGAGGGAGCCGCCGTCGTCGTCGGCTACCGCGGCAACCGCGCGGCGGCCGACGAGGTGGTCGCCGCCATCGGGGCGCGCGGCGGCAGGGCACTGGCGCACGGCGCCGACGTGACCGACCCCGGGCAGATCGAGGCGCTGGTCGAGCGGGCGGTCGCGGAATTCGGCCGACTGGACGTGCTCGCCTCCTGCGCGGGCATCGAGCACTTCGGCGCACTGGAGAACCTGACCCCCGCCGACTTCGACCACGTCTTCGCCGTGAACACCCGCGGACAGCTGTTCGCGGCGCGGTCCGCCGCCGCCCGGATGGACGCGGGCGGCAGGATCGTGCTCACCTCCTCGGTCAGCGCCTCCCGCGCCGTCTTCGCGCACACCCTGTACGCGGCCTCCAAGGCCGCCGTGGAGGCCATGGTCCTGAACCTCTCCGCCGAGCTGGGGCAGCGCGGCATCACGATCAACGCCATCGCTCCCGGCGGCACCGACACCGACATGGCCGCGGAGAACGCGACCGGCTACCAGCACCCCCTGCTGCGCGGCAAGGTGTCACCGCGGCAGTGGCTGTCGGCGCACGGCGCGCTCGGCCGCCTGGCCCGGCCGGACGAGATCGCGGCGGGCTACGCGTACCTCGCCTGCGATGACGCCGCGTACATGACCGGCCGTACCCTGCGCGTGGACGGCGGCTTCTTCTGAACCGGGGCGCTCACGACTGCCGCGAGTGCACCGGGCTGTTGGCCACCTCCTGCGGGCACTTGCGGTGCCGCGGCCGGATCAGCCGGTCCCGCTGCCAGTCGAACGCCGCGAGGGCCAGGGACGCCACCATGCCGATGAGCGCGGCCGCGAGGGCCAGGACGACGGCGCCCCGATAGTCGTTGTGCCGGCCGAGCTCCAGATAGTAGAGGCCCGGCAGCGCGGCCGTGCCCACCGCCGCCCCGAGCCGCTGCCCGGTCTGCAGCGCGCCGCCCGCCGCGCCCGCCATGCTCACCGGCACGTCCCGCAGCGTCATGGTGATGTTGGGGGAGACCACGAACCCGCCGCCGATACCGCCGAGGAACAGCACCGGGGCGGCGACCCAGGGCGCGATGCCGAGGTCCACGTAGTGCAGCAGCAGCGCCGTGCCGCCCAGCCCGGCGATCACACCCGCGAGCCCGCACACGGTCAGCAGCCTGCCCAGCCGGTCCACCAGCCGGCCGGCGACCACGGCCGCGCACGCCGAGCCGAGGGCGAAGGGGGTCACCGCGAGCCCGGAACGCAACGGCGAGAAGCCGAGGCCGTGCTGGTAGAACAGGGCGAAGACCAGCCACACCCCGCTGAAACCGATGAAGTACAGCGTGCCCACACCCGCGCCGATCGCATAGCCGCGCACGGTGCTGAACAGCCGTGGATCGAGCAGTGGCTGCCTCCCCTTGGCCACCACCCGCCGCTGCCACTGGACGAAACCGGCGAGGACGACGGCGCCGACCGGGAACAGCCACCACACCCGGCCGATGCCCCCGGAGTCGGCCTGGACCAGCGGGTACATCAGCGCCAGCACACCCACACCGAGGAGCAGCACACCGAACGCGTCCACGTGCCCCCGCCCGGACCCCTGTACGCGGGGCAGCAGCCGGCGGCCGAGCAGCACCGCCAGGATGCCGATGGGCACGTTGACGTAGAACACCCAGCGCCAGCCGTCGGCGCCCGAGGCCAGCGCCAGGATGGCGCCGCCGGTGATGGGCCCGGCGGCGGAGGAGATGCCGACGGTCGCCCCGAAGAACCCGAAGGCGCGCCCGCGCTCCGCACCGCGGAACAACTGCTGGATCAGCGCCGAGTTCTGCGGCGCCATGAACCCCGCCGCGAGGCCCTGCGCGAGCCGCGCCACCACCAGCAGCGTGATGTCGGGGGCCGCCCCGCAGACGGCGCTGAACAGCACGAACCCGCTCAGCGCCAGCAGGAAGATGCGGCGCCTGTCCAGCGCGTCGCCGAGCCGTCCCGCGGTGACGAGCGCGAGGGCGAAGGTGAGCGCGTATCCGGACACCACCCACTGCACCTGAGCGGGGGAGGCATGCAGATCGCGCTGCATGGTGGGCAGGGCGACCGCCACGATCGTCACGTCCAGCAGGCTCATGAAGCCGGCCACGAGCGTGACCCACAAGGCGCGCCACCGGCGCGGATCGGGCTCGTACCCGGCTTCCCGAGCCCCCTGACCACGGCCGCCTGTGGTCGGCGTCGACGCTGTCACCTGGGCTCCCTTCCGTCAGGACCCCCGCACTCGAAGGAACCAGGTTCCCTGCCGGGGCACGGACACACCACCACCTGCAACCGCAAACACCGGCAAGAAAATCCGGCCGGCCACCCTGGCCGGGTGTGTTCGGGCGGAAGCCCACTGTCAGTGGTGGCTGCCAGGCTGGTCACATGAACGGCGACGACGAGCAGCTGCTGCGCGGCCGGGTCTACGGCCACGACCACGACGACCCGGGCCCCCGCCCGGACCGCAGGTACGCGGAACTGGTCGGCGGTCCCCTGGACGGCCTGCTCCTGGACATCACCGACCGGGCCGGCGAGGCGCCCGCCGCCGGCGTCCCGCTACGTACCGAACTGGGCCGGTTCGGCACCGGCGGCCGGGCGGTGTACACCCCGCGCCCCGGCGACCTCACCCGCTTCGACTGGACCGGCGACACCCCCTGAACCCAGGGTCCCGTTACCTACGGTGTTGCCCCGATGGCGCTACGAAGCGGTTAGTTTGAGCGCGCGAGATCTGTGCAGGCGTTGGCGTGTGCAATGTGATCGGCGAAAGGAAAACCGTCATGGAGGCGACTGACCACGACAGCACGGTGGACCCCGCCGCGGTCAGACGTCACCGCATGCTCTTCAGGGCGATCGAGAAGCGGCGGAATCCGAAGCTGCGCCGCAGCGACATCACCGTGACCGACGAGGCGGCGGTCAAACGCGCCACGAAGGCCGCCGCCCTCGGCAACGCGATGGAGTGGTACGACTTCGGCATCTACAGCTATCTGGCCGCCACTCTCGGCCAGGTCTTCTTCCCCTCGGGCAATCACACGGCCCAGTTGCTCAGCAGCTTCGCCACGTTCGCGGTCGCCTTCCTGGTGCGGCCCATCGGCGGCATGGTCCTCGGGCCGCTCGGCGACAAGATCGGCCGCAAGACCATCCTCGCCCTCACCATGATCATGATGGCGCTGGGCACCTTCGCGATCGGCCTGATCCCCTCGCACGCCACCATCGGCCTGTGGGCCCCGGCCCTGCTGATCTTCTTCCGCCTGGTGCAGGGCTTCTCGACCGGCGGGGAGTACGGCGGCGCCTCCACCTTCATCGCGGAGTACGCGCCGGACAAGCGGCGCGGTTACTTCGGCAGCTTCCTGGAGTTCGGCACACTCGGCGGATACGTCGGAGCCTCCGGCCTCGTCGTCGCCATGAGCAGCTTCCTCAGCGACGAGCAGATGCTGCACTGGGGCTGGCGCGTCCCCTTCCTGGTCGCTGCGCCGCTCGGCTTCATCGGCCTCTACCTGCGGCTCAAGCTGGACGAGACGCCCGCCTTCCAGAAGCTGGAGGGCGGCCTGGCCAAGGCGACCGAGGCGGCCGACTCCGTGGAGACGTCGGCCGCGGCGGACCTCGGCAAGATCTTCACCCGTCACTGGCGCCCGCTGCTGCTGTGCATCGCGCTCGTCGCGGGGTACAACGTCACCGACTACATGCTGCTGTCGTACATGCCGACGTACCTGTCCGACGAACTGGGCTACGACACCAATCACGGCCTGTTGATCCTGCTGATCGTGATGGTCCTCCAGATGTGCGTCATCAACCAGGTCGGACGCCTCTCGGACCGCTTCGGCCGCAAGCCGCTGCTCATGACGGGGATGCTCGGTTTCCTCTTCCTGTCGGTGCCGTCCTTCCTGCTCATCCGGCAGGGTGATGTCGCCCTGATCGTCCTGGGCCTGCTACTGCTGGGCCTGTCCCTGGTGACCATGCTGGGCACCATGTCGGCGGCGCTCCCGGCGATCTTCCCCACCCATGTGCGCTACGGCTCGCTCTCGGTCGCCTACAACTTCTCCACCTCGCTCTTCGGCGGCACGACCCCGCTGGTGATCACCGCGCTGATCGGCGTGTACCACACCAACCTGGTGCCGGCGTACTACGCGGTGATCGCCGCCGCGGTGGGCGCCATCGCCGTCCTGTGCATGAAGGAGACCGCCAACAAGCCCCTGGAAGGCTCCCCGCCGTCGGTGGAATCGGAGGCCGAGGCCGCTCAGCTGGTCAGGGCCCAGTCGCCCGACCCGAAGTTCTGACCGGGTCCTCCCCGGGAAGCCGCAGGGCGAGCAGGGTGACGTCGTCGTCGAACAGCTGGCCGCGGCCCGTGACCAGCTCGGCGCACAGCCGCCGCAACGGGACGCCGGCCAGCCGGGCGGCCTGGTCGGCCAGTTCGGCCAGGGTCGCGTCGATGTCCTCGCCCCGGCGCTCCACCAGCCCGTCGGTGAACAGCAGCAGGGTGCTCCCGGCCGGCAGCCGGTGCTCGTCGTCGTAGCGGCCGAACGAAGGCTCGACGCCCACCGGGAGCCCGTGGCGGGCCGGGGCGAGGAAATGGGTCGTGCCGTCCGCCTCGACCAGCAGTGGCGGGGGGTGCCCGGCGTTGCTCCAGCGCAGGACGTACTCCCCGCCGGTGTGCTCGACCCGGGCGAGCACCAGCGTGGCCGTGGGCGGCTCGGTGAACATCGTCAGGGCGCGGTCCAGCTTCGTGACGACCAGGCTGGGCGGCCCGCCGTGGTCGTAGGCCAGCGCGCGCAGCATGTTGCGGATCTGTCCCATCACCGGGGCGGCCGCCACCGCGTGACCGGTGACGTCGCCGACCACGAGACAGACGGCACCGTCCGGCAGGGTCAGCGCGTCGTACCAGTCCCCGCCGAGGCGGGGCAGCTCGGAGGCCGGTTCGTAGCGGACCTCCACCGCGAGCGGGCTCAGATCCGGCAGCTCGGGCAGCATGCGCAGCTGGAAGTGCATCGCGGCCTGCTTGAGGTCCTCGTACAGACGGGCGTTCTCGATACTGACGCTCGCCACACTGGCCAGCGCGGTCAGGATGGCCTCGTCGTCATCGGTGAACGGCGCGCCGTCGCTCTTGTCCGCCAGATACAGGTTGCCGTACGCCCTGCCCCGCACCATCAGCGGGACTCCCAGCAAGGTGGTCATCATCGGGTGGCCGACCGGGAAGCCCACCGAGCGGGGATCGGCGCCGACGTCGGCGACTCGCATGGGCTTGAGGTCCGCGAGCAGCCCGACCAGCAGGCCGTGCCCCTGCGGCAGCCCCGACTCCGCCAGCATCCGCTCCTCGTCCACGCCCACGGTGATCAGATCGACGAACTCGCCGTCCGAGCCGAGCACCCCCAGCGCCCCGTACCGGGCTCCGACCAGATCGGTGGCCGCCTCCACGATGTGCCGGAGCACGGCACGCAGGTCCATGTCCTCGCTCATGGCCACGACCGCGTCCAGAAGCCTGCGCAGCCGCCGCTGGCCGAGGGCCAGCTGCCGCACCTGCGTGCTCAGCTCTTCGGGCCCCGCTCCGTCCGGCGACCGGCCCAGCGCCTCCAGCGCCAGGGCCAGGCGCCCGGCCGCCGCCTTCGGCCGCCGCGGTTCCTCCGGCATGACGAGCACCTCCGGGCACGTCGGGAGCCGACATCCGCTGTCCATCCTCTCAGGGATGGCGGCCCCGCGCCGGGGCCGGGCGCCGTGCGGCCGGGCGCTCGCCGCGGCCGCGGGCCCTGGCGTTCGGCGGTCCTCCGGAACGGGGCGTTCACAGGGGAGATCGCTGTTCCGGCGCGATCCTGGCGGCGGAAATCTGGGAGCGCTCCCTTGGGAGCGCTCCCAGATAGGCATAATGAAGGTCCACTGTTCCCGCAGGCGTGTCAAGGGAACGAACACTCCGAGTTGGTGCGACTGACGGGTTGTCATCCATGGTGACGGGCAGAAGCGTGATGGCTGCGGGCGGGGGGCGCGGCGGCCGGCCGACGCTGGAGATGGTCGCCGCGCGGGCCGGTGTCGGACGGGGCACGGTGTCCCGGGTGGTCAACGGTTCTCCGCATGTCAGCGCCCAGGCGCGGGCGGCGGTGGAGGCGGCGATCGCGGAGCTGGGGTACGTGCCCAACCGTGCGGCCCGGGCGCTGGCCGCCGACCGCACGGACGCGGTGGCCCTCGTCATCCCCGAGTCGGAGACCCGGCTCGGCGCCGAGCCGTACTTCCTGGACATCGTGCGCGGTGTGAGCACCGAACTGGCTGACACGGACATGCAGTTGCTGCTCACCCTCATCCGCACGCCCCGCGAACGACAGCGCCTCGCCCAGCACTTGGAGGCCCGCCGGGTCGACGGCGTGCTGCTGGTGTCGGTGCACGAGGACGACCCGCTGCCCAGCCTGCTGGAACGGCTCCAGGTGCCCACGGTGCTCAACGGCCGCCGCTCGGAGCGCGAATGGATGTCCTACGTCGACGCCGACAACGTCGGCGGCGCGCGGTCGGCGGCGGAACACCTGCTCGCCCTCGGCCGGCGGAGCGTCGCCACCATCACCGGGCCCCTGGACATGTACGTCGCCCGGTGCCGGCTCGACGGATACACCCAGGCCGTGGAGGCCGCCGGTCTCGGCCGTGGCCCCTCGCTGGTCGCCCACGGCGACTTCACGGAGGAGGGCGGCCGCGCGGCCATGCGGGCCCTGCTGGAGCGGCACCCCGGCATCGACGCCGTGTTCGCCGCCTCGGACGTGATGGCCAGCGGCGCCCTGCACGTGCTGCGCCAGTCGGGGCGGCGCGTGCCCGAGGACGTGGCGCTGGTCGGCTTCGACGACTCGGCGGTGGCCCGGCACGCGGACCCGCCGCTCACCAGCGTGCGCCAGCCGACCGAGGACATGGGCCGCACCATGGCCCGGGTGCTGCTGGAGCAGATCGAGTCCCGCACCGGCCCCCGGCGCCATGTGGTGCTGTCGACGGAACTGGTGCGGCGCGAGTCCGCGTGAGACCGCGGGCCGGAAGGCCCCGGCCGTCGCGCGCCAGGTCCGGGAAGCTTGGGCGTGCCCCGTGGCGAGATGCTTCGGAGCCCCGGCCCGCGTGGTGACCCGCGCGGGGATCCGATCGCCCGGCGAGCAGATCGGGCCGGGCGCCACCGGCTTCTGCCGCCCTCGCCCGTCGCGCTGTCGCCGCGGCCATGACCGGCCGGTACGGGGACGCGGCGCCCGCCACGGCCGTCCATGACCTGTCCCACCAGGTGCCGCCCAGCGCGTCCGCCGGCAGCCGCGCCCGCGCGCCCCCGGGCGAGGCGCAGTCCGACGGCCGGACCCGTGCGATCGCCAGGCGGTGGGACGCCAGGAGGCCGAACCGGAGATCTCCTGTGCCGCCGCGATCGACTGCGGCCTCGGTGCGGCGGGACGAAGCACAACCGTGGAACCGGCCATGTTCGTCCTCGCGGTGGGGACGTTCAGGCGTACCCGGGCGCCCCTGCCCCCGGCCTCGCGCGGTCCGGCACGCCCGGCAGCCGGCCGTGCGGAGCCGTGTGCAAGTGCCGGATGGCGGTTTTTGCGCCCTCCTTTCGCCGTCGCGCACCGGTCGAGCCCTCGACGGCCCGGCGCGCGGATCCGGTCGTGGCGCACCGTCCCCGGGTGCATCGCCGCCGGATGCGGCGAGTTCGCCGTCGTTCCGGGCGCCGGTGACCGACGAGTAGGCGTGCGGCGCCCCGTCGGCGTTAGGGCGACATGAACACGCCATTGCGCTCACGTTTCGCCCGGCCCCTTCACAGCGGTGTTTCGAGTTGTTACTTTCCTCACTTGCTGGGAGCGCTCCCACGTTCAACATCCTGGAACCACGCCGGAGTTGACCACCGCGGCATCGAGTGGCGGAAGCCTCCGGTCCCTTCCGAGGATGCGGCGAGTCCCGGCGAGTACCACCGCACGCGCACCACACCGGAGCCCGCTCGGGCGACCGGTGAGGAAGAGCTGTCAATCAGCACGGGGGCACGCCGTACGAAGGGGAGTTGGCTGCTATGAGACCTGCGGACTTGGGCCCACCGAAGCGGCTCACGGTGCTCGCCGCCGTGGCCGCGATCCTGCTCGCTCTGCTGACCGCCGTGACGAGCACGGCGCCCGCTCGGGCAGCCAGTACGGCCGGAGCGGGCTACTGGCACACCAGCGGCCGGCAGATCGTGGACGCGAACGGGAACCCGGTGCGCATCGCCGGGATCAACTGGTTCGGGTTCGAGACATCGAACCATGTGGTCCACGGCCTGTGGTCACGGGACTACAAGAGCATGCTCGACCAGATCTCCTCGCTCGGATACAACACGCTGCGCATTCCGTACTCCGACGACATCTTCAAGTCGGGCACCATGCCGGAAAGCATCGACTTCTCCAGCGGCAAGAACGCCGACCTGCAGGGCCTTGACTCGCTGGGCGTGCTGGACAAGATCGTCGACTACTCGGGCCGGATCGGCCTGAAGGTCATCCTCGACCGGCACCGGCCGGACTCGAGTGGCCAGAGCGCCCTCTGGTACACCAGCAGCGTCCCGGAGTCGACCTGGCTCGCCAACCTGAAGACGCTGGCGAGCCGGTACGCCAACAATCCCACGGTCATCGGCATCGACCTGCACAACGAGCCGCACGACCCGGCCTGTTGGGGCTGTGGTGACACCAGCACCGACTGGCGGCTGGCGGCCGAACGCGGCGGCAACGCCGTGCTGTCGGCCAACCCCAACATGCTGATCTTCGTCGAGGGCATCCAGACCTACAACGGCGACTCCACCTGGTGGGGCGGCAACCTGGAGGGCGCCGGCACCTACCCGGTCCGGCTCGACGTCGCCAACCGCGTCGTCTACTCGGCCCACGACTACGCCACCAGCGTCTCCAACCAGCCCTGGTTCAGCGACCCGTCCTTCCCGAACAACATGCCGGGGATCTGGGACAAGCACTGGGGCTACCTGTTCAAGAACAACATCGCCCCCGTCTGGGTGGGCGAGTTCGGCACGACGCTCCAGTCGGCCGTCGACCAGACCTGGCTGAAGGCGCTGGTCGACTACCTCCGCCCGACCTCGCAGTACGGCGCCGACAGCTTCCAGTGGACGTTCTGGTGCCTGAACCCCGACTCCGGTGACACCGGCGGCATCCTCAAGGACGACTGGTCGACGGTCGACACCGTCAAGGACGGCTATCTGACGTCCGTCAAGGCGCCCGGCTTCGGCTCCGGCGGCGGCAACCCGCCCGGTGGCGGCACCGATACGACGGCGCCGTCCGCGCCGACGGGTCTGACGGTGTCGGGGACGACGAGTTCGAGTGTGTCGTTGAAGTGGACGGCGTCCACGGACAACGTGGGGGTCACCGGTTACGACGTGTACCGGGGCTCGACGAAGGTGGGCAGCACCACGTCCACGTCGTACACGGATTCGGGGCTGTCGGCGTCGACGTCGTACTCGTACACGGTGAAGGCGAAGGACGCGGCGGGCAACGTGTCGGCGGCGTCGGGCGCGGTGACGGCGACCACGGCGGCGTCCGGTGGTGGTGGCACTCCGGGTACGGGCGCGGTGAAGGTGCAGTACAAGAACAACGACTCGGCGCCGGGTGACAACCAGATCAAGCCGGGTCTGAAGGTGGTCAACACCGGTAGCAGCGCGGTGGACTTGTCGAAGGTGACGATCCGTTACTACTTCACCGGTGACAGCGGGTCGTCCTCCTTCACCACGTCGTGCGACTACGCGGCGGTCGGCTGCTCGAACCTGACGCAGAAGGTCGTGGCCCTGTCCTCGCCGAAGGCGGGCGCGGACCACTACCTGGAGGTCGGGTTCACCTCCGGCGCGGGCAGCCTCGCGGCCGGCGCGTCGACCGGTGACATCCAGGCCCGGATCAACAAGAGCGACTGGTCGAACTTCAACGAGTCCGACGACTACAGCTACGCCACCAACACCGCCTACGCCGACGCCACCAAGGTGACCGTGTACCTCGACGGCACCCTCGCGGGCGGCATCGAGCCCTGATCTTCCCCCTGAAGGCGGCGCGTCGGTGTGCAGCCGTGCGCCAAAACACCCCACGGAAGGAAACACCGGTGAAGAAGCATCCCCCCAGATCGCGTCTCACCCGCGGTCTCGCGGTGGTCTCGGCGCTCGCGCTGAGCTCCGCGCTAGCCATGACGCTCAACGCGCCCACCGCTTCGGCGGCCACCCGGGTGGACAACCCCTATGTGGGCGCGAAGGGTTATGTGAACCCGGAGTGGTCCAGCGAGGCCGCGGCGGAGCCCGGCGGCAGCGCGGTCGCCAACACACCGACCGCCGTGTGGCTGGACAGCATCTCGACCATCTCGGGCACCAGCGGCAAGATGGGGTTGCGCGACCACCTGGACAAGGCGGTGTCGCAGGGCGCCAACCTGATCACGCTGGTCATCTACGACCTGCCCGGCCGGGACTGCTCCGCCCTCGCCTCCAACGGCGAGCTGGGCCCGACCGACATCGGGCGGTACGAGACCGAGTACATCGACCCGATCGCCAAGATCCTCGCCGACCCGGCCTACGCCAATCTGCGGATCGTCAACGTCATCGAGCCCGACTCGCTGCCGAACATCGTCACCAACGCGGGCGGCAGCGCCGGGTCGACGACCCAGTGCGAGACCATGAAGGCGAACGGCAACTACGAGACCGGCGTGGGCTACGCGCTCAACCACCTGGGCGCGATCCCGAACGTGTACAACTACATCGACGCGGGACACCACGGCTGGCTGGGCTGGGACACCAACCTCGGCCCCGCCGTGGACGAGTTCTACAAGGCCGCGAACACCGCCGGCGCCACCGTCAACGACGTGCAGGGCTTCATCACCAACACGGCCAACTACTCGGCGACGGTCGAGCCGTACTTCAAGGTGAGCGACAACGTCAACGGCACGACGGTGCGCCAGTCCAAGTGGGTGGACTGGAACCAGTACGTCGACGAGCAGTCGTACGCCCAGGCGCTGCGCACCGCCCTGGTGGCGAAGGGCTTCGACTCCGGTATCGGGATGCTGATCGACACCTCCCGCAACGGCTGGGGCGGCTCCGCCCGGCCGACCGGCCCCGGCCCGACGACCTCCGTGGACAACTACGTCAACGGCGGCCGGATCGACCGCCGTCTCCACACCGGCAACTGGTGCAACCAGAGCGGTGCGGGACTCGGCGAGCGGCCGACCGCGGCGCCCGCCTCCGGGATCGACGCCTACGTGTGGGTCAAGCCGCCGGGGGAGTCGGACGGTTCGAGCCAGCCCGTCGACAACAACGAGGGCAAGGGCTTCGACCAGATGTGTGACCCCACCTACGGGGGCAACGCCCGCAACGGCAACAACCCGACCGGCGCCCTGCCGAACGCGCCGGTGGCCGGCCACTGGTTCTCCGCCCAGTTCCAGCAACTGCTGCAGAACGCCTACCCGCCCGTCTCCGGCGGCGGCAACCCGCCCGGTGGCGGCTCGGACACCACGGCGCCCTCCGCGCCGACGGGTCTGACGGTGTCCGGGACGACCAGTTCGAGCGTGTCGCTGAAGTGGACCGCGTCCACGGACAACGTGGGGGTCACCGGTTACGACGTGTACCGGGGGTCCACGAAGGTGGGCAGCACCACGTCCACGTCCTACACCGACTCCGGGCTCACGGCGTCGACGTCGTACTCGTACACGGTGAAGGCGAAGGACGCGGCGGGCAATGTGTCGGCGGCGTCGAGCGCGGTGACGGCGACCACGGCGGCGTCCGGTGGTGGTGGCACCCCGGGCACGGGTGCGGTGAAGGTGCAGTACAAGAACAACGACAGCGCCCCCGGCGACAACCAGATCAAGCCGGGCCTCAAGGTGGTCAACACCGGTAGCAGCGCGGTGGACCTGTCGAAGGTGACCATCCGCTACTACTTCACCAGTGACGGCGGCGCCTCCACCTTCACCACGTCGTGCGACTACGCGGCGGTCGGCTGCTCGAACGTCACGCAGAAGGTCGTGGCCCTGTCCTCGCCGAAGGCGGGCGCGGACCACTACGTGGAGATCGGGTTCACCTCCGGCGCCGGGAGCCTTGCCGCGGGCGCGTCGACCGGTGACATCCAGGCCCGGATCAACAAGAGCGACTGGTCGAACTTCAGCGAGTCCGACGACTACAGCTACGCGACCAACACCGCGTACGCCGACGCCAGCAAGGTGACGGTGTACGTGAGCGGCACCCTCGCGGGCGGCGTCGAGCCGTAAACCGAGGCAACCGCGAAGCAACCCGGCCGCCCCGCCCCGCCCGCCCCGCTCCGGGCCGCGGCCGGGTCCCGGAGCATGGCGCCCATCAGGGGTGGCGCCATGCTCCGGCTCCCTCCGCTCCCGCCGGACCGTCTCCCCGAACTCCCGCGTCCGGCGGATCCCCCCGATTCCCTTGAGGAGAAACCATGTCCGCCTCCGGCATATCCCGCAGGCGATTCGCCGCCGCGGTCGGCGGAGCCCTGCTCGGGGCGGCCGTCTCGCCCACGCTCGCCAGCGCGACGCCCTCCGCGAAGGCCGCCACGTCCCCGACGGCCGTCGCCGACGACCCGTACACCACGGCCTTTCTGACCCAGTACAAGAAGATCAAGGACCCGGCGAACGGCTACTTCAGCCCCGACGGCATCCCGTACCACTGCGTGGAGACACTGATCGTCGAGGCCCCCGACCACGGCCACCAGACCACCTCGGAGGCGTTCAGCTACTGGTTCTGGCTGGAGGCCACCTACGGCCGGGTGACCGCCGACTGGACGCCGTTCAACAACGCCTGGGCCACGGCCGAGAAGTACATCATCCCCACCCACAACGACCAGCCGAGCAACGGCTCCTACAACGCGGCCAGCCCGGCGACCTACATCCCCGAGTGGCCGGACGTCAACAAGTACCCCTCCGCACTGGACAGTTCGGTCACCTCCGGCCAGGATCCGATCGCGAGCGAGCTGAACTCCGCCTACGGCACCCCGGACATCTACGGGATGCACTGGCTGCTGGACGTCGACAACGTCTACGGCTACGGCAACACCCCGGGCACCGGGGCGGAGAACGGGCCGACCGCGTCGGGACCGTCGTACATCAACAGCTATCAGCGCGGCGCCCAGGAGTCGGTGTGGGAGACCATCCCGCAGCCGACGACCGACCTGTTCAAGTACGGCGGGACGAACGGCTACCTCGACCTGTTCGTCAAGGACAGCGCCTACTCCCAGCAGTGGAAGTACACCAACGCCCCCGACGCCGACGCCCGCGCGGTGCAGGCGGCGTACTGGGCCTTCCGGTGGGCCACCGCCCAGGGCAACCAGTCGGCGATCTCCGCCTCCGTCGCCAAGGCCGCCAAGATGGGCGACTACCTGCGGTACGCCCTGTTCGACAAGTACTTCAAGAAGATCGGCAACTGCACCGACCCGAAGAGCTGTGCCGCCGGCACCGGGCGGGACTCCGAGCACTACCTGCTGGCCTGGTACTACGCCTGGGGCGGTGCGGAACCGGGCGGCGGCTGGGCCTGGCGGATCGGCGACGGCAGCGCCCACCAGGGCTACCAGAACCCGCTCGCCGCCTGGGCGCTGGCCAACGTGCCGAGCCTCACCCCGAAGTCGCCCACCGCCAAGAGCGACTGGTCCACCAGCCTCCAGCGCCAACTGGAGTTCTACCAGTGGCTGCAGTCCGCCGAGGGCGCCATCGCGGGCGGCGCGACCAACAGCTGGAACGGGCAGTACGGCACCCCGCCGGCGGGCACCCCGACGTTCTACGGCATGGCCTACGACTGGCAGCCGGTCTACCACGACCCGCCGAGCAACAACTGGTTCGGCTTCCAGTGCTGGTCGCTGGAGCGCGTCGCGGAGTACTACTACGTGACCGGCAACGCCACCGCGAAGGCCGTCCTCGACAAGTGGGTGGCCTGGGCCATCTCCGAGACCACGGTCACCGCCACCGACTTCAAGATCCCGGGCACCCTGAACTGGAGCGGACAGCCGGACACCTGGAACCCGAGCAGCCCGTCCGGCAACAAGAGCCTGCACGTGACGGTCGTGGACCACGGCAACGACACCGGGGTGGCCGCCGCCTACGTCAAGACGCTCACCTACTACGCGGCCAAGTCCGGTGACACCGCCTCCGCCGCCCTCGCCAAGAAGCTGCTGGACGCGATGGCGACCCTCGCCGACGCCAAGGGCATCACCACACCGGAGACCCGCACGGACTACAGCCGGTTCGGCGATCCGGTCTACGTGCCGTCCGGCTGGTCGGGCAAGATGCCCAATGGCGACCCGGTCAACGCCAACTCCACGTTCCTCTCCATTCGCACCTGGTACAAGAAGGACCCGGACTGGCCCAAGGTCCAGGCGTATCTGGACGGCGGGGCGGCGCCCACCTTCGTCTACCACCGCTTCTGGGCGCAGGCCGACATCGCCATGGCGTACGCCGTGTACGCCGAGCTGATCGTCGGCACCGGGGGAGGCGGCGGCACCGGTGACACCACCCCGCCGACCGTTCCGACGAACCTCGCGGTTGCGGCGACCACGGACACCAGCGTCTCGCTGACCTGGACGGCGTCCACGGACGACGTGGGCGTGGCCGGCTACGACATCTACCGGGGCACGACCCTGGCCGGCAGCGCGGTCACCACCTCGTTCACCGACTCGGGGCTCAAGGCGGCGACGGCGTACTCCTACACGGTCCGGGCGAAGGACGCCGCGGGCAACGTCTCGGCGGCCTCCGGCGCGGTCACCGCCACCACCAAGGCCGGTTCCGGCGGCAACCCCACCGGGGCGGTCAAGGTGCAGTACAAGAACAACGACTCGGCGCCGGGCGACAACCAGATCAAGCCGGGCCTGAAGGTGATCAACACCGGTACGAGCCCGTTGTCCCTGTCCGCCGTCACCCTGCGCTACTGGTTCACCGGCGAGAGCGGCGCGAGCACCTACGGCACCTGGTGCGACTACGCGGCGGTCGGCGCCTCCAACGTCACCCAGAAGGTGGTCGCCGTCTCCTCGCCGAAGGCGGGCGCGGACCACTACCTGGAGGTCGGGTTCACCTCCGGCGCCGGGAGCCTCGCCGCGGGCGCGTCGAGCGGTGACGTCCAGTGCCGGATCGCCAAGAGCGACTGGTCGAACTTCAGCGAGAGCGACGACTACAGCTACGGCAGGAACACCGCCTACACGGACGCCGGCAAGGTGACCGCGTACGTCAACGGAACCCTCGCCTGGGGCACCGAGCCCTGATCCGCCAAGGAAAGAAGGAGACCACACATGCTGTCATCGTGGAGACGGCTGCGCGCGGCCGCCTGGGCGGGCACCATGGCCGTCCTGCTGCTCGGTGCGCTCATGGCCGTCAGCCAGCCGGCGTCGGCCAGTACGACGACGGACTGCACGCAGTGGGGAACCACGTCCGTGCGGGGCGGGGAGTACATCTACCAGCAGAACGAATGGAACTCGTCGGACACGCAGTGCGTGAGCGTCGACGACTCGACGGGCGCGTGGACCGTCACCCAGGCGAACCTCAGCGTGCCCACCAACGGCGCCCCGGCCACCTACCCGTCGATCTACAAGGGCTGCCACTGGGGCGCCTGCACCACCGGCAGCGGACTGCCCATCCAGGTCAGCCAGCTGGGCAGCTCGACCACCTCCTGGTCGACCACGCAGCCCGCGTCCGGTGCCTATGACGTCGCGTACGACCTCTGGTTCAACTCGACGCCGACCACGGACGACCAGCCGGACGGCACCGAGGTGATGATCTGGCTCAACAGCCGCGGCGGCGTCCAGCCCTTCGGCAGCAAGACCGCCACCACGAACGTCGCCGGCCACGGCTGGGACGTGTGGACCGGCCAGCAGACCTCCTGGAAGATCATCTCCTACGTCCTCCAGGGCGGCGGCACCTCGTTCAGCAACCTCGACGTCAAGGCCCTGATCGACGACGCGGTGGCGCGCGGCTCCATCAACCCCGCGCACTACCTGATCGACGCCGAGGCCGGCTTCGAGATCTGGCAGGGCGGCCAGGGCCTGGCCAGCAACAGCTTCTCGTTCTCCGCGAGCCAGAAGGGCTCCAGTGGCGGTTCGGACACGACGGCGCCGTCCGCGCCGACGGGTCTGGCGGTGTCGGGGACGACGAGTTCGAGTGTGTCGTTGAAGTGGACGGCGTCCACGGACAACGTGGGGGTCACGGGTTACGACGTGTACCGGGGCTCGACGAAGGTGGGCAGCACCACGTCCACGTCGTACACGGATTCGGGGCTGTCGGCGTCGACGTCGTACTCGTACACGGTGAAGGCGAAGGACGCGGCGGGCAATGTGTCGGCGGCGTCGAGCGCGGTGACGGCGACCACGGCGGCGTCCGGTGGTGGTGGCACTCCGGGTACGGGCGCGGTGAAGGTGCAGTACAAGAACAACGACAGCGCCCCCGGCGACAACCAGATCAAGCCTGGCCTCAAGGTGGTCAACAGCGGCAGCAGCGCGGTGGACTTGTCGAAGGTGACCATCCGCTACTACTTCACCGGTGACAGCGGGTCGTCCTCCTTCACCACGTCGTGCGACTACGCGGCGGTCGGCTGCTCGAACCTGACGCAGAAGGTCGTGGCCCTGTCCTCGCCGAAGGCGGGCGCGGACCACTACCTGGAGGTCGGGTTCACCTCCGGCGCGGGCAGCCTCGCGGCGGGTGCGTCGACCGGTGACATCCAGGCCCGGATCAACAAGAGCGACTGGTCGAACTTCAGCGAGTCCGACGACTACAGCTACGCCACCAACACCGCCTACGCCGACGCCACCAAGGTGACCGTGTACGTCAACGGCAGCCTCGCGGGCGGCACGGAACCGAACTGACGAGGAGACAGCGGTGAGATCCCTTCTGCATCCCATGCGTGGTGGGGGGCTGGCGGTCGCGCTGGCCACCCTGGCCACCGCCGGACTCGGCCTGCTCGCCGTCGGAACCGCTCCGGCCGCCGTCGCCCAGGGCGCCACCCTGGACCAGCTGGCGCAGGCGCAGGGCCGCTACTTCGGCTCCGCCACCGACAACTCGGAACTCAACGACTCGTCCTACACCGCCGTACTGGGCAGCGAGTTCGGCTCGATCACGCCCGGCAACTCGATGAAGTGGGACACCACGGAGCCGTCGCAGGGCCAGTTCAACTTCAGCGGCGGCGACGCGATCGTCTCCTTCGCACAGGCCCACAACCAGCAGGTGCGCGGCCACAACCTGGTCTGGCACAGCCAGTTGCCCAGCTGGGTGAGCAACCTTCCGGCCGGCCAGGTACAGGCGGCCATGGAGAACCACATCACCAAGGAGGCCTCCCACTACAAGGGCAAGGTCTACGCCTGGGACGTGGTCAACGAGCCGTTCAACGACGACGGCACCTACCGGACCGACGCCTTCTACAACGCCATGGGCAAGGACTACATCGCGGACGCGCTGAGGACCGCGCACGCCGCCGACCCGGGCGCCAAGCTGTACATCAACGACTACAACATCGACGGCAGCGGCGCCAAGGCCGACGCCATGTACCAACTGGCCAGCGATCTGAAGAAGCAGGGCGTGCCGCTGGACGGCATCGGCTTCCAGGGGCACCTCGCGATCCAGTACTCGTTCCCCTCGAACATGCAGCAGAACCTCCAGCGCTTCGCCGACCTGGGGCTCGACGTCGCGTTCACCGAGCTGGACGTACGCATGGAGATGCCCGCCGACAGCACCAAACTGGCGACCCAGGCCGACTACTACCGCCAGGTGACCAACGCCTGCCTCGCCGTCTCCCGGTGCGTCGGCATCACCGTGTGGGACTTCGACGACAAGTACTCCTGGGTGCCGAGCACCTTCCAGGGACAGGGCGCCGCCTGCCTCTACGACGAGAACCTCCAGCAGAAGCCCGCGTACGCCGCCGTCCAGACCGCCCTCGGCGGTTCCGGCGGCAACCCGCCCGGTGGCGGCACCGATACGACGGCGCCTTCCGCGCCGACGGGTCTGACGGTGTCGGGGACGACGAGTTCGAGTGTGTCGTTGAAGTGGACGGCGTCCACGGACAACGTGGGGGTCACCGGGTACGACGTGTACCGGGGGTCCACGAAGGTGGGCAGCACCACGTCCACGTCGTACACCGACTCGGGGCTGTCGGCGTCGACGTCGTACTCGTACACGGTGAAGGCGAAGGACGCGGCGGGCAATGTGTCGGCGGCGTCGAGCGCGGTGACGGCGACCACGGCGGCGTCCGGTGGTGGTGGCACTCCGGGTACGGGTGCGGTGAAGGTGCAGTACAAGAACAACGACTCGGCGCCGGGTGACAACCAGATCAAGCCGGGTCTGAAGGTGGTCAACACCGGCAGCAGCGCGGTGGACCTGTCGAAGGTGACCATCCGCTACTACTTCACCGGTGACAGCGGTGCCTCCACCTTCAGCGCGTGGTGCGACTACGCGGCCGTCGGCTGCTCGAACGTCACGCAGAAGGTCGTGGCCCTGTCCTCGCCGAAGGCGGGCGCGGACCACTACGTGGAGATCGGGTTCACCTCCGGCGCGGGCAGCCTTGCCGCGGGTGCGTCGACCGGTGACATCCAGAGCCGGATCAACAAGACGGACTGGTCGAACTTCAACGAGAGTGACGACTACAGCTACGCCACCAACACCGCGTACGCCGACGCCAGCAGGGTGACGGTGTACGTGAGCGGCACCCTCGCGGGCGGCATCGAGCCGTAAACCGGGGAAGCCGCCGGAGAACACCCCGCCCGGCAGGCCGTACAGGTCTGCCGGGCGGGGGCCAGTCGTGCCGACGACGGCAGGGCCCGCCTGGTGCGGGCTGGGGGAGTGGCTCAGCCGGTCACCACGGTCAGACCCGCCTCGGTGGCCGAGTCGAAGCCGTCGTCCACGGCCACCACGTCCCGCCCGGCGGCGTGCAGCAGGGAGGCGGCGATGGCGGCCCGCATCCCGCCGGCGCAGTGCACCCACACGGTGCCCGCCGGTACCTCGTCCAGCCGCTGGTGCAGCTGGTGGACCGGGATGTGCACCGAGCCCGCTATGTACCCGCTGCCCCGCTCGGAGTCGCGGCGTACGTCCAGGACGACGACGCCGTCCGTGCCGCGTTCGGCCAGGCCCGCGAAGGTGGAGCGCGGGAAGGAGACGAGGGCGTCGCCCCCGGCGACCCACTCCTGGGGCGCGCCGGTCGCGGCGGCCGCGGGCCGGTCGATGCCGACCCGGATCAACTCGCGCTGGGCGGAAGCCAGTTGCTCGGGGGAGTCGGCGAGCAGGGTCACCGGCTTGCCCCACGGGATCATCCAGGCGAGATACGTGGCGAGCTTGCCGTCGGCCTCGAAGTTGAAGGATCCGGCGACATGGCCCTCGGCGAACGCCACCCGGTTGCGCAGGTCCACGACCCACTCGCCGGCCGCGAGCCGGTCGCCGATCTCCCGGGCGTCGGCGACGGCCGGCGCGGTGAGGTCCACCGGCGCCGGACCCGCGGCGTTGGCCGGACCCATGTGCGTGTAGTAGGCGGGGACGTCGTCCAGCTCGGCGAGCAGCCGGGCCACGAACGAGTCCACGTCGGTGGTGAGCGCCGCGTTGACCGACTTCTCCTTGCCGATGGTGGTGGCGTCGCCCTCGGCCTGCGCGGAGGAGCAGAAGCTGCCGAAGCCGTGCGTCGGCAGCACCGACGTCTCGTCCGGCAGCTCCGTGGCGAGCCGGTGCGCGGAGGCGTGCTGGGCCCGGGCCAGCCGCTCGGTCAGCCGGGGCTCGACCAGGTCGGGCCGGCCCACCGTGCCGATCAGCAGGGAACCGCCCGTGAACGCCGCCACCGGGCGCCCCTGCTCGCGCAGGACATAGGAGGTGTGGTGCGGGGTGTGGCCGGGCGTGGCGACCGCGCGCAACTCCAGTTCGCCCTCGACGGTGACGGTGTCGCCGTCGGACACCGGCACCCGGGCGAACGACACCCGTGCACCGGCCGGCACCAGGTAGGCGGCGCCCGTCAGCCGGGCCAGCTCCAGGCCGCCGGTGACGTAGTCGTTGTGGATGTGGGTCTCCACCACGTGCGTGATCCGGACCCCGCGCCGCGCCGCCGCGGCGAGTACCTGGTCGACGTCGCGCGGCGGGTCCACCGCCACGGCCGCCTCCCGCCCGCCGGCCAGATAGCTGCGGTTCCCGAGGCCCTCCAGCTCGATGGTGTCGATGAAGAACACGGAGTCACTCCCTTTGCCGAATTACCCCCCGGGGTATATCAAGGTAACACGAGTACCCCCGGGGGTATTCCGGGTACCGTGTCGTGCCCGGCCGGCGGCGGCTCGGGCCGGGCGGTCACAGGCGGCCGGTCAGCATCCCGCGCCAGTAGATCTGCGGGAGCGCGTACCGCTTGAAGACCCACATGTCGCGCCGCTCCTTGAAGGTGTCGATCAGCGGGAAGGTGGGGGAGGGTTTGAGGTCGTAGTCGAACTCGGCGAGGAGCATCCGGTCGCGGGCGGTCACCAGCGGGCAGGAGGTGTAGCCGTCGTACCGGTGCTCCGGCCGCCTGCCGCGCATGGCGTCGAGCAGGTTGGCGGCCACCACCGGGGCCTGCTTGCGCACGGCCGCGCCGGTCTTCGAGGTCGGCAGGTTGGCCACGTCGCCGAGCGCGAACACCTCGGGGTGGCGCGGGTGTCGCAGGGTGTGCCGGTCCGCGGCGACGAACCCCAGGGGGCTCGCGGGATCGGCGAGCGGGCCGGTCTTGACCCAGTCGGGCGCGCTCTGCGGCGGCACGGCGTGCAGCAGGTCGTAGGAGACGGTCTCCTCGCGGCCGCTCGCGTGGTCGGTGATGACGACCTCGCGCCGGTCGCCGTGCACGGCGGTCATCTCGGACCGCAGCCGCACCTCGATGCCGTACCGGTCGGCCACCTGCTCCAGGACGCGGCCCCACTCGGGCACCTTGAACAGTGTGGCGTCCGGTATCACGAGGATGATCCGGACGCGGTCCAGGACCTTGCGCCTGCGCCAGTGGTCGGCCGCCAGGTAGGCGATCTTCTGTGGTGCCCCGCCGCACTTCAACGGGGTGGCCGGGTGGGTGAAGACGGCCGTGCCGGAGCGCATATTTTTGATCAGGTCCCAGGTGCGCGGGGCGTACTCGGGCGCGTAGTTGCTGCACACCCGGTCGTGACCCACCGCCTCGGCGAGACCGGGCACGGCGTCCCAGTCCAGTTGCAGCCCGGGGGCCATGACCAGGTACTCGTAGGCGAGTTCCGCACCTCCGGAGAGGGCGACCGTGCGCGCGTCGGGGTCGACGGCGAGGGCGTGCCGGCGTATCCACCGCACGCCGTCCGGTACGACCGCGGCCTCGGCGCGGCGGGTGCTGCGCAGGGACGCCTGGCCGCCGCCGACCAGGGTCCACAAGGGCTGGTACCAGTGGCTGTCGGAGGGTTCGACGAGCGTGATGTCCCGGACGCCGGCGCGGCGCAGCCGGGCGGCGACGCTGATGCCGGCGCTGCCGCCGCCGATGATGACGACGCGGTGCCGGCCGGCGATCGTCTCGCCACTGGAGAGGGGACTGGCGACCATGGTGGGGGTCCTTCCCTTCCGGCCCTGAGGCCCGTTTGGTTGCCTGCTCAAATACCCCGGGGGGTTTGCGTGAGGCCGAAGTTAGGACGACTCGGAGGGGAGGGTCAAATACCCGGGCGGGTATTTGCCCGAGAGGCAAGGTCCGCACCGCCAACGCCTGTTGTTGACCCTTACGGGTCGACCCGTCACCCCCTCGCGTGCCCTGCGGGCGAGGCACGATGCGCCCCGCCCCTGCGGTGCCTAACGTCCGGAGTGCTCCACTGGACGAGGAGAGGGGAGGACGCGGATGCGCGGGCGCGCCGCCTGGCTGACCCTCCTCGCGTGCGTCCTCGCCTGCGCCGTCCTCGGTGCCGCGCTCGGCGGATGCCCGCGCATGCGGAGCCTGGCCGGTGCCGCCCCCGACCCGTCGCTCAGGCCGCTCGCCTCGGCCGCGCCCCGGCTGCCCTCCTCGGCCGCGCCCCGGGCCGCCGCGGCCGACGTGCCGAAACCCCCGGGTGTCCACGGCCGGCACTGCCGGGGCGGCAAGGCGCTCACCGCCTCCGCCCCGGCCCCGGCTCCGGTGGCCGCGGCACCCGCCGACCACCGCCCGCGCCGGGCCGACCCGCTGCCACCCGGGAGCGCGCCGCCGTGTCCACGGGCTCCCGAGGGCCGTCCGGAAGTGCTGCTGAGGGTGTAGGAGCCCTGACGCCGCGTGCCGGCCGTCCTCGCCCACTCGCATACCGGACGGTCCCTGGGGGACCGAGCCGCCGCCCTTCCGGGACACACCGCCGTGCCGACGGGCCGTCGCGGGCCGTCCGGAAGCGCTGCCGAGGGAGCGCCGGCACGGAGCGTCGGCCGTTCGCTCCCCCTTCCCGCGCACCCCACCGCTTGGCACGACGACGTCCGCGTGTCCCGGCGGGCCGCCGGTGCGCCCGCACACCAAGGAAACGCGCATGCCCGCTCCCACCCCCCACGACCGGCGGCCGGCCGCCTGGCTCCACCGGCGCCTGGGCCCGCTGGTCCTCGTCTGCCACCTGCTCGCCCTGCTGCTGCCCGCCCCCGGCACCCGCCTGCGCACGGCCACGCTCGGCCTCCACGGCCTGCGCCTCGACGTCTCCGCCTGCGCCCTGTTCCTCATCCTGTTCGCCGCCGCCTTCCAGGTACCCCCGGCCCGGGCCCTGGCCGCCGTCCGCCGGCCGACGGCCCTGATCGCCGGGCTGGCCGCGCATCTGCTGACGGCCTTCCTCCTGGCCCCCGCCACCGCCCTCGCGCTGTCCGCCCTCGGACGCCAGGAACTGGCCGGGAGCCTGGCCGGCGCCGTGGCCCTGATCACGGCGGCCCCCGTGGCCGCCGCCGCGACCGTCTGGATCGGCCGGGACGGCGACGTCACCGCGCTGCTCGCCGTCGTCCTCCTCTCGGCGCTGCTCAGCCCGCTCACCATGCCCGCGACCCTGGGCCTGCTCGGCGACGTCCTGCCGGCGACGGCCAGGGCGCGGGCGCTGGTCCACGGCGCCTCCGGCCAGACGCGCACCCTGCTGACCGCCGCCGTCGCCCTGCCGTGCGCGGCCGGCCTGCTGGCCCGGGGGCTCACCCCGGCCGCCGTCGCCGGACGCCTGGCGGAGCGGGCGCCGGTGGTGGCGACGACGGTGATGCTCGCGCTGACGTACGTCAACGCGACCGCCGCGGTACCCGTGCTGCGCCGGGAGTCCTGGACGGTGATCGTGCTCTGCGCCGCCGTCGGATGGGCCGTGTGCCGCCTCGCCTTCCAGAGCGGCTCGCTCACCGCCCGCGCGCTGCGCCTGCCGCCCGGCTCCGCCACCACGGTCACCCTGGCCTGCGGCATGAGCAACGTCGGCGTCGGCGCGGTCGTCGTCGTCCGCGCACTGCCGGACCAACCGCACGCCCTGCTGGTCGTACTGGCCTACGGGCTGGTGCAGAAGGTCACGGCACACCGCGCCGTCACGAAGGGGGCGCGGCTCCGGACCACGGCGCCAACGGACCTCGCCGACAGGGGCGTTCACGGGTGAAACCGAAGTGATGACGGTGGCGGGGGCTGGCCGATCCGTGCGGCTCTCTGCCATCATCTCGTGGCACCACCTGCACAGCCGACACACAAGAAGCCTGGCCATCCGCAGGAGGCTCCCCATGAAGGTCCGCTCCGCAGTGACCGCACTCGCCCTCGTCGTCGCTCCCGGCGTCGCCGTCGTCGGCACCGCCACCGACGCCTTCGCGGTCACCAAGATCAGCCAAGCCACGGCGACCCAGATGTTCCGCGACGTCGGCATCACCTGGTCCTCGTCCGGCAACTGCTCCGACCGCAACAACTCGACCTGTACGTCGTTCGACCAGCTCAACCTGGCCACCGCCCAGGGCGCCCAGACCCTCAAGCGCGCCAGCGGCTGCGCCCTGAACATCACCGGCGGCACCGAGACCGGGCACGCCTCCGGCACCTACTCCCACTGGAACGGCTACAAGCTCGACTACGGCAAGAACACCTGCGTCACCAACTACATCAAGAACAACTTCAGTTACTCGGGTCTGCGAGGCGACGGCTACCCGATGTGGACCTCGGCCTCCGGCAACGTCTACGCCGACGAGGGAAACCACTGGGACGCCCTCTACTACAACTGCGGCGGCTGCTGACCCGTACCCCAACGGCGGGTCCCGGCGCCGCACCCGGACCCGGACCCGCCGGTCAGCCGTCGGCGCCGGCCATGCGTGCCAGCACCGCCTCGACGACGGCCTCGGGAGCCGGGCCCGCGTCCACCGTGATTCCCCGCTCGTCCGGCTCCAGCGGTTCCAGCGTCTCCTCCTGCGACTCCAGCAGCGTGCGCGGCATGAAATGGCCGGCGCGTCCGCCCAGCCGCCGCCCCACCACCTCGTGGTCGGCCGTCAGATGGACGAAGAAGGCGTCCGGGCAGGCCGATCGCAGCGTGTCGCGGTAGCGGCGGCGCAGCGCGGAGCAGGGCACCACACCACCCGTCGCCGCCTCGTCGCGCTCGCGCAGCCAGTCGCCGATCGACTCCAGCCAGGATTGCCGGTCGGCGTCCGTGAGCGGCACACCGGCCGACATCTTGGCGATGCTGCGCGGCGAGTGGAAGTCGTCCGCCTCGGCGAACGGCACCTCCAGCCGCCCGGAAAGCAGCCGGGCCACCGTGGTCTTGCCCACCCCGGCCACCCCGATCACGACGACGCACGGCGGCCGTCGTCCCGGTTCACGACGCATCGCGCCGCCCTCCCCTCACGGCCTGCCGCCGGTTTCGCCCGACGTGTGCAGCACCGTCTCCTCGTGCAGCAGGGCGTCCCTGGTCACCGGCCCGGGACCGTAGGCGTGCCGGGGCGCGGGCCCGTCCGAACCCGCCGGGTACTCCTCCAGCGGTACGAGCCCGCGCTCCCAGGCCGAGAGGACCGGTGTGAGCACCCGCCAGGCCTCCTCCGCCTCGTCGCCGCGGATGGACAGCGCCGGATCGCCCCGCAGGACGTCCAGCAACAGCCTCCCGTAGGCCGGAAGTTCGCCCGGTTCCAGCCGCGCGGACAGCTCCAGCTCGGTGAGGTGCCCGGCCCGGGACCCCGTGCCCATCAGGTCCAGCGTCAGACCCTCCGGCTCCAGACCGAAGCGCAGCACATTGGGCACCACCTCCCCGCTGTGCCCGAACGGCAGATGGGGCACCGGCCGGAACCGCACCGCCACCTCCTTGCGGTCGTCGCGCAGTCCCTTGCCGCTGCGCAGCCGGAACGTCGTGCCCGCCCAGCGCCAGCTGTCCAGCTCCAGCTCCACCTCGGCGAACGTCTCGGTGCCGCGCCGCGGGTCCACACCCTCCTCGTCCGCGTACGAGGGCACCTCGCGGCCGTCGATCCGCCCCGCCGCGTAGCGGGCGCGGCGGGTGCGGTGCACCACGTCGTACTCGGTCAGCAGCCGCACCGAGCGCAGCACGTCCACCTTGCGGTCGCGCAGATCCCGTTCGCCGAGCGTGACCGGCGGCTCCATGGCGACCAGGCAGAGCACCTGGAGCAGGTGGTTCTGCACCATGTCCTTCAGGGCCCCCACCCGGTCGTAGTAGCCGGCCCGGCCCTCCAGTGCGAGGCTCTCGTCCCAGACGATCTCCACCTCGGCGATGTGGGTGCTGTTCCACAGGGGTTCCAGCACCCGGTTGGCGAGCCTGCTGCCGAGCACGTTCTGCACGGTCGTCATGGCCAGGAAGTGGTCCACCCGGAACACCGCCTGCTCCGGGACCAGTTCGGCCAGCAATCGATTCAACTCCCGTGCGCTGTCGAGGTCCTCACCGAAGGGTTTCTCCAGGACGATCCTGCTCCCCGGCGGCAGGCCCGCCGAGTGCAGCGCGGTGACCACGCGGGGGAAGAGCGCGGGCGGCAGCGCGAGGTACAGGGCCACGGGCCCGTCACCGGCGACGACGGCCCGCACGTCCTCCGGGTCGGTGACATCGGCCCGCTGGTAGTGGGCCGACTCGACGACGGCCCGCCGCGCGTCGGCCGGCACGGCTCCGCCCTGCCGGTCGAGCCACTCGGCGATCCACTCCCGGAACCGCTCCGTGCTCCACTCCTCGCGGCTCGCGCCGGTCACCCGGAATCCGTCCGCGAGGTGTCCCGCGGCGTGCAGGGCGGCGAGGGCCGGCATCAGGAAGCGACCGCTGAGGTCTCCCGTGCCGCCGAGGATGACGAGTCGGCCGATCATCGCCTGCTCGCCACCCTCGCCCGCTGGAGGTTCACGCCGCTCGCGATGATGCCGATGTGGCTGAACGCCTGGGGGAGGTTGCCCATGAACTCTCCTGTGGTGGGATGGATCTGCTCCGACAGCAGCCCGAGCGGGCTGGCCCGAGCGCACAGGGAGGCGTACAGCTCCTCGGCCTCCTCGGTACGGCCCTGCCCGACCAGGTTGTCGACCAGCCAGAAGCTGCACAGCATGAAGGCGCCCTCGTCACCGGCCAGGCCGTCGGGGGCCTCGTCGTGCAGATAGCGGTAGAGCAGCCCGCCGCCGGCCGACAGGCGTTCGGCGACGGCCGCCGTGGTGGCCACCATCCGCGGGTGGTCGGCCGGCACGACCTTGCGTGTCGGCAGCGCCAGCAGGCTCGCGTCGAGCACGCCCCCGCCGGTCAGATGCGCGCTGAGGGTGCGCGCCTCCTCGTCCCAGGACTCCTCCAGGATGATGCGGCGCACCTTCTCGGCCGCCGCCCGCCACTGGTCGATCCGGCCCGGCAGACCGTGCCGTTCACCGATCCGCACCGCCCGGTCCAGCGCCACCTGGCACATCCCGGCCGAGTAGGTGAACGCCTGCCCGGCGCTGCGCACCTCCCAGATCCCCTGGTCCGGATGGCGCCAGGCCCCCTCCGCGGCGTCGGCGAGCCCGGCCAGGCCCGCCCACAGCGCCGGCTGGATCTCCCCGCCCGCCAGCAGCCACTGGTCGGCGCAGTCGAGGATCTCGCCGTAGACGTCGTGCTGGCGCTGGTCGGCCGCGCCGTTGCCCCAGCGCACCGGCGCCGAGCCGCGGTAGCCCTCCAGTTCGCCGTCCTCCACCTCGTCGGGCACCGCGTCGCCCTCGATGGTGTACATGATGCGGGGCTGCCTGCTGTGCTCGAACGCGTCGAGCACCCAGCCGAGGAAGGAGTCCGCCTCGCCGTCGAACCCGATGCGGCGCAGCGCGAACACGGCGTAGGCCGCGTCCCGGATCCAGGCGTAGCGGTAGTCCCAGTTGCGGATGCCGCCGATCGGGGCGGGCAGGGAGGAGGTGGGCGCGGCCACCAGCGAACCGCTGGCCCAGTCGTCGCACATCTTCAGCGTCAGCGCCGCCCGCCTGACCAGGGACGCCTGCGGACCGGCGTAGTCGCAGTGCCGCATCCAGCGGTGCCAGGCGTCCGCGGTGCTCTTGAGGACGGCGTCGCTGTCGAAGCGGTGGTGGCGGTGGAAGCGCCCCCAGGACAGCACGAGGTCGAGGCGGTCGCCCTGCCGGAGGTCGTGGGTGCTGTGCAGGCCGCTCAGGGCGCGGTTGGCCCGCAGGTGCAGCCGCAGACCCGGCTGCCGGTGGGGGCGCACCTCCAGCCCGCTGAACAGCGCGTGCGCCTGTCCGCCGCCACGCGGTTCCAGCCTCACCCCGAGCCGGACGTGACCGGACAGCACCACCGCCGAGCGCACCAGCTCCGCCCGCCCCGCGGGCATGTCCTCGGTGAGATCGGCGCCGGACCGCAGCGCGAGCGCGTCGGTCAGCCGCACCACCCCGGTGGGCGAGCGCAGTTCGGTGACCAGCACTCCGGTGTCGGGCTGGTAGTGCTGCCGGGCCTCCACCAGGTCCTCGGGCGCCACGGTGAAGTGGCCGCCGCGCGCATGGTCCAGCAGACCGCAGAAGAGCGGCTCCGAGTCGAAGCGGGGCAGGCACATCCACGGGATGGAGCCGTCCAGACCGACCAGGGCCGCCGTGGTGCCGTCCCCGATCAGGCCGAGGTCCTCCAGCGGCAGGTAGCCCCCGCGCGCGCGGACGGGCCGGAAGGGCGGATCGGGATCGTACATGCGGCCTCGCCTCTCTGATGCCGCAGGAGCGCGAGGTCCCGCCGGCACCGAAACCGTGCTGCCCGGCGGCGTCACCCCTCGAAGGTCACCAGGACCTTCACGGTGTCCTCCAGCTTCTTGTCCGACACCTCGAACGCCCGCTCCATCTCGTCGAAGGAGAACCGGTGGGTCGTCAGCCGGGTCGGGTCGACGCGCCCGTTCTTCAGCACCCGCAGCAGCCGCTCCATCCGCAGCCGCCCGCCCGGGCACAGCCCGGTCGCGATGGTCTTGTCGGCCATGCCGACACCCCATGCGAGGCGCGGGATGTGCACGAACTCGCCCTGTCCGAAGTACCCGATGACGGAGATGGTGCCGCCCGGCTTGGTCACCTTGACCGCGGTCTGGAACGTCACGTCCGCGCCGAGCGCCTCGATGGCGGTGTCCACGCCCTGGCCGTCGGTCAGTTCGAGGATCCGCTCGACCACGTCCTCCTGGGTGAAGTCCACGATCACGTCCGCACCGTAGAACCGGGCGAGTTCCTGCCGGCCGGGCACCGACTCCACCCCGATGACCAGCCCCGCGCCCCGCAGCCTTGCCCCCACCGTGGCCATCAGCCCGACCGGCCCCTGCGCGAGTACGGCCACGGTGCCGCCGATCGGGATGTCACCGTGCTCGGCGCCCATGAAGCCGGTGGACAGCATGTCGGCGCAGTAGACCGCCTGCTCGTCGGAGATGTCCTCGGGGATCTTCGCCAGATTGGCGTCCGCCCAGCCGACATGGAAGTACTCCGCGAACACCCCGTCCTTGAGGTTGGCGAACTTGAAGCCGCCCAGCGGCCCGCCCGACTGCGAGGGGTAGCCGTTCTGCGAGGCGAGGTCGCCCCAGTCCGGCGTGATGGCCCCGACCAGCACCCGGTCGCCGGGCCGGAAGTCCTTCACCTCGCCGCCCACGGCGTGCACGACGCCGACCGCCTCGTGGCCCAGCGTCAGGTTCTCCCGGGGGCCGATGCCGCCCTGCACGGTGTGCGAATCGGAGGTGCAGATCAGCGCGTTGGTCGTCCGCACGACGGCGTCCAGCGGACCCGGTTCGGGAACCGGCTTGTCCATGAAGCCGACGCTCCCGATCTCCTTCATCACAAATGCCTTCACCGGCTTCCGCCCTCCTGTCGGATCGGCACCGCCGCGTCCCCGGCGGCGGTACGGCCGTCCCCGGGGGCCGGCGACGGCTTCGCCCACCGTGATCACCGTCTCACGGGGTCCCGGGAGCCGCGCGGCCGTTGATGCGTTCCGGTGAATGCCGGGCCATGTCGCCCAGGGAATCCCCGGGTCTTTGGCGCAGCGCCCGCATCGTGGTGACTCCGCCGTGCGTCGCGCGGGGCGGAGGGCGGAGGATGCATGGCCGGCGGCGACGCGGAGCGCGTCTTCATCGGATCGTTCACGTCGGCCGGCGGGCCGGGCATCGTCGTCGCCCACCGGGACCCGGGCAGCGGGGCGCTGACCGCGACGGGCGTCGTCCGGTCCGTAGCGAACCCGTCGTACCTCGCCGTGCGGGGCACCGTCCTCTACGCGGTCTCCGAGACCGTGGCGGGCGCGGTGGCCGCGTACACCATCGACGCACCGGTGCCCCGGCCGCTCGGCGAGCCCGTGCGGGTGCACGGCGACGAACCGACCCATCTGTCGCTGACACGCGACCACCTGCTGACGGCCAACTACGGCTCGGGCAGCGTCAGCGTGCTGCCGCTGACCGCCGAGGGGATGCCGCTGCCCCCCAGCAGCGTGCTGCGCCACGTCGGCTCCGGCCCGGACCCGAACCGCCAGACGTCCGCGCACGCCCACCAGGTCGTGCCCGACCCGACGGGCCGCTGGGTGCTCTGCGTCGACCTCGGTACCGACTCGGTCCGGGTGTGCGTACTGGACGAGCACACGGGCGAACTGCGCGCGCACGGCGCGACCGGGCTGCCGCCGGGCACCGGGCCCCGGCACCTCGCGTTTCACCCGTCAGGCGAACACGCCTACATCCTCGGCGAGTTGAGGCCGACGGTGACCGTCTGCCGGTGGGACGCCACCGTCGGGGCACTCCGGCCGGTGGGGGAGACCCCGCTGTTCCCGGACGGCCCGGACGTCCCCGTGCAGCCCTCGGCCCCGGTGGTGTCCCCGGACGGCCGGTACCTGTGGGCGGCGGTGCGCGGCACGGACACCGTGGCCGTCCTCGCGCTCGACGCCTCCGGCGACCGGGCGGAGTTGGTGACGGCCGTACCGTGCGGCGGCCGCTGGCCGCGCGACCTCGTGCTCGACCCGCCCGGCCGCAGGCTGTACGCCGCCAACGAGCGCTCGGGCGAGGTGACGTGGTTCGACCTCGACACCACGACGGGCGTGCCCCGGCCCGCCGGATCGCTGCCCGTGCCCGCCGCCAGCAGTGTCGCCTTCGGATGAGGGCGCTCCGTACGAGGACGAGGGAAGAAGATGGCCGACGGACAGAGCCAGAGAGAACGCATCGTGGTCGGGGTGGACGGCTCGGAGGGGTCGAAGCAGGCCCTGAACTGGGCGGTGCGCCAGGCGGCACTCACCGGCGGCTGGGTGGAGGCGGTGATCGCCTGGGACGTCCCGCAGTTCCACGGCGCGCTCGGCTGGCTGCCGCCGTCCAGCTCCGACGAGGCCGTCATGGAGGGCCGGGCCCGCGACGACGTCACGCGCGCGGTGGAGGAGGCCGTGGCGGCGCACCCCACGGTGCAGGTCAGCACGGTGGTGCGGTACGGCACCCCCGCCGGTGTCCTGCTCGAAGCCGCCCGCGACGCCGCGCTGCTGGTCGTCGGCAGCCGCGGCCTCGGCGGCTTCAAGGGGCTGCTCCTCGGCTCGGTCGCCCAGCACTGCGTCCAGCACGCACCCTGCCCGGTGCTCGTCCTCAGGGGTCAGGAGGACTGAGACCCGGCCGCCGCCAGCCCGCGCACCCAGGCGGGATCGGGGTTGACGTACGGCAGGCCCCCGACGACCACCGTCGGTACGGTCTCGTCACCGCCGTTGGCCGCCCTGACCACCGCCGCGCCGTCCGGGTCCCGCCAGATGTCGACCCAGTGCAGCCGGCGGGCACGGAGGCCGAGCCGCAGTCGCAGCCGCAGGCAGTAAACGCAGCCCGGCCGCCAGTAGACGACCGCACGCCCGTCCGAGGCGCTCCGGCTCAGAGCCTCGGACGCACTGACCGAACGCGGGAAGATCACAGGGGAGTTGGCGGCCGCGACGGCGAGGAACGCCAGGGCGAACACCACGGCCTGGCCCCCGCGGCCCGCCAGCGACAGACCGGTCGCGGCGACGGCTCCGCAGAGCACCAGGCCAGGGCGAACACCACGGCCTGGCCCCCGCGGCCCGCCAGCGACAGACCGGTCGCGGCGACGGCTCCGCAGAGCACCAGCAACAGCGGAACGGCCCGAGCGCGTCTCATGGTGACGCAGACTACCCGGACCTGCGCGGTGCACGGCGACCGGTGCTCCGGGCACCGGGACGGGGCGCCGGGTGCCCGCCGGGGTGACGGGCCGCACCCGGTTCACCCGCGGCTCACCACGGTTCGATCGGGCGGGTCGCGATCCGGTGGCCGTCGGGGGCGAGGAGGTGGCCCATGCGTTTGACGGTGCGGTGGGCGAGGATGCGGTCGGTGATCTCCAGGGACGGCAGGCGCGCGCCGAGCGTGGTCTCGCGGTGCTGGACGGCGCCGATGTCGCGCAGCCAGTAGGTGGCGAGGATGTTGGCGGGGCCGGTGACGGCGGCCACGAGCCGGCACTCGGGCAGGGTGGCGAGCGTGCGGTGGAGCGCGTTGACATCGCGGACCGGGGCCCGGCCGCGGAAGGTCACCGCCACCGGCAGACCGGTCAGCGCCGGGGCCATGTCGCAGCGGAAGGCGACGATGTCGGCCGCGGTGAGCCGGTGCAGCCGTCGCCGGACGGTGGCGGCGCTGGTACCGGTGTGCTGGGCCAGCTCCGCCAGCGGCAGCCGGCCGTCCTCGGCGAGCGCGCGCAGCAGTGCGCGGTCGAGTCCGTCCAGCGGCGGCGCGGCCCCGGCGCCCGGGTCCCCGGCACCGGCCCGGTCCAGCGCGGTGAGCTGAGCGGCGTCCAGCGAGCCCAGCCGCCAGCGCGTCCCGTCGGCGTACAGCGATGTCGCGTGCAGGCATTCGACGCCGGTCACGTCGGGCAGCGCGGCAAGCTCCTCGGTGAGGAAGCGGTGCAGGGCGACCGGGTCCGGCGTCAGGACGTCGAGCAGCAGGTCCGCGGTGCCGGGAGCGGTGAGTTCCACGGTGACCGCCTCGGTCAGCTCCGCCACCCGAGCCGCGAGCCGTTCCCGGGCGGCCGGCGCACAGCGCAGCAGCACGAACGCGGTGCAGCGGGTCCGCGCGAAGGTCCGGCCGGGCACCGCGGACAGCCACGCCAGCCCCCGCCGGGTCAGCCGCTCCCAACGACGGGCCAGCGTCACCGCCGTGGCCCCGAGCAGCGGCGCCAGATCGGACCAGGCGGCACGCGGACGGATCTGCAACGCGTGCACGAGAGCGAGGTCCAGCTCGCTGATCATGTCCGAATCCGTCACCTCGGCCATCCTCCGCGTCTGTTTCCTGCCAAGTTCACCACCGGTTCGGATGGTTGCCGCACTGTAGCCACCACCTCGGGTTCCAGCCAAGGGGAGAGGGTGTGACCGTGACCGGAGCAATGCGCCGCGGCCGGGGGCTGCTGGCCTGCATGGCGGTGATCGTGGTGTGCAGCGGGGTCGTACAGGGCTATCTGACGCCGCTGCTGCCCGTGGTCGGGCGGCGGGTCGGGATCTCGGGCGTCGGCCAGAACGACCTGTATCTGCTGTCCCAGCTGGCGTTCGCCGCGCTGACACCGCTGCTGTCGCGCTGGGGCGACATCCACGGCCACCGCAGGCTGCTGCGGATCGCCGTCGCCATGGTCGCGGGCGGCTCACTGCTCATCGCCGTGGCCCCGACGACCGCGACCCTGGCGGTCGGCATGGTGTTGCAGGGCGCCGTCGTCGGCTTCTTCCCGCTGCTGGCCGGAATCCTGCGCTCGCGCGCCCCGGAACACGGCCGTACGGGCATGTCGGTCCTGGTCGGCGCGCTGCTCCTGGCGATCGGCGTGGGCGGTCTGGTCGCCGGGTCGCTGAGCGAGGAGCACGCCTTCGCGGGGCTGTGGACCGCCGTGCCGTTCGCCCTGCTCGCCCTCGCCGCGGCCATCGCGCTGCCGGACAGCGCGGCGCCCCGCGCGGGCCGCTTCAACACCCCCGCCGCGGTGCTGCTGACCGTGGGGCTGGGCGCGCTGGTGCTCGTCCTGGCCCAGGGCGGCACCTGGGGCTGGGCCTCCGCGCGGTCCATGGCGGCACTGGCCGTGGCGGTGGTGTCGCTGACGGCCTGGATCGGCGTCGAACGGCGCTCCGCCCACCCCCTGGTGGACGTCGGACTGCTGCGCAACCCCCGGCTCGCCGTCGTCAGCGCGCACACCTTCTGCGCCGCGTTCGGCACGATCGGCTTCCTCGGCGCGAACGCCGTGTTCCTGGGCGCGGACCCGGACGGCGACGGCTACGGCCTGGGGCTGGGCTCCCAGGCGATCGCGCTGGTCTCGCTCGCGATGGTCGTCGCCGGCTGTGCCGGTTCCGCCGCCACACCGCGGCTGGCCCGGCTGGTCGGCGACCGTACGGCCCTCGCGGCGGGCGGCTGCGTCGGCGCGGCCGGCTTCCTGCTGCTGGTGTTCCTGCACCGCACGCTGCCCGAATACCTCCTCGGCGCCCTGGTGGTGGGGGTCGCCACGGGCATGTTCGAGGCCGCCACCCGCACGCTGTCCGCGGAGGTCGTCGAGGAGGCCGAGACCGCCCTGTCCGTCGGCCTGAACGAGCTGGCCCTCTCCCTCGGCGCGGCCATCGGCGCCGCCGTGATCGGCGCGCTCTTCGCCGCCCACCCGGCCACCGGCCAAGGCATCGGCCCCGCAGGCTACCTGTGGACCTGGTCGGTGTGCGCCACCGTCGCGCTGGCCGGCGCCGCGGTCGGCCTGCTCCTGCGGGAGACGGCCGCACCGGGCCGGGCGCGGGCGTTCGGGCCTACGGCGAGCGGGGAGGCGGCATGAGCGACCGGACGACGGACACGGCGGACGGCGGGCGGGGGAGCCGGGGGGAGGCGCACCGCGAACGAGCGATGACCGAGGCCGCGGACACCGTGCGCCGCGCCCGGGACACCCTCGTCGGGCTGAGCCACAGTCTGCACGCGGAGCCCGAGACCGCGATGCGGGAGTACAAGTCGGCCGCGAAGGTCGCGGCGGTGCTCGACGGCGCCGGGTTCTCGGTGACGCCGGGGGCCGGCGGCCTGCCCACCGCGCTGGTCGGCACCTACGGCACCGGAGACCTGGTGGTGGCTCTGTGCGCCGAGTACGACGCGTTGCCGGGGATCGGCCACGCCTGCGGGCACAACGTCAACGGAGCCGCGGCGGTCGGCGCGGCACTCGCGCTCGCGGCGGTGGCGGACGCCGTCGGCATCACCGTCAAACTCGTGGGCACCCCGGCCGAGGAGGACATCGGCGGGAAGGCGCTGCTGCTGGAGGCGGGCGTCTTCGACGACGTGGCGGCGGCCATGATGGTGCACGCCGCGCCGGAGGACTCCGTCGGCGCGTCCTCGCTGGCCGTCGGCGCCTGGGACGTGACCTTCCGCGGCCGGCCCGCCCATGCGGCGCTCGCTCCGTGGGAGGGGGTCAACGCCCTCGACGCGATGACGCTCGCCCACACCGCGGTGGGCCTGCTGCGCCAGCAGCTCCCGCCCGGCACCCTGGTCCACGACATCGTGCTGGAGGCCGGTCACGCGGTCAACGTCATCCCCGAACTGGCGCGGGGCCGCTACGAGTTGCGGGCCCGCACCACCGAAGACCTCGGCCGGGCCCGGGAACGGGTGCGGGCCTGCCTCGAAGCGGGCGCGCTCGCCACCGGGGCGGAACTCGAACTCACCGCCCACGGGCGCGACTTCGCCGATCTGCGGCAGGACCCGTTCCTCACCGCCGCCTATGTGCGGGCCGCCCGTGCCCTGGGCCGCGAACCGGTGCCCCGGCACGGCGAGGTCATGGCCTCCACGGACATGGGCAACGTCTCGCACGCCGTGCCGTCCCTGCACCCGACCATCGGCTACGACACCGGGGGAGCCCTTCAGCACACCGAGCCGTTCGCCCGTCACGGCACCAGCCCCGGCGCGGACCAGGCCGTCGTGGACGGCGCGACCGCCCTGGCCCGGGTGGGCGTCGAGCTGGCCACGGACCCCGCCGGCCGGCGGCGGTTCCTGGACCTGGTCGGCGAGCGGACGGCGGGCGGCGCGCCCGGTGCCCGGAGCTGACCGGTTCCGTTCCGCGGGCCGCTTGGCCGCTCCGGCCGGTCGCACCCGCGGCCCGCGGCCCGCGTCCCGCCCGGCCCCGGGGCCGTCACCCCCTGCCCTGCCCGTCCTCGTCCTTCCCGTCCTTGTCCTCCGCGTACTCGTCCTCCCCGTCCTCGTCCGCGTCGTGATGGACGATCCCGTCCTCGTCGAGCACCGGATGGATGCGCTCGGGCGGGTGATTGCCGGTGTCGGACGGGCGGGGTCCCTCCGGCCCGTCGGGACCCCAGCGCAGCATGCGGCGGCTGCGGATGATCCGGTAGGTGGTGTCGAAGACCTCCAGCTCGTTGCAGCGGCCGGTGCGCAGCCGCTCGGAGGCCTCGGCGTACGCGACCAACTCCGGTGGGGCGTCGGGGTTTCGGGCCACCTCGGTGCGGGCGTCGGCCTCCCGGTCGGCGTCCACCGGGAGCAGCCCCTGGGTACGGGGTTCCAGCCAGGTCAGGAAGAAGTCCAGCGATCTGCGGGCGGCGTGCGCGGTCGGGTGCGCACGGCTGACGGGCTCCCAGCCGCGGCCGTCGCGCTCCACGACCGCGAACGTCGTCGGCAGCAGCAGCACGTCCGGGTGGGTGCGCAGGGCCCGGCGGGACTCCTCGATGACGTGGTCGGGGAAGCGGGAACCGGCGTAGACGAAGTTGCGCAGGGCCAGCCGTTCGGTGGCCAGGGCCGGGGTGAGCGGCGCGTCCGGGTCCAGCACCAGGTCGGCGTCGACCCGCCGCTCCCTCGGGCCGAGGCCCCAGTCGGGGACCAACGGCTCGGGATCGGTCGGACGCGGCAGCTCGATGCCGTTGACCCCCGAACCGGCGTACTCCTCGGCGCGCACGACCCGGTAGCGGGTGCCGAGCACGGTGAGTTCGTCCACCGGCTCGGTCTCCAGCCGGGCGACCGCGGCCAGCAGGGCCCGGCGCTCCGCCCGGTCCTTCGCCTCGTCCTTGGCGCGGAACCACAGCAGTGAGTTCAGGCTGTCGCGCGACATCTGCGGGAAACCGGCCGTGACCGGGACCACCACTCGCCAGCACTGCCCGTCCTCCGGGCGCTGCGCGACCACCCCGAACAGCGGGCCGCGCACCGCCACTTCGCCCGCGCTCAGCACGGCGTCGGCGGCGTCGGCCTCCATGGCGGCCTCGACCGGTGCCACCGGAACGCGCACCACCACCGGCCGGACCGCGCCCGGCCTGACATCCCCTGGATCCATGGCGCCCATCCTGCCGACCGGACGGCGTGCCCAGCGCCGTTTTCGGCGAAATGCCTGTCCTGTCAGGGAAATCCGGCCAACCCGCGCCCGCCTCGCCCGTCCCGGCTTCTCACCCGTCCTGGAGCCGGCGCAGGGCTTCCTCGGTGGCCCGGTCGTCGGGCAGATAGGCCAGGAAGTGATGGCCGGGCTCCTCGACGGCGGCCAATTTCACGTACCGCAACCGGAGTTCGCCCGCCGTCGGGTGCAGGAAACGGCGCACCGAGGGATGGAAGGCGGCGGTCTCCCGATGGTCGTACCAGCGGGCCGCGTCGGCGTCGTACCGCAGTTCCTCGACGAGTTCGGCGAACCGCGTATCCCGCGGCCGGCGGGCGGCCCGGGAGCGGAACTGGCCGAGCAGCGCCCGGGCGTCCTGCTCCCAGTCGGCGAGCAGGGTCCGGGCCGGCGGCCAACGGAACACCAGCCACAGGAGGTTGCGCTGTTTGGGGTGCAGCCGCGCGGGATCGGTCAGCAGTGCCGCGTACCCCGCGTTCCAGGCCAGCAGGTCCCAGTGCGGGTCGAGCACCACGGCCGGGTGGGGCGTCATGGCGCGCACCAGGCTCAGCAGATTGGGCGACACCCAGGTGGGGGCGTCGGACGGCGGGTCGTCCGCCACGAAGGACAGCACGTGCGCGGTCTCCGCTCCGTCCAGCCGCAGCGCCCGCGCCACCGCCCGCAGCACCTGTTCCGAGGTCCGCACCCGCCCCTGCTCCAGCCACGTGTACCAGGAGACGCTGATGCCGGCGAGCTCGGCCACCTCGGCCCGGCGCAGCCCCGGCGTGCGGCGCCCCGGGCCGTCCGGCAGACCCACCTCCCCCGGCGTCAGCCGCTCCCGGCGGGACCGCAGGAAGGCCCCCAGCTCGCGGCGGGGGAGTTCCCGTACCCCGGCCGCCGAAGCCCCGGCCGTGGCGGTCTCCGGCCTGCCGCGCGTCATCGTGCCCCTCCTCGCCGCACCGGGCGCCCGCCGGTGCCGGCCCCCTCGTCCGATGCTGCCGCGACCAGGGGCCGGGCCGCACCGGCAGGCTGTGAGCGATGGTAATAGGCAGCGAACTCCGCCTCCACGGCCCCGGTGCTGGACTGGTGCAGGACCGCGACCGCCGCGGTCCGCGTCCTCGTCCGATCTCCCAGGAAGGAGCGCCGCGTGGTCACCACCACCGCGCCGCGACCGGTGGCCGCCCTGTCCCCGTCCGCGCTGCGACTGCTGCGCACCGCCGGTTTCGTCAGCAACTTCGACCGCTTCTGCATCGCCCCCATGCTGGTCCTGATCGGCCCCGACCTCGGAGTACCGCTCGCCACCGTGGTGCTGGCCGCGAGCGGCTACTACCTGGCCTACGGGCTGATGCAGCCGGTGTGGGGCGCGGCCAGCGACCGGTGGGGCAGGGTGCGGGTGATGCGGGTGTCGCTGGCCGGGGCGGCGCCGGCCGCGCTGGTCTCGGCCCTCGCCCCCGACGCGCCCGTGCTGATCGGGGCCCGGGTGCTCACCGGCGCGTGCTTCGCCGCCGCCATCCCCGCCTCGCTGACCTACGTCGGCGACACCGTGCCCGCCGCGGTACGGCAGCGCCCGCTCAGCGAACTGATGACCGCGTTCGCCCTGGGCACCGCCCTGGCCACCGCCGTCGCCGGAGCGCTGGCCCACTACCTCACCTGGCGGCCGGTGTTCGCCCTGCCCGGTGTCCTCGCCGGCTTCCTCGCCATGGGCCTGCGCCGCCTGCCCGAACCCGCGCGGCCCCGCTCCGGATCGCTGCTCGCGCCCTTCGGTACGGTCCTGCGCTCGCCCTGGCAGTGGTACGTCATGGCGGTGGCCCTGCTGGAGGGGGCGGTGCTGCTCGGCTTCCTGACCTATCTCGCCCCGGCCCTCGAAGCGCACGGGGTGCCCGTCGCCCTGGCCGGCGCGGTGGCGGCCCTGTACGGGGCCGGGGCCATGGCGGCGTCCCAGGCGGTGAAACGGCTCGTGGGCCGGTGGTCCCCGGCGGCCCTGATCGTGGCCGGCGGCGCCCAGACGGCCGTGGCCTACCTGCTCGCCGGCTACCGGCAGTCCACCGGCCCGCTCGTCGTGGCCGCGCTGCTCCTCGGCGGCGGCTGGTCCTTCCTGCACTCCACGGTCCAGTCGTGGGCGACCACCCTGTGCCCGGCGGCCCGGGCGACCGGCGTGGCCCTGTTCGGCGTGGCCCTGTACGGCGGCGGCGCCCTGGCCGGCGGGCTGGCCGCCGCCACCGCGCAGGCGGGCGCCTACCGGCCGCTGTTCTGGCTGGCCGCACTGCTCAGCGTGCCGCTGACGGTGGCCGCGGCCGCGGGACGGGCGCGGTACCGGTGAGCGCGCCGCGACGGGTTGCCTCACTGCAGGGGGATGTCGGGTTCCTCGGCGGTGCGCGGACCGAAGTAGCGCCGGTCGGACTCCTCGATGGGGACGTCGTTGATCGAGGCCTCGCGGCGGCGCATCAGGCCGTTGTCGGCGAACTCCCACAGCTCGTTGCCGTAGGAACGGAACCACTGGCCTTCGGCGTTGTGCCATTCGTACTGGAAGCGGACGGCGATGCGGTTGCCGTCGTGGCTCCACAGGCTCTTGCGCAGCACGTAGTCGAGCTCGTGCTCCCACTTGTCGGTGAGGAAGCGGATGATCTCGTCGTGCCCGGTGAGGAAGAGGTCCCGGTTCCGCCAGACCGAGTCCTCGGTGTAGGCGAGGGCGACCCGCCGCGGGTCACGGGTGTTCCAGACGTCCTCGGCGGCCCGCACCTTGGCCTGGGCGCCTGCGAGGTCGAACGGGGGCAGGGGCGGACGTGCTTCGGTCATGGCGGGACGTCCTTCGCGGGCTGTTCGGTCGATCGGCCTCGGCACGGGGCGGGACGCCCTCGGGGGTGGTACTCGATCTCGGCCGTCTCTCCTTCGTCTTGGACGACAACCCGTCCGCGGCCACCGCACGCCCGCCCCGCCGTGGACGCCCGCGCGCACCCGGTGACCTCACTCCCCGGACGGCGTGCCGCCGAGGACGTCGAGCAGCCGGTCCGCGGGCAGCGCCGGCAGGGTGTGACCGGCGAAACCCGTGGTCGTCGTCGCGGCGAGCAGGGAGTTGAGCACGGCTTCCTCGACGGCGTCCAGGACGGCCTCGAACAGCGGACCCAGTGCGGCGTCCGCCGGCGGGGCACCGGCCGCCGGGCGGGTGCCGAAGGCGAGGGCGTAGTCGCCGCTGCCGTGGCCGTAGGCGGCGCCCGTGCGGGCCAGCGCGAACACGGCCCGCCGTGCGACGCGGGTGAGCTGCCGGGCGTCCAGCGGGGCGTCCGTGGCCACCACGATCATGCAGGAGCCGTGCTCCGCGACCGGGCCCGTGCCGCCGGTCAGGCCGAGCGACCGCGGGGTGACGGTGCGGCCGAGCACCCGCAGCGTGCCGCCGAAGTTCGCCTGCACCAGCACCCCGGCCGTGTACCGGCGGCCCGCCAGCTCCGGTGTGCGCGAGGCGGTGCCGATGCCCGCCTTGAAGCCCAGGGCGCCCGTGCCGGTGCCCGCGCCGACACAGCCCTCGGCCACCGGCCCGCCGGTCGCCTGGTCGAGGGCGGCCCGCACATGCTCCTCGCGCACCGGCCGGGAGCGGATGTCGGACAGAAGGCCGTCGTTGCACTCGCCCACGACCGGATTGAGGCTGCGCACCTCGGCGCAGTCCGGCCGTTCCAGCATCCACCCGACGACGGCGTCGGCGACCCGGAACGCCGACAGGGTGGAGGTCAGCAGCACCGGGGTCTCCAGCGTGCCCAGCTCGGACAGCTGGGTGGTGCCGATCAGCTTGCCGTAGCCGTTGCCGGTGAACACCCCGGCGGGCAGCGGATCACGGGGGCCGACCGTATCGGGCACGACGGCGGTCACCCCGCTGTGCACATCGGGGTGCCGGCGGACGGTGGCGTGCCCGACCCGCACCCCCGGCACATCGGTGATCGCGTCGAGCGGGCCGGGGGCGAACTCCCCGATGAGGATGCCGAGATCGCGGGCCCGGGGCCGGGCGGCCCGCGCTGAGCCGAGGTGAGCCGTGGGTTCCATACGGCCGCACGCTACCGGCGGGACACCGATCGCCGCGTACGTCCGCGAGCCGACCGCCGCCGACCCGGACACCCGGGCGACCGTGCTGATCCCGCGGACCGAGCCGGAACGGCGGTCGGCAGCGGCTGCCGCAGAGCCAGCGGGGCGGCGCCGTGGCCCGCGCCGGGCGGGACACGAACGCGGCGATCTGCCGTCTCAGGCGACCCCAGGCCCCGCACCGCGGGGATGATGAGGCATGCGCCCGGATGACTGGCACCTCACCGACGACGTCGACGACTTCCTCGCCCGAGCCGGGGACTTCCTGCGTTCACGCCCCGCCCCGCACACCATGGCCCTGACGGTGCTCGAAAGGCTGCGCACCCACGGACCGCGCGAACTCGGCCCGGGATCACCCCTCTTCGGCCTCCTGGAGTCGGACGGCCGGATCGACGCCGCCTTCTTCCACCTCCCCTCGCGCGGTCTCAACCCCACCCCCCTCACCCCCGGGCAGGCCGACGCCCTCGCCGCCCGCCTGGCCGCCGTCGGGCACACCCACCCCTACGTCACCGCGGACCACGAGACCGCCACCGCCTACGCGGAGGCATGGCACCGGCACACCGGCGCGGCCCCCGCCCCGCGCATCCGGATCCGCCTGTACCGCCTGGGCACCCTGACCCCGCCGAACCCCCTCCCGGAAGGCCGGCCCCGGCCTTCCTCCGCCTACCACCAGGATCAACTTCTCCAGTGGGTCCGCGAATTCGCCGCATCCGTCGGGGAAACCCCCACCACCGCCGACTCCTGGCCCACCTCCCGCTTCGCCGACAAACACTTCACCTTCTGGGAGACCCCGGACGGCACCCCCGTCTCCCTCGCCGGCTCCACCGCACTGATCGGCGGCATGGTCCGGGTGGACCCCGTGTACACCCCGTCCCGCTTCCGGGGCCGCGGCTACGCGAGCGCCGTGACGGCCGAGGTCACCCGAGCCGCCCTGGCCGCGGGCGCGACCGACGTCGTCCTCTTCGCCGACCCCGAGAACCCCACCAGCAACGCCCTTTACCAGCGGCTGGGCTACGAGCGGCTGACGGACTGGGCCGTGTACGACTTCTCCTAGAAGAGGCACGCGGTTCGGCTCCGCCCGAGAGGGCCGGGCGGCTCCGCGCGACGAGGCGTCAGTATCCCGTCAAGTCCGCACCGGTCCTCGTCAGTGTCCCGTCAGGGCCGGTCCCCCGGCCGGGGCGGCGGCATACCGTCGACACGGAGCCCCGGTCCGCTTCCTCCGGGCGTCCGGGGCTTCCTTCCCCTTCGCACACACGCTGCCCTTCCGGGAGGCACCCCATGACGGAACTCCGCCACGGCGACGAACACGGCGACGAGCCCGAGCCCCCTGATCGGTCCCCGGCCGGACTTCTGTACGTCCCGGTCCGGCCGGGCGCCTTCGGATGCGCGACCCGCCTGCTGCGCACACCGCTCGGCGAACGCACCGCCGTCGCCTTCACCTCCGCCGGCCGGCTGACCGCCACCCTGGGCCCCGACCAGGCGTGGATGCGGCTGGCGGAACCCGCCCTGCGCACGCTGACCGCGCCACTCGGCGTCACCACCCTGACGGTGGACCCACAGCTCACCGCCCCCTGCCCGGCCCAGGCGCCGGTGCCCCGCTCCCGCAGCCGCTCCAGCGGCCCGCGAGTCGTCGGCGCGGTCCACGCGACCACCGCGACGGCACTCGTCTCCGTACCGACGAAGTGGATCCGCTGAGAGGGCCCCGCACGATGACCACCGTCCACGAACCCGCCGTCGCGCACGCCATGGGGGATCTGTCCCTCTGGCCCGCCTCCACCACGCACGCCGGCCACGGTGACCTGGCCGTGGGCGGCGTCCCGCTCACCGAGATCGCCGAGCGCTTCGGCACTCCCGTCTACGTCATGGACGAGGCCGAGGTCCGCGACCGCTGCCGCACCTACCGGGCCGCCTTCCCCGACGCCGAAATCCTCTACGCGGCCAAGGCGTTCCTGTGCCGCGCCATGGCCCGCTGGGCGGACGAGGAGGGCCTCGGCCTGGACGTCTGCTCCGCCGGTGAACTCCAACTCGCCGTCACCACCGGCTTCCCGCCCGAACGGATCGTGCTGCACGGCAACGCCAAGACGCCCCGCGACCTGGAGACCGCCCTGCGCCTGGGCGTCGGCCGCATCGTCATCGACAGCCCCTCCGAGATCGCCCGGCTGGCCGCCGCGGTCGGACCCGGCGGCCGCCAGAAGGTGATGGTCCGCGTCGTCCCCGGCATCGACGCGGGCGGCCACGCCAAGATCCGCACCGGCACCGAGGACCAGAAGTTCGGCCTCTCCATCCGCGACGGCTACGCCCAGCACGCCATCGCCCGCATCCTCGACCAGCCCCGGCTGGAACTGACCGGGCTGCACTGCCACTTGGGCTCCCAGATCACCAGCGTCAAGCCCTATCTGGTCGCCGTGCGCCGGATGACCGGCCTGATGGCCCGCCTGCACCGGCAGCACGGGCTGGTGCTGCGCGAACTCGACCTGGGCGGCGGACACGGCGTCGCCTACCGCCCCGGCGAGCAGGCGCTGGACCTGACCTCGCTGGCCCACCGGGTGAGTGCCGAACTGACCGGGGCCTGCGCGGCGGCGGGGCTGCCCGTGCCGCGCCTGATCATCGAACCGGGCCGGGCCATCGCCGGCCCGGCCGGGGTCTCCCTCTACCGCGTGCTGTCCGTGAAGCACACCGGCGAGACGGTGTTCGTGGCGGTGGACGGCGGCATGAGCGACAACCCGCGCCCGGCCCTGTACGGCGCCGGCTACACCCCACGCCTGATCGGCCGTCCCGCCACGCCCGAACGGGCCCGGGCGACCGTGGTCGGCCGCCACTGCGAAGCGGGCGACGTCATCGCCGAGGACGTGTCCCTCCCCACGGACATCCGCCCCGGCGACCTGCTCGCCGTCCCCGTCACCGGCGCCTACCACTTCTCCATGGCCTCCACCTACAACCTGATCGGCCGCCCGCCCGTCGTCGCCGTACACAACGCCCACGCCCGCCTGCTCGTCCGCCGGGAGACCCTGGAGGACATCCGCCGCAGGGACGTGGGCCTCTGATCCGGTCCCGGTGACCGGGTGCCGGTCGCGGGCCTGCGGCCCGACCCGGTCACCCGGGGACGGGGCGGGCGCCGGTCGCCGCCAGGGACAGGTCCCAGAGCCGGGCGGCCGCGTCGGGATCGACCGCGTACGCGCGCACTCCGCCGTCGTCCATCGGGCGGTCGGCGGCGGAGACGGCCGCGATGTCGCAGTCCTCCAGGTAGAGCCCGCCCCGGCCGTCGAGGAGGGAGGACGTGGCCGCCCACAGACCGGTCGCGGCGCCCTGGGAAGGCGTCTTGAATCCGGCGCCGATCACCCTGCCGTCCGCGTCCACCCAGCCGCGGTCCATCTGTTCCCGGAGCGTCATCTCCCGCTGGAGCCCGGTGATGATCTTCCCCGGGTGGAGCGCGAACGCCCGTATGCCGTCCGCCCGTCCGAGCGCGTCGAGATGGACGGCGAACAGGGAGTTCGCGGTCTTGGCCTGGCCGTACGCCAGCCACTTGTCGTAGCCGGTGCGAAAGTGCGGGTCGTGCCAGCGGACGCCGGTCAGGGTGTGTCCCGCCGAGCTGTTGACGACGACACGCGCACCGTCGGCGGCGGCCAGCAGGGGGTGGAGCTCGCAGACGAGAAGGAAGTGGCCGAGGTGGTTGACCGCCAACTGGCCCTCCCAGCCGGGCCCGACGCGGCGCTCCGGGGTCGCCATCACACCGGCGACGGCCATCAGCAGGTCGAGCCGGTCCAGCAAGTCGCCGATCCGCTCGGCTGCCGCCCGCACGCTGCCCGGGTCGGCCAGGTCCATGGCGACGACCTCGGCACCCGCCACGTCCGCGAGCGCCGCACGGGCGAGGTCGGGCCGCCGTGCCGGTACGACGACCCGGGCCCCGGCCGCCGCCAGACTCCGGGTGGTCTCCAGCCCGAGCCCCGAGTAGCCCCCGGTCACCACGGCGGTGGTGCCCGAGAGGTCGAGGCCGGCCATGACGTCTTCGGCGGTGCTGAGGGCGGAGAAGGGCGAGCCGATCGGCCGCTGTTCGGTGGTGGTCATGCGGCCGACGCTACGATCTCGAGCGAGGTCTAGATCAAGTCGTACGGGGGCGGGACATGGCGACCGAGGAGTGGCTGAGCATCGGCGAGGTGGCCGAGCGCACCGGGCTCAGCGTCCACGCACTGCGCTTCTACGAGCGCGAGGGCCTGCTCGTCGGACCGGTCCGGCGCACCGCGGGCGGACGGCGGCGCTACACCGGTCTCGACGTCGACTGGCTGCTGATCTGCGTCAGACTGCGCGAGTCCGGCATGCCGCTGGCCGACCTCGGACGCTTCGCCGAGCTGGTGCGCCAGGGCCCGGGCAACGAGGCCGAGCGCCTGCGCCTCCTCGACGCCCACCGGCAGCGCGTCGACGCCCGGATCGAGGCGCTGGAGGAGTGCCGCTCGATCATCGCCTGGAAGTCCGGCGTCTACGCCGAGCACCTCGCGCGGGGTGAGGCGGGCGGCCTCTGGGATCCGACGGCCCGGGCCGTGACGACCGTCGACGGCTCGGGTGACAAGGCGGACGACGAGCATGAGTGACACGGAGTACGAGTTCCGCGCGGCCCGGCCCGAGGACGCCGCGGCCATCGAGGCGCTCGACGGCTCCTTCACCACCCGCACCGTCTTCCATGTGGCCGTCACGGAGCACGGGTTCGCCCTCCGGGAGGTCCCGGTGGACCCGCCCCTGCGCAAGGTCTTCCCGGCCGAGGAGACAGGAGCCGCCGATGCCCCCGGGGCCGGCGAGGACACGGACAGCCGTACCTTCGTCGCCCTCGCCATGGACGGCAGCCTGGCGGGCTTCGCCACCGTCGGCTACGCCGCCTGGAACCGGCGGCTGGTCGTCGAGGACATCGCGGTCGCCCCGGCCCACCGGGGCCGGGGCATCAGCCGTGCTCTGATCGGTCACGCCGTCGCGTTCGCCCGTGAGCGCGGCGCCGTGCACATCTGGCTGGAGGTCACCAACGTCAACGCTCCGGCGATCCACGCCTACCGGCGGTTGGGCTTCACCTTCTGCGGACTGGACACGGCGCTCTACGACGGCACCCGCTCGGCGGGCGAACAGGCCCTGTACATGAGCATGCCCTGCCGTTGAGCGACCGGCGCGGGTGACCGCGACCGGGTCCGGCGAACGTGTTCGTTACGATCAGCGGTGTGACAGCGAGAAGAGAGCCGCTCAGCCGCCGGGAGCGCCCGGCGAAGCCCGCCCTGTCCCGGCAGTGGATCGTGGACACCGCCGTGCGGATCATGCGTGCCGAGGGGCTGGAGAAGGTGACCATGCGCCGCCTCGCACAAGAACTGGACACCGGGCCGGCCTCGCTGTACGTGTACGTCGCCAACACCGCCGAACTGCACGCGGCCGTGCTGGACGCGCTGCTGGGGGAGGTCGAGCTGGTCGGCGACGCGGCCGGGGACGGTTGGCGCGACCAGCTCCTGGCGGTGCTGACGTCCTACACGCTCGTCCTGTTCGAGCACCCGCAACTCGCCCGGTCGGCCCTCGTCGCCCGTCCCAGCGGCGAGAACTACCTGCGGCTGGTGGAGCGGATCGTCGACCTGCTCGCCCGCAGCGGCGCTTCCCGCGAGCAGGTCGCCTGGGGCGTCGACAAACTGCTCCAGGACGCAACGGCCACCGCCGCCGAGCAGTCGGCGCGGGAGCACGACCCCGCGGCCGAGGACGACTGGAACGCCCTGGCCCGCGCATTGCACGCCACGAGCCGGACCACTCATCCGGCGATCACGGCGCACATGCCCGTTCTGCTCAGCGGTTCCGTCACGGACCGCATGCGCTGGGGCTTCGACGTCCTCGTCAACGGCATCCTGCACACGCCCGTCCCCGGCACGGCGGACTGAGCCGCGCCCACTCCCGTCTCCTGAGGCCCTGAGGCCCTGAGGCTCTGAGGGCGGGTCGTCCGTCGCCCGCACCCGGTCCCTGCCCCGCGCATCTCCGACTCGAACTTGTTCGTAACGAACGCGTTCGTTATGGTGAAGGCGTTCGGTCGGCGACTTCATGGCGGAGCCTCCCGGGGGCTCCGCCGTGGCCGCGCGCACACCACTTCGGGAGGCCCCTGATGACCACCAGCCACTACCCTGTCGCGATCATCGGCGGGGGACTCGGCGGCCTGACGGCCGCCCGGCTCCTCAGCGTCCACGGAATCGACGCCACGATCTTCGAGGCGGAGGCCTCCGCGGGCGTCCGCACCCAGGGCGGCATGCTCGACATCCACGAGGAGGACGGGCAGGAGGCGCTGCGCGCGGCCGGCCTCCACGACGAATTCCGCAAGATCATCCACGAGGGCGGACAGGCCATGCGCCTGGTCGGCCCCGACGGCACCGTCCACCTCCGCGAGGAGGACGACGCCGACCGGGGCCGCCCGGAGGTGGACCGCGGTGACCTGCGCGACCTGCTGCTGAACTCCCTTCCGGACGGAACGATCCGCTGGAACAGCAAGGTGTCCGGAGCCCGGCCGCTGGGCGGCGGACGCCACGAGGTGGCCTTCGCCGACGGTTCCGTCATCACCACCGATCTGCTGATCGGAGCCGACGGCGCCTGGTCGCGGATCCGGCCGCTGGTCTCGGCCGCCCGGCCCGCCTACACCGGCATCTCCTTCGTGGAGACCGATCTGCTGGACGCCGACGCCCGCCACCCGCGCAGCGCGGCCCTCGTCGGCGGCGGGTTCTTCATCTGCCTCGGCGACCGGCGCGGCTTCCTCGCGCACCGGGAGACCGACGGCAGCCTCCACGTCTACACCGCGCTCAAGGCCGACGAGGACTGGCTCGACACGATCGACTTCGGCGACCCCGCGGCCGCCAAGGCGGCGGTCCTCGCCCACTTCGAGGGCTGGGACGAGGGCTTGCGCAGCCTCGTCGCCGACGCCGACGGCACGCTCACGCCCCGCCGCATCCACGCCCTGCCCGTCGGGCACCGCTGGGACCGTGTCCCGGGGGTCACCCTGCTGGGCGACGCCGCGCACCTGATGTCCCCCTTCGCCGGCGAGGGTGCCAACCTGGCGATGCTCGACGGCGCGGAACTCGGCCAGGCGATCGCCGCGCACCCCGGCGACGTCGAGGCCGCCCTCGCGGCGTACGAGGAGGCCCTCTTCCCGCGCGGCGAGGCGTCCGCCGTGGGGTCCGCGGCCAGCATGGACACCATGTTCGGCGAGGACGGCCTGGAAAGGACGGTCGCCTTCTTCACCGGCGCCCAGGGCCGGGAACAGCCTGGGGCCGAGCTGGCTTGAACTATATGTTCAAAACGAACTGTTGACATCGTGTCACGTCTCCCCGCATCCTCGTGCCATGTCGTCAACTTCCGACCAGCGCACCGACCCCTTCAAGCCGCCGCGGCCCGAGCAGGCGCGCGCGGCCCGCGTCCACGCGTCCCTGATGCGCATCGCCGAGCGGCACGCGGCCACCGAGGCGCAACGCCACCGCCAGATCCACCCGGTGGTCCTCGGGCCGCACGAGGCCGTCAGGCTCGTGTCGTTCCTGCTGAGCGGGGCCGCGCACCCCGAAGACGGCGAACCGGAGGTGGACCAGGCCGACATGACCGCCGCGCTGAGCCTCGTCCCGCTGGTCCGGGCGGAGATGGACGAACTGGAGACCTCGCTCCTCCGGATGGCGCGCGGGCGCGGCATGACCTGGCAGGAGATCGCCTTCGGACTCGGACTGGGCACCCCGCAGGCGGCCAGACAGCGCTACGAACGTCTGGCGAGCCGCGCCGCGGCCGACGAGGAGGCCCTGGAGTGAGGGGCGCAGCGCGCGGCCGGGACTCAGGGAAGGATGGAATCGATGTAGCCGCCGTCGACGCGGAGGGCGCCGCCCGTGGTGGCGGAGGCGAGCGGCGAGGCGAGGTAGACGACCATGTTGGCGATCTCCTCGGGCTCGATGAGGCGTTGCAGCAGCGACTGGGGGCGGTACCTGACCATGAACTCGCGCTGCGCCTGGTCCCAGGGCAGTTCGTCGCCGACGAGTTCGCGGACGAACCCCTCCACGCCGCCCGTGCGGGTCGGTCCGGCGATGACGGAGTTGACGGTGACTCCGGTGCCGGCGGCGTCCTTGGCGAAGCCGCGGCCCACGGCGAGCAGCGAGGTCTTCGTCATGCCGTAATGGATCATCTCGGCGGGGATGACCACCGCCGAGTCGCTGGCGAGGTTGAGGACCCGGCCCCAGCCCCGCTCCTTCATGCCGGGCAGACAGGCGCGGATGAGCCGTACGGCGGACAGGACATTGACCTCGAAGTAGCGCCGCCACTCGGCGTCGTCGATCTCCAGCGGAGCCGCGGAACCGAAGATGCCGAGGTTGTTGACGAGGATGTCGACCGCGGGCACGGCCTCCAGCACGGCGGCCGTGCCCTGCTCCGTCGCGAGGTCCCCCGCGGCCCCGGTGACATGCTCGCTGCCGGAGGCGGCCCGCACGTCACGGACCGCGTCCGCGACGCGGTCCTCGCCGCGACCGTTGACGACGACGTGCGCACCCGCGCGGGCGAGTCCGACGGCGATGGCGTGCCCGATGCCCTGCGTGGAGCCGGTGACCAGGGCGGTACGGCCGGAGAGATCGATCTGCATCTGCGGTCCCTCGTCGAGGTGGTGGGTACTGCGGCCGTGGCCGGAAACGGGCTCACCATCCCTGCCCGCCGACCGGCAGCCCGCACACCCGGACCGCTCCGCGGTTACGCCATCCGCCGCGCCGGTTCCCACGATCGCCCCGGGCACCCGGGGGAGTGAGGAACCCGTGCGGCCGGGTCTCGCCCGTGCGGCGCGAGACCCGGCCGGTGCCGCTACTTCAGGTCGACGGCGTTGACGGACAGGCCGTTGTCGACGGCGTAGTACGGCCGGACGCGGGCCCGTCCGCGCGGCGTGTCCTCGAACACGGTCACGGGGTACACGTACACGTTCTTGCGCTCCCGCACATCGCCGAACCAGCCGGCGACGCGCACCGGTTCGGCCCGGCCGGAGACGCGCACCGACAGGTCCCACAGGTCCTGCTGCTCGCGGTGGAGCCGGGCGACGGTCGCACACGTCACGGTGGCGTGCAGCAGCCCGTCCTCGTCGCGGTGCCAGGTCGGCTCCAGGACGGGGAGGTCGGTGTCGCCGCGGTGCCGCAACTCGAAGCCCTCGATGTCGGCGTCGGTTCCGAACAGCCGTACCGCCACGCGGATCTCGCCGTCGTCGATGTCGATGTCCTGGGCCTCCGCGTGCACCTCGGCCTCGCGGGCGGTCAGCGCCACGAAACCGTCCACCGTCGTGTAGGGGAGCCAGGACCGCACCGGGGACAGCCGCGGGTCGGGCTGGAAAGCGACCAGGCCGCGCAGGTCGAGCAGATCGCTGCGCAGGCGCTTGCGCGGGCCGCGCGCCGGATCGATCCACAGGTCCCAGACCGCGTTGCCCAATGCCAGGGTGGGCTCGATGGCGGCGCTGAGGCCTCCCCGGTCGTCGGGGACCAGCGGCACCCGCAGGGTCGTACGGTTCTCGCCACCGCGCCTGATTAGCAGCAGCTCCCCCTGGTCGACCGGGGCGGTCGCGGCCGGTACGACGCGCAGCGACCCGTCGGAGGCGGCGTGCACGCTGCCGCTCATCCTCGGTGCCGCCTTGGGGGCGGCCGTCCGGGCCGCGTCCGCCTGCTTGGCGCGGGGGCGCAGCAGACGGCTCCAGCGGGAGGGGCGGGCCGGCGCCGCGGTGGAGTCGTGGGCGCCGAGTTCGCGGAACAGCTTCTCGTACCGCGCGGCGATCGCCGCGGGGTCGAACCGCGCGGCGTTGCGCAGGGCGGCGGCGCCCATCGCGGCCCGGGCGCCGTCGTCGTCGATCAGCCGGAGCAGGCCGTCGGCGATGGAGTTCACGTCGCCCGGCGTGACAAGGAGGCCGTCCTCGCCGTCCCGGATGATCTCGCGGGGGCCGAGCGGGCAGTCGGTGCTCACGACGGGGACGCCGCAGCGCATGGCCTCCACGATGGTCATGCCGAAGGACTCGCTGTCCGAGGTCACCGCGGCGATCGAGCCCTTCACCCACTCCGCCTCGATGGGCGAGGCCAGGCCCATCAGATGGACCTTGTTGTACAGGCCGAGCTCGTTGATCAGGGCGCGCAGCTTGCCGTGCTGGCTGCCGTCGCCGTAGATCCGCAGCTGCCAGTCGGGGTGCTTGGCGGCGACCTTCGCGAAGGCCTGCACGAGCAGGTCGTACCGCTTGATGACGGCGAGGCGCCCCGCGGCGACGATGGTCTTGGCGGCGGGGTCGGCGGGGGACACCGCGGGCGCCGGGACGCTGTTGGGGATGGAGTAGATCGGCAAGCCGGGGATGGCCATGTCGCGCCGGTAGTTCTCGGCGTCGGCCTCCGAGACGGTGACGAACGCGTTCAGACGCGCGTAGTTCTCCTTGAGGTCCGGCAGCAGCGCCTCGGGGTGCGAGGCGAGCGTGATGTGCTCCTGGCCGATGCTCAGCGTGCGTTCGGTGGCGAAGCGCGCGGCGTACACGTTCAGCCCGGGGCGGGTGCCGATGAGCACGTCGGGGGCGTTCTCCCGGAAGTGGGCGGCGGCCCGCTCGTCGGTCATCGTGCTGTACTGGCGGTAACGGGCCTCGGCCGCCGGGAAGACCTCGGCCGGTACGGCCCGGTCCTTCTCCGGCACCTCACGCGTGTCGATCAGGCTGGTCAGCTTGATCCGCGGGTCCATGGCGAACAGCGGTGCGTCCTTGGACTGGAAGACCGAGACGATCTCCACCTCGTGGCGCTCGGCGAGCGCCTCGGCGAGATTGATGGTCGTCCGATTTGTCCCACCCAAACCGTACACATTATGGATAAGAAACGATATTCTCATTTAATTCTCCTAGTGTAAGGCATAGGTGGGGTATGCCAAAGAAGGGGAAAGTGGAATCTGAGTGCTGGCTGAGAGCAAACTAGTAGAAGTATTTCACAAATTTCACCCGATTTTCACGGAGAGGTCATAGGGCTGGTTCCCGCGGGTTCCGCGGCCCCGAAACGAGCACGGCTCCTTCCCTCGCGGTGAGGGAAGGAGCCGTGCTCCGTAAGGGAGTTGAACCCGCCGGCGCGGGTGGCCGCCCCCGAGGGGGGTGGGTGGCCGGTGCTCAGGCCCAGCCGGACGGGGCGCGGCCGGGCGCCGCCGGCGCCCGGCAGACCTCCGAGTGGGTCGCCGAGGACGCGGAACGGAGGTGGTGGGGGAGCGCCGGTTCAGTTGAGCTCGTCGGGGTGGGGGCCGGTGCGCAGGTCGCGGTCGAGCGCGGCGATCGCCGTCATCTCCTGCTCCGTCAGCGCGAAGTCGAAGACGTCGAGGTTCTCGCGGATGCGGGCCGGGGTGACCGACTTCGGAATCACGATGTTGCCCAGCTGGAGGTGCCAGCGGATGACGACCTGAGCGGGGGACTTGCCGTGCCGGGCGGCGATGTCGGTGATCGCCGGGTCGTCGAGCACCGCGCCCTGGGCGAGCGGGCTCCATGCCTCCGTGGCGATCTTGTGCTCGGCGTGGAAGGCGCGCAGAGCGGCCTGCTGGAGGCCGGGGTGCAGCTCGATCTGGTTGACGGCCGGGGTCAGCGTCGCCCCGTCCAGCAGACGCTCCAGGTGGCCGGGCTGGAAGTTGGAGACGCCGGCGGCGCGGATGCGGCCCTCCGCGGCGAGGCGCTCCAGGGCTCGCCAGGAGTCCCGGTACAGGTCGCGGGCGGGGGTCGGCCAGTGGATCAGGTACAGGTCGACGTAGTCGAGGCCGAGCTTGGCGAGGCTGGTGTCGAAGGCGCGCAGGGTGGCGTCGTAGCCCTGGTCCGCGTTCCACACCTTGGTGGTGACGAACAGCTCTTCGCGGGGCAGCGCGGCGGCGGCCAGGGCGCGGCCGACGCCGGTCTCGTTCCCGTAGATCGCGGCGGTGTCGATGCTGCGGTAGCCGGCCTCCAGCGCCGAGGTCACGGCGGCGGTGGTCTGCTCGTCGGGCACCTGGAAGACGCCGAAGCCGAGCTGGGGGATCTCGACGCCGTTGTCGAGGGTGACGGTGGGGATGGGGGAGGAGGCCATGGTGTGCGGATGCTCCTTGAGGTGGCGCGGGGCCCCTGAGGGCGGATGTACGACTTGCCTGGGTGCCGGTGGGACCGGGGTCCTGGCACTTGTTCGAGAATAGTTGCGGGCGCCTCATATGTGCAAACGCGGGTAGTGTGTTCCGACTGGGTGGCGGCGTCGGTGAAGGCGGTGGCACCCCGGAGCGCCCTGGGTCGACCTGCTGGAGCGGTCCGTCGGCGTGTCAGCCCCGTGTCAGGGGCCCGTGTCACTCTCTTTCACGTGAACGACCCCGGCGACGGAAGGGGGGTCGGGAGCGAGGAGAGGTGCCCGGAGCGGCTGATCGGGGACCAACGAGCCACGCCTCAAGGTCGGATCCCCAGGGATCCACGCAGGTTCGAATCCTGCCCTCTCCGCACCGCGCGGTACGGCGCCCACCCGGGAGCACCCGGTGGGCGCCGTGCCGATGCCGTGCGGTCGGCCGGCCTTCCCGGCCGGCCCCGCGATGCGCGGCGGGTCGCACCGCGGTCGAGTTCAGTCCGCCGACCCACCGTGGCCTATGGGGCATGGCTCAGGGCGCCAGGCAGGTTCAGGGGCCGGCCGCCGGTCGGGGGAGTGCGCCGGTGAGCGCGAGGGCGACGAGTCGCGCGGCGAAGTCCTCGTCGAGCGGGGCGCCGCTGATGAGGGTGCGGGTGAACAGCGCGCCGCTGACGGCCTCGATCACCAGGCCGGGGTCCGCGTCCGGGGCCAGTTCGCCCCGCTCGATGCCCCGGCGCACCATGACGGCGCCGCGCTCGAGGCGCTCGGTCCAGTAGGGGAGGCGGCGGTCCGGCAGGGAGTCGTCGCGTTCGACGCTCAGCCGGAGCAGCGCCTCGCCCTGCGCCGTCGCGAGCAGCCGCGCCAGCGTGCCGAAGTAGGCGACGAGGTCGTCATGGACGCGTCCGGTGTCCGGAACGGGCATCGCCGCGTCGAGCTGCTCGGTCAGCGCTTCCAGGATCAGGTTCTCCCGGGTTCCCCACCTCCGGTAGACGGAGGTCTCGTGGACGCCGGCGGCACGGGCGACGGCACCGACGGTGGTGCCGGCGAGCCCGTGTTCGGTCAGGACGTCCACCGTGGCGGCGAGGACGGCGGAGCGCATGCGGGCTCCTCGGCGGCGCAAGGGCGGTGCGTGCTGGTCGGAGGAGGCCATGCTCAACCCTAACGCAAGGCCACTTGCTTTACCTCCGAGCCGGGCGTACGTTCATCGCAAGGTGACTTGCGTTAAGGGGTCTCGCGGCCCCGGGTCGCCGCCGTGTCAAGGAGGCCATGTCATGGAGCAGATGCTCGCCGCCCGGCTGCACGTTCCCAGCCGCACCCTGCGGATCGAGGAGGTGGCGAAGCCGGTGCCCGGCCCCGGCCAGGTCCTGGTGAAGGTGGAGGCCGCGGGCGTCTGCCTGTCGGACGTCCATCTGATCGACGGGACCCTCACACCGCTGCTGCTGCGCGGCGACACGGTCACCCTCGGGCACGAGGTGTCCGGCACCATCGCGGAGACCGGGCCGGGCGTCACCCGTTGGACCCCGGGCCGGCGGGTCGTGCTGTACGCCGGCGAGATCCGCGACGGTGTCACCTACACCCGTGGCGTGGACTACGACGGCGGCTGGGCCGAGTACGCGCTCTCCGCCGAGGGCGCCCTCACCGAACTGCCCGACACCATCCCCTTCGACCAGGGCGCGATCATCCCGGACGCGGTCTCCACCCCGTGGGGCGCGATCACCGTCACCGGTGCCGTGAAGCCCGCCGAGGCGGTCGGCGTCTGGGGTGTCGGGGGACTCGGTGTCCACGCCGTCCAGTTGCTGCGGGCCGTGGGCGCGTGCCCCGTCATCGCGGTCGACCCCAATCCCACCGCCCGCGAGCGCGCCCTCGCCCACGGCGCGGACCTGGCGCTCGACCCGGCCGACCCGGCGTTGCGCGAGCGGATCGGCGCGGCGACCGGCGCCGCGGGTCTCGCCGCCGCGTTCGACTTCGCCGGTGTGCCGGCCGTGCGCGAGCAGGCGCTGAAGGTGCTCGCGCCCAAGGGACGGCTGGTTCTCGTGGGCCTGACCGACAAGCCGCTGACCGTCGCCGACGGCACCCGCTTCAGCTACCTCCAGCAGCAGATCCTCGGCCACTACGGCTCCGACATGCCGGTCGCGCTGCCGCAGTTGCTGTCCCTGATCCGGGGCGGCCGGCTGGACTTCTCCCGCTCGATCAGCGGCGAACTCCCGCTCGCACAGGCCGCCGAGGCGGTGGAGCGGCTGGAGAACAAGACCGGCGACCCGATCCGGCTGATCCTGCGCCCCTGACCGCGAGCCGCCCGCCCCGGCCCGTGTCCCACGCATCGGCACGGCCCAACTCCGGTTCGGTTCACGCCAGTCGGTCTGCGTGTATCGGCCATCTGTGTCACAGGTGTGTCTCAGCGAACTATGAGATGCAACTGGGCCGCCGATCACCCTGTCTGGATGGGCAGTAGGCCCGCTCACCAGGAGCGGGAGCCGCCCTGAGGGGGAATCTGATGCGCGTTCGTAAGTTCTCGATGCTCGCTGTCGCCGGTGTGGCCGTCGGTCTGTCGCTCACGGCCTGCAGCGGCGGCAGTGGCTCGGACGGCGCCTCGTCCTCCTCCAGCCCCTCCGTGACGGCCAGTTCGTCGGCCGGTTCCACGAGCGGCGCCCAGTCCGGCTCCTCGGCCGGCAAGTCCGGCGCGGGCTCGGTCAAGACCACGGGCTCGGGCAGCGCGAAGAAGTCCGGCGTCAGCTGCACCAACCAGATCGACTACGCCGGTGACCCGCGGTCCAACGCCGAGATCAACAGCATCGGTGAGCAGACGGGTCACTGCCCGGCACCCGAGAAGGGCAGCAAGCCCGCGGGCACACCGAAGAAGCCCGGTGTCAGCTGCACGAACCAGGTCGACTACGCGGGCGACCCCCGTTCCAACGCGGAGATCAACTCGGTGGGCGAGCAGACGGGTTACTGCCCGACGCCGGAGAAGGGCAGCAAGCCGGCCGGCACGCCGAAGAAGCCCGGTGTCAGCTGCACGAACCAGGTCGACTACGCCGGTGACCCGCGGTCCAACGCCGAGATCAACAGCATCGGCGAGCAGACCGGCTACTGCCCGCCGGTCCAGCACTGAGCCACCGGCCTGGCGGTACGCGCGGGGCGCGGAGGCCATGCCGACCGTACGGTCCCCGCTTCGGGCAACACCGCCGTGTCCTGGCGGCGTTGCCCCGGGGGGCCGGGGTCGGATCCGCGTGGCCGGTGGCACGGAGACCTGCCGAAGTACCCGTGCACGGTGACGCGCTGACCAGATCACTCCGTCACGGTCAGGCACTCGGCGAGCAGATCGACCACGTCCTGCCAGGCTCGCCGCGCGTGCCGTGGGTGATAGCCGACGCCGGGGCGCACGGTGTGGTCGACCGACGGGTGGTGAAAGGCGTGCAGGGCGCCGCCGTAGACCACGAGGCGCCAGTCGACGCCCGCGGCCTGCATCTCGGCGGTGAACGCGTCCCGCTGCGCGGGCCCCATGATCGGGTCCTGCGACCCGACGCCGGCCCACACCGGGCAGCGAATGCGCGCCGCCTCGCCCGGTCGGCCCGTGATCAGTCCGTTGACCGTCCCGATCGCGCGCAGGTCGACGCCGTCACGCCCGAGTTCCAGCGCGATCGCGCCGCCGGTGCCGTAGCCGACGGCGGCGATCCGGTCGGGGTCGGTCCGCGGCTCGGCGCGCAACACGTCGAGCGCCGCATGACCGATGTCCCGCATCCGCTCGGGGTCGGCGAGCAGCGGCATGCAACGGGCCAGCATCTCCTCGGGGTCACCCAGATAGCGCCCGCCGTGAAGGTCGAAGGCCAGCGCTACGTATCCCAGTTCGGCGAGAGCATCGGCCCGGCGGCGCTCGACGTCGCTGAGTCCCGTGCCCTCCGGACCGAGCAGCACCGCGGGCCGGCGATCGACTCCGGCCGGGAGCGCGAGGTGCCCGATCATCGTCAGACCGTCGGCCGGGTACTCGACCGTGCGGGTGGTAATCGTCGTCATACGGCCGGACTGTAGTGATCGCCGAGCCCGTCGGGCCGCTGTTCCGCCGCCGGCGGAACAGCGCGGGTGCTCCTCCGTCATGCGGCGATGGGACAGGGCGCACGCGCCGTGCCGGCTGTCTACAACCTTTCGTCTTCCCAGGTCGTCCAACTCGCCGCCCGATCCTGATCATTGCATCGGGCTGTTGTCCGACTCATCGGGAGATGTCATGAGTTCTGTCTTCGTCATGCGCGCACTGCGGCGCGGGGCGTGCGCCGCAGCCGTGGGGGCGCTGGTCGTCGCCGGTCTCGGCACGGGGACGGCCTACGCCGACGAGGCGCAGACCGACCAGTTGTGGATACAGGCGCCGTACGAGCAGGCGGTCACCGTCGCTCCGGCGGGCGGCTCGGCGCAGTACCGCTCGCTGGCGCTCGGCCTTTACCACGACAACAGCGACTTCTCGGTGACGGACGGCCGGTTGACCGTCGACGTCTCCGGACTCGCCGGGGTCGCCGAGGTGGTCTGGCCCGACAACTGCACTCCGGACGACGCCGGTTCGGTCGCCGTGTGCGACACCGGGGACGTGCCGACCCGGTACACGCCGCAGGTCCAGCTGAAGGTGCGCGCCGCAGCGGGCGCCGCCGTCGGCACCCAGGGGGCGATCGAGTACTCGGCGGAGGCGACCGGCGGGCCCGACGGGAAACTCGTCGCCCCGGAGTACTCGGCGGAAACCTCCGTGACCGTCGGCTCCGGCCCGGACCTCGGTGTGAGCACCCCGCAGGACGCCTCCGGGGTCGAGCCCGGCACGAGCCTCACCGTGCCGTTCTCCGTCACCAACACGGGCAACGAGACCGCCCACGGCTTCAGCGTGCGGATGTGGGCGACGTACGGCCTCGATGTCGTCACCCGCTACCCGCAGTGCACATACACCGGGCCGGACGAGGACAGCACATACATGTCGATGACGTATGTGACCTGCTCGTTCGACACCGAGGTCGCGCCCGGCGCCACCGTGGAGCTGCCGGAGCCGCTGCGGCTCGCGGTCACCGACCACGCGCTGTACGAGCGGTTCGACTACGAGGTCGAGCCCGGCGCCGGCGCCACCGACCTCGACGGTTCGGACAACGGCCGCTCCCTGCACGTCGACGCCGACAACACCGCCGACTTCGCCGTGCACGGCACCGAGGTGAGCGGCGCGGCCGGCGACACCGTCACCGCCGCCTTCCGCTTCGACAACCGGGGCCCGGCCTGGGTCGGCAACGTCAGCTCCGGCGACCCGGTCGCCGTGCTCGACTTCTACCTCCCGGAGGGAACCACCGCCATATCCGTGCCCGACACCTGCCGCAACGCCTGGAAGTCGGGCGACGACCCGGCGATCGGCCACTACGCCTGCACACTGCCGATGTGGGCCAAGCCGGACCTGCGGGTCGGCTTCCCGTTCCAGCTGCGCATCGACCGGGTCGTCCCCGACGCCACGGGCCGCGTCGTCGCCCGGCCCGACTACGGCACGGCCTTCGCCTTCGATCCGGACACCGAGAACAACTCCGCCGAGGTGGTCGTGAACCCGTCCGCCTGACGGGCGCCCCGCCCGGGGCCCGGTGCCGAACTTCCGGCACCGGGCCGAAAATCCCCCGAAGACGGCGGCGGAACCGGCAAAGTGACCCCATGACCACGTCACCAGATGCCAAGGCCGACCTTCACCGCTACCTGCAGACCGCCAGGGAGGCCTTGCTGTGGAAGCTCGAAGGACTCTCGGAGTACGACATCCGCCGCCCGCTCACACCGACCGGCACCAACCTGCTGGGCCTGGTGAAGCATGTCGCCGGTGTGGAACTGGGCTACCTCGGGGCCACGTTCGGCCGGCCCTCCGAGGAGCCGCTGCCCTGGGTCGGGGACGACGCCGAGACGAACGCGGACATGTGGGCCACGGCCGACGAGTCCCGCGAGTCCATAGTGGGCCTCTACCGCCGCGCGTGGTCCCACGCGGACGCCACACTGGAGGCGCTGCCCCTCGACACGATCGGCAAGGTGCCCTGGTGGCCGACCGGCCGCGACGAGATGACACTGCACCACGCCGTCGTCCGCGTGCTCACCGAGACACACCGCCACGCCGGACACGCCGACATCGTCCGTGAACTCATCGACGGCGACGTCGGCGAGCGCAAGGACAGGGACAGCATGGCACCCGGCGACTCGGCGTGGTGGGAGTCCTACCGCGACCGCCTGGAACAGGCAGCGCGCCAAGCCGACGACAGGAGCGCTGCCGAGAACTGACGGCCGATGCCGGGGGAGTTCTCCAACTGTTCCGTTGATACCGTGACGTCGTTCGATGCGACCAGTCAGGGGGGACGGTGGCCACGGAAGTCGTCGTCACGGCGGGGCTCCGGTACGGGCCCAGCGACAAGCTCATGGACGTCTACCGGCCCACGGGCGCGCCGGGACCCGCGCCGGTGGTGCTGCTCTGGCACGGTCGGGGCCCCGACGAACGGGACGTCCTCGCGCCGGTCGCCCGCGCCGCCGCGGAGCGGGGCGTCCTCGTCCTGGTGCCGGACTGGCGGCCCGATGCTCCGGACGGCGGCCGTACGCACCTGATGGAGTCCGCCGCCTTCGTACGGCAGCGCGCGGCCGGCCTCGGTGGAGACCCCGGGCGGGTGGCACTCGCCGGTTGGTCGCGCGGCGGCAAGGCCGCGGTGGGCGTCGCACTGAACCCCACGGCATTCGGCGACTGGCGACCGCAGGCCGTCGTGGGGATCGCGGGCGCCTACGCCTCGGCCGCCCCCAGCACCGGAACCGTTCCGCTGGAGGACCTGCGCCGGGACGGCGGCCTGCTGCCACCGATACCGGTGTGGCTGGTGCACGGCACCGCCGATCCGGTGGTGGACGTGGCACGCTCCCGAGAACTGCACACGGCGCTCGGGGAACAGGGCTGGCCGGCGTCCCTCGCCGAGGTCCCGACCGATCACGCGGGCGTCGTCATGACCGAGTACGCCCCCGAACGCGAGCGCTGCCTGCCCAGCACCGCCGCCCACGCGGTGGCGGCGGGCGCGCTGACCGCCGACGTCCTGGCCCGCGCGGCGACGACCGCCGCCCGGCACTCCGCCCACCGGTCGTGACCGGCCGAGCCCACCCGAGGGGAAACCGATACCGGTGAACGAGGACGAACGGGCCGTGCGGGCGGCCGTCGACGGGGAGATGCGCCTCCTCGATCCAAAGGTGCGCGCCTCCCCGGCCCGGGTCCTGGACCTGCTGGACCCGGAGTTCACCGAGATCGGGGCTTCCGGACGCCGCTGGGACGTGCGATCGATCCTCGCCGTGACGAGCGACGGTTCGGTGTCCCCGCAGTCGCCGGTCGAGGTCAGCGACATGTCGGGTGCCGTCCTCGCGCCGGGCGTCGTCCACCTGACGTACGTCGCTGACCACCAGGGCCGCCGGGCCTGGCGAAGCTCGGTGTGGCGGCTGACGGAAGCGGGCTGGCGGCTGTACTTCCACCAGGGCACGCCGACCGGCTGAGCGACGGCCGGAACACGCACCGCGTGCGGTGCGGACGCCACGGATGACAACGGGGGGCGACCATGAAAAGAGTTCTCGTGTCCGCTTTGGCCGGTGCCGCGCTCGCCTCGATGGCCGCGTGTACGAGCCCCGGCGTACCGCCCCGGACCAGTTCGCCCACCACGTCGCGCGCCGCCTCCCCGCGGGCCACGACGGCCGGCCGCGAGGAGGTGACGGCCGCGGCGCGGCGCCATCTGCTGGTACAACTGCCGGCGAAGGACCACCCCGGCCGGGCTCCGATGTCCACGGCCGCCGTCGACCGGGGCGCCGCGCTGTTCGTCTGGGAGACCGGCGACAGGCGATTCTGCTTCGGCTCCGCCGCGGCGACCGGCGGGGCCGTCATGACGAGCTGCGCCTCGTCCCCCGGCAGCACCGCCTACTCCTCGCGTCCCACGGTCGTCCCTCTCGTCGTCACCGTGATCACCGATCAGCACGAAGTACTCGGCGCGGACCGCGAAGCCGTCGTGAAGGTGACGTGCGACGGCAGCCCCCTCGCACTGCGGCGGCTCGCTCCCGTCCTCGACGGCCGGCGCTTGCTCTACGCCTTCGACGTCCCCGCGCGGACCGGCGGCCGGGTCACCGTGACCGTCCGACGCGGACACACCACTGCCACGGAACACATGAAGCTGCTCTGGGCGGGCCACGGGGACCGCCCGTCATGCCGCTGACACGACACGGCCACCACGGTCGGCGCGGAGCGTCCGGCACGCACTGCGATGTCCGCCGCGCGTGTGCCGCCGCGTACACGCCGCGGGCCGCAGGCCCCTTCGTCCGGTTTCGCCGTGTGGCTGCGGGAAAGTCGGGATCCGTGGCGTCCTACGGAGCGGAGCAGCGCGTACGGCTGCCGGCGTTGCGCGCCGAATGGCTGACGCAGACGTTCGTGCACTGGTCCTACCCCGCTGAGCAGGTGCAGCGCCTGCTGCCGGCCGGGCTGACCGCGGACACGTGCGACGGGCGGGCCTGGGTGAGCCTGACGCCGTTCGTGATGGCGGGCGTACGGGTGCCGGGGTCCCCGCTCGCCGTGCCTCCCTTCGCGGAGACCAATCTGCGCACCTACGTGCGCGGCCGGGACGGCAGGGACGGCCTGTGGTTCCTGTCCCTCGAAGTGGCGTCCCCGGTGATGCTGGCGGCCCGCGTGATCGGCGCGCCGTACCGCCTCGGGCACCTGGGGCTGTCCCGCGACGGCGACGCTCTGACCTATGCCGGCGTCCGGGGACGTGGCGGGCCGTCGTACCGCCTCACCGTCCGGCCGGGCGAACCGCTCCGGCCGACCCGCCGGGACGTGTGGCTGACCTCGCGCTGGCGGGCCTTCACCCGCGGGTACGGCGTGCTCTGGGAGACGCCCGTCGAGCACGAGCCCTGGCCGCTGCGCGCGGCGCACGTCGAGGGCCTCGACGAGACGCTGACGAGGGCGGCCGGGCTGCCCCCGCCCGCCGGGGAGCCGCTGGCGCACTTCTCGGACGGGGTCCACACGGTGCGCTTCGCGCCCTCGCGACCGGTGTGGCGGAAGGGAAGACGGTGAGGCGATGCGTGCGGCCGGGTCAATCCCGAGGACGCGGGTGGATGACGCGGACCTCCGGTGAGGGCACGCGGGCCCGGCGGCCCGTCCGGATGCGCTTCGAGGGATGGATCGCCGGCCTCGGTACGGCGTCCGGAACCCGGCTGGTCGTGGGCCACTGGCCGCGCTCGCCCTTCGGGCCGTTCAGCGACGTGATGGTCGAACGGCCCGACGGGCACCGGCTGCTGCTGGCCCCGACCCGGCGGACGGCCGAGTTCGTCGCCGGTACGTACGCCTTCGACGAGGTGCGGATCGAACCCGTACGGGTCCGCGTCACCGGCGACGTCTGGGCCGTCACCGCGGGAGCGCTGCTCGATCTGCGGTTCACGGTCGGCCGGCGCGGCCCCGCGGGGCTGCTGCTGCGTGCGGTACCCGCGGCGCTGTCCGGCAGCCCCGGCTGGACCGCGGTGACGGACCCGCTAGCCCGTTTGCTGCTGGGCGTGCGCACCCGGGGCACGGCCGGCGGCGGGCGCCATGAGTGGTACGGCGCCCACGACCTGCACCGGATCACCCGGATGACCGCCGTGCTGCGGGGACGGAGCCTCGGTGCCCTCACGGCGGTGCGTTCACCGGTCCGGTTCGGCTTCGGCTCCACACCCCGCAGGCCCAGCCTGGTTCGGGTGACGACAACCGTGAGCACCCCTTGACCACCCACGGAAAGCGGAACCCACGGGGCGAAGGGTCGTACCCGCGGGCTCAACCGCCTTGCTCGGCAAGGGCCTTGATGCCCTGAAGGGTCGCCTCCATTCCGGCGAGCAGTTCCTTCGACCGGGAGGCGAGGATCTCCTCCTCGCGGTCGGGCCAGCGTTCGAGCGCCAGCGTGACTCCGCTGCGGCCCGGCCCGATCAGCACGGACTGCCGCAGCAGGGTGCCGCCGTTCTCGGCCTGGAGTTCGCAGCGCCAGGTCGCCATGGGCCGTGCCGGATCCGGCGCCGGTTCTCCGTAACGGCCGTCCGCGTCCGTGACGGCCCAGGCGAACACCTTCGGCTCGGCCAGCTCGACGACATGGGAGACGGTGCGCCACTCGCCGAGCCGCTCGTGACGGTTGTACCCCTCGAAGCGGGCGCCGACCACGGGGCGGTCCGCGCCGTCGAGCCAGGCGACGCGTTGCAACTCCGGGCTGTGCCGGGCGGGCAGCCGGATGTCGGTCACCAGCTCCCATACCCGCCGCACGTCCGCCTGGACGTGAACGTCACAGTGCACGCTCGGGCCATCGGCGAATCGCATGTCGTCCCCCTCGATGTCGGATCTCGGCTCATCCACGGCCTTGATCACTTTGACAGCAAGGCCCTTGATGAGTCGAGCGGCCGCGGCGGACTTTCTCGTTCGCGCCGGGCCGCTACGTACGCGCTGGGGGTGACGGTTCGGCGGTGAGACCGCCGAGGGCCGCGACAGCCAGTCGTACGGCCTTGTCCGCCACGGCCTCGTAGTCGTCGCCCGCCTCCAGCGCCGTGGTCGCGGCGTTGACGAACCCTTGCAGCAGCCGTGCCGTCCGCAGCGGGGCGTCGTCGCCGAGGTCCGCCAGCGCGCCCACGAGAGGGTCGAGCAGGGCCCGGTGTGCCGCGTCCGCGCCCGCGCGCAGCGCCGCGGCGTCCTGCGCGTCGGCGTCGGCCCGGGCGATGCGGTGCTCGCCGTCGCGGACCATCTCCAGCTGCGCGGTGACGTAGGCGGCCACCCGGTCGCGGGGCGAGTCGCCGGCGGCGGCGAGGGCGGCGTGGATGCGCTCGGTCCAGCGCGGAGCGGCCTCCCGGACCACCTCGGTCAGCAGCTGCCTGCGGTCGGCGAAGTACTTGTAGACGCTGTTGCGGGCCAGCCCGGTGCGGCGGGCGACCGCGGCGAACGTCACCTCGCAGGCGCCGCCCTCGGCGAGCAGTTCCCGTGCCGCTTCGAGCAGGGCGGCCCGCTGCTGGGCGCGGTGATCGGCGACCGACGCGGCGTGGATCTTGGGCACACGGTCAGTTTAGGACCCCCACTTGGGGACGCCGCGTCCCCATCTTCTATTTTAGGGACGCCATGTCCCTATCTTTGGAAGGAACACCGTGTTCCTCGCCCTGCTGGAACTCAAGGCGGCCCGCGGCCGCTTCCTGCTGATGGGCAGCGTCGTCGTCCTCGTCGCCGCGCTCGTCGGTATCGTCTCCGGGTTCACCACCGGCCTCGGTGACGACACCGTCTCCGCCCTGCGCAGACTGCCCGCCACCCACATCGCCTTCGCCGCCGGCTCGGACTCCGACCAGTTCGCCCGCGGTCTGATCGACGAGCGGACCGTCGACGGCTGGCGGCGGGAAGCCGGCGTCTCGGCCACCCCGCTCGGCGTCGCCATCACCCGCGGGACCACCGACCGGCACGTCGAGGTCGACCTCGCCGCGTTCGGGGTGGAACCCGGCGCCTTCACCGACCCCGGGGCCGACGACGGCAAGCCCCTCGCCGCGAGCGCGCCCCAGGGGATCGTGGTCTCCCGCCAACTCGTCGGCGACGGTGTCCGCATCGGCGACACCCTCGCCATCGACCGGCTCGGCATCCGGCTGAAGGTCGTCGGCACCACCGGCCGCTCCTCCTACGGGCACGTCCCCGCCGCCTACGTCACCGCCGACACCTGGCGCCGCATCCGCTTCACCACACCGGGCACCGACGCGCGCCCCGGCGACCTCCCGCGCCAGTACAGCGCGATGGCCCTCAAGCTCCCCACGGGCTTCGACGCCACGACGCTCGCCGACGCGGACCACCGCCACCACACGGCCACCGTCCCGCTCGACGACGCGTTCGCCGCGGCCCCCGGCTACGAGGGCGAACGCCTGACGATGACCTCCATCCAGACCTTCCTCTTCCTCATCGCACCGCTGGTCGTCGGCGCCTTCTTCGCCGTGTGGACGGTGCAGCGCACCCCGGAACTCGCCCTGCTGCGCGCCATGGGCGCCTCCCGCCGCCGCCTGCTCGGCCACACCCTCGCGCAGGCCGCCGTGGTCGTCGTCGCCGGAACGGCCGCCGGAGCCGTACTCGCCTCCGCTGTCGGCCTGTTCGTCGGCGAGCAGGTGCCCTTCAGCCTTCCCGCCGCCACCCTCGCCACCACCATGGCCGCGGTGACCCTGGTCGCACTCGCGGGCTCCGCCTTCACCCTGCGCCGCGTCACCACCGTCGACCCGATGATCATGCTGGGAGCCGCACGATGACCCTCCGCCTCGACGACATCACCGTCACCCTCGGCCGCGGCGAAGCCCGCACCACCGCCCTGCGGGCACTGACCGCCACCTTCCGGCCGGGCGTCCTCACCGCCCTCGTCGGCCCCTCCGGCTCCGGCAAGTCCACCCTCCTCGCCGTCGCGGGCGCCCTGCTCCGCCCCGACGAGGGACGGGTCCTGCTCGGCGACACCGACCTGGCCGCCCTCACCGACCGCGAACGCGCCCGCGCCCGCCGCACCCGCATCGGCTACATGTTCCAGAGCGGCAACCTCATCACCGGCCTCACCGCCGAGGAGCAACTGCTCGCCGCCGCCTCCCTCGCCGACCGCGGACCCCGCGCGGTCCGAGCCCGGGCCCGCGACCTGCTCGCCGACGTCGGCCTCGAACACCGGCTCCGCCACCGGCCCGACCAGCTCTCCGGCGGCGAACGCCAACGCGTCGCCCTGGCCCGCGCCCTGCTCACCCGGCCCGAACTCCTCCTCGTCGACGAACCGACAGCCGCCGTCGACCGGACCCGCGCCGACGACCTGACCGCACTCATCGCACGCACCACACACGAGCACGGCTGCGTCACCGTCGTCGCCACCCACGACCCGGTGGTCGTCGAGGCGGCCGACGGCACGATCGACATGCGGGACCACACCGCCGCGCCTACGGCCTGAGCCCCGGCCCGGCCCGCCGACACCCCGTCGGCGCCCCTGAGAAGGAGCGCCGACGGGAGGCAACCGATCCGCCTCAGGACCCCGCGCCGTAGTAGGAGATCTTGTCGTCGAGGACCTCCATCGCCCGGTGGAGCGCCGCCACCCAGTGCTCCAGTGCGGCACGGCGCTCACGGAGGAAGGCGACCCGGTCCCGGGCGGAGTGCTCGGCGCGCAGGATGGCGACGAACTCCCGCAGGTCCGCGATGCCGAGGCCCGCCTCGCGGAAGCACGTGACCAGGCCGATCCAGAAGATGTCGTCCTCGGTGTACTCCCTGCGCCCGCCCGGGGAACGCCGGATCGGTCCGATGAGCCCTTCGCGCTCGTAATAGCGCAGCGTGTCGATGGACACGCCGGTGCGGTCGGCGGCCGCCGCCGGCGAGAGGGTCGTCATACGGTCTCCCGGGTGAACCGTCACTACCGCGCTCCGGCGAAGCGCGCCAGGTGCTCGTCGTCGAGACGCACTCGGCGTGCGGCGAGCGCCTCCTCGATCTGCTCCGCCCGGCTCGCGCCGACGATGGGGTCGATTCCCTGCCGCATCAGCCACGCGAGGACGACCTGGTTCCTGGTGACCGAGAGTTCCCCCGCGATGTCGCCCAGGACCGCGAGCACCCGTTCGGTCCCCGGGTGATCATAGGTCCGCGGAAGCGGCTTGTCCGGGCGAACGTACGATCCCCACATCAACGAGCTGTACGACCAGACGCCCAGCCCCTCCGCCCGCGCCAGGTCCAGGTCCTCGGCGCTCAGCATGCGGTGGCCTGCCTCCGCGACCGGGGTGAGCGGACGCGGCTGCACGAGTGAGTGGCGCAGTTGCAGCGCCGTCCAGGGTTCCACGCCCTGCTCCCGGGCGAGCGACCGGGCACGCGCGACGCGCCAGGCGGGATGGTTCGCCGCCCCGACCCTCAGGGCAACGCCCTTCGCGGCCAGTTCACCGAAGGCACCGACCGTCTCCTCCAGCGGCACGGCACGGTCCTCCGCGTGGGCCCAGAGCAGGTCGACGTGATCGGTCCCCAGCCGCAGCAGGCTCTCCTCGGCCCCGGCCTGGACGGCGCGCGCGGACAGCCCTTCGGCGCTGTCCGGCCAGGAGTGCGGAACGAGCGGGTTCTGCCGGACCTTCGTGGCGATCCGCACCGCATCGCGCGCCCCCGGCCGGGCCCGGAGCCACGCGCCGATGACCTCCTCGCTCGCGCCGCCGATGCCACGGGGGTCGGCCCAGAACGAGTAGCAGTTCGCGGTGTCCAGCCAGACTCCGCCGCCGTCGACGAAGGCGTCGAGGACCGCGAAGGCCCGCTCGCGGTCCACGCGGGTGCCGAAGTCCATCGTCCCGAGGACGACCTGGGGTCGAGCGGAGGTTCGAGTGGAGGCTTGAGTGGTGTTCATGCGCCCATGCTCGAATCTGGAGCGCGCTCCAGGTCAAGACAGGGCGCGGGCGGCTTGCCGGCCGAGGGCGGCGTCAGGCCGGCTTGCGCCACACGGAGATGTGCTTGACCGAGTCCTGGGTGAACGGCGCCCCGTCCCAGTCCGCGACGCGGCGCTCCGGTTCCAGCCCGGCGATCCGCGCCATCAGATCCAGCTCCGCCGGCCAGGCGTACCGGTGCCGGGAGGCGTCGCGGCGGTAGCGGCCGTCGTCGCCGTCGCGGGTGAAGTGGTGCGAGACGAGGATCTGCTCGACCAGATCGAAGGTGTCGAAGCCGAGGTGCCGCTCGGAGACGTCGAACGGCACCGCGACCTGCCCGGGCGGCAGGAAGCGCAGCGGCGGTACGCCCAGCTCGATGACGAACCGGCCGCCGGGCGCCAGATGACGTGCGGCGTTGCGGAAGCACTCGACCTGCTCGTCCTGCGTGAGCAGGTTCGAGATCGTGTTGTAGACGAGATAGACGAGGCTGAACTCGCCGGGAACGACGGTCTTGGCCATGTCTCCGATGACGACCGGGAGCACGTCCTCGCCGACCTTGCGCCGCAGGACCGCTGCCATGTGCTCGGAGAGTTCGACACCCACCACCGGCACGCCGCGTTCCCGGAGCGGAACGCCCACCCGCCCCGTCCCGATGGCGAACTCCAACGCCCTTCCGTCTCCGGCGAGTTCGGCGAGGAAATCGAGGGTGGGTCCGAGAACGGCGGCCGAGGACATCTCGGTCTCCTCGGCGTCGTAACGGTCGGCGGTCGCACGGTTCCACAGCTCACTGCTCGTCACGGGCGGCCACTCTGCCGGTTGGCGCGGGACGATGTCGAGGCATTTACCCGGCCGCCGGGCGGGGCCCGCCCCCTTGCCGACGATGGTGGGCCCCGCCCGTGTCGAAGAACCCGTCTCCACGGCCCGGTGTCTGCGGCAGCGCCCGGTCGTCACCGCGCGGGCAGCCGTCCGGCCTGGCTGTCAGACCGCCCCGCGCCAGGCTCCGGTCTCGGTGCCGCGGGACTCGATGAACTCCTTGAACCGCTTCAGGTCGCCGCTGACCTGGCGCTTGACGAAGCCGAGCTTGTCCCCGACGGTCTCGGTCACGCCCTCCGGCGTGTAGCCGAGTTGCAGCATGACCTTGGTGGTGTTGTCGTCCAGACGGTGGAACGTGACGACACCCGCCTGCTTCGCCTCGCCGTCGATCGAAGTCCAGGCGACGCGCTCGTCGGGGATCTGCTCGGTGATCTTCGCGTCGAATTCGCGCTCGACCCCGTCGATCTTCGTCTTCCAGTGGGTGAGGGTGTCGGTGCGCTGCTCGACGCGCTCGACGCCCCCCATGAAGCGGGGGAATTCCTCGAACTGGGTCCACTGGTTGTAGGCGGCGCGGACGGGGACGTTGACCTCGATGGACTCTTCGACCTGGGACATGCGCTCCTCGCTTCCTGGTGTACGGGTTGGACGAGGAGCGGGTTCCAGGCTAGGGGCCGTTCATGCCTGATCCGTTGCCGGTGGTCGGCCGGCGCCGTGGGCGCGGGCCGTTTGTCGTCTCGGGTCAGAACGCGCGGAAGTCCTGGAAGGAGGGCTCGAACGGGGGGTCGGGCAGGCGGTACGCCTTGCACCGCGCCCGTTGCCGGCCCTGCGGCCGGACGCCGACCGGCTCGCCGGGAAAGGCGTCGGGGAGGGCCTGCCAGCCCGTGTTCCGCTCGTAGTACCGGACGGCCGTGTGCACGGACGGCCACCAGTCGTCGTCGATGACGACCAAGCCGCCGGGACGGACGATCTTGCGCAGGAAGTACAGGTCGACGAAGACTTCGTGAAACCGGTGACTGCCGTCCACGAAGGCCGCGTCGGCCACGAAGCCCTCGCCGAGGAGCCGAGGCAGCGCGATCGACGACGGACCGGGCACGAGCCTGGCGATCGAGTCCAGCCCCGCCGAACACAGCAGCTTCCAGCCGACGTTGGCGTACTCGCTCTCTTGGAACGGGTCGATGACGACGTGCCGGGGAGACGGCGCGCCGACGGTCAGCAGTGCCTCACCGATGGCGAGCGCGGAAGCGGCGTACGCGAGACCGATCTCCACGACCTTCCCGGCCCCCTCGCAGACCAGCAGATCCCGCAGCTGGTCGCCATGGCGTTCGGGAACGGAGACGGTCTCGAAGTCCCTCTCGTGGTCGCGCGCCCACGGAGGCCCCTCCCGGGCGAGCCGCCTCCGCACCTCGCTAACCCGCGCCACCCGTTCCTCCGCGTTCGCCATGCCACCCATCCCTCGCACCGGAAGTCCGCCCCGACCGGGACCCGGCTCACTGGCTCAGGTGAGCCAGAAAACCCTCCTTCACAAGGTAAGGGCGTTCAGGGGGCAGGAGTTGCTGTGCGGCGTCCAGATCCCCGGCCTTTACGTGCGCGTGGACCCTGTGGGCGAGAGGGGTGATGTCGGTGATCGAGGTGATCCACTCGTCCGCGTAGAGACGTGCCGCCTCCCCGGCGAGGCCGAGCTGGAGGGACCGGTAGGGAAGCGGCTGGAGGCGCAGGTCGCGTTCGGGGTCCCACTGCACCCGGGCGGGAGCCCGCTTCAATTGGCGCTTCCACGTGGCCTCGTCGGCGTGAAGCCCCCGCACGTAGTGGGAGAGGCAGGCGTTCTCCAACGCCCATTCGAAGCCTTCGCGGGAGATCTCGACGGCGAGGACGGTCTCCTGGCCTTCCTTCGCCCCCCACCCGCAGCGGTACATCATCCACAGGAACGACGGCTTGATCCAGGTCATCCGGTCCCTCTTCCACGTCGGCGGAAACCGGCCCTCATGGGCTGCCCGGCGGCCGATCTCCGGCGTGTACGCCTGGTAGACGGTGACGGTGGAGTCGGTGTACGTGGCCCGGATGCGGTTCGTGGGTTCTGTCATGGGAACAGGGTGGTCACACCCAGGTGAGGGCGCCATCGAATTACCGTGCCCACCAGGGTCATCCGGGCCCCAGGTCACCGGGCGGGCGGGGAGGGGGCCGGTGAGCCCCGCCGCGTCGAAGAGGCGCCGCGCGCTCCCGCCGCCCCCGTACACGACCGCGACGCGTTCGGGTACGGGGGCGCGGAGTCCGGGTGCCGGTGTCCGGCGCGGTCTCAGGACCTCTGGTGGACGACCATCGCGGAGCCGCCGCCGCGCCGCTTCGGCTCGGCGACCGCCGTGACCTTTCCGTGGGACCCGAACTCCAGCGCGGCGACCGCGCCGATCTCGGGTGACGGGGTGAAGGCCGGCGGGGCCAGGACGAAGCGCTCGCCGAGGGCTTCGAGCGCGGGTCGCTCCGGCGAGTCGAGGAACGCGGGCTCGGCCTCCGTCGTCGCGCCGTTGCGCTGCGATATGCGCGGCGCGGCGACCGCGTCCGGCAGGGTCATGCCGAGGTCGAGGCGGTTGACGAGGGTCTGGAGAACGGTGGTGATGATGGTGGCGCCACCCGGCGAACCCACGGCGATCACGGGCTTGCCGCCGCGCATGACGATCGTCGGCGACATGCTGCTGCGCGGCCGCTTGCCGGGCCCCGGCAGGTTCGGGTCGGGCACGCCTTCCTGCAAGGGCGTGAAGTCGAAGTCCGTCAGCTCGTTGTTGAGCAGGAACCCGCGGCCGGGAACCGTGATCGCCGAGCCGCCGGTCTGCTCGATCGTCAGCGTGTAGGAGACGACGTTGCCCCAGCGGTCGGAGGCCACCAGGTGGGTGGTCGACCGGCCTTCGTAGGGTTCGAGGGCGCCGGTGCCCGAGTCGGAGCAGCCCGCGGGGTGGCGCGGGTCGCCCGGGGCGACGGGGCTGGTCAGCGACGTGGTGGGCCGGATCAGGCAGGCGCGGTCCTTCGCGAACTCCTTGCCCAGCAGTTCCTGGGTCGGTACGTCGGAGAACGCCGGGTCGCCCACCCAGCGGTTGCGGTCCGCGAACGCGATCCGGCTGGCCTCCAGGTAGTCGTGCAGGGCCTGCACCTTGTCGGCCGGGGACAGGTGGAGGTTCTCCAGGATGTTGAGGGCCTCCCCGACCGTGGTGCCGCCGGAGGAGGACGGTGCCATGGAGTACACGTCAAGGCCGTGGTACGTCGTACGGGTCGGGGCCCGCATGATCACCCGGTAGGCGGCGAGATCCGCGCGTTCCATGAGGCCGGGGCGCACCTTGCGCGTGGAGCCCGGGGCCACCGGCGGATTCTGGACGGTCCGCACCACGTCGCGGCCGACGTCGCCGAAGTACATCGCGTCCATGCCGGTGCGGGCCAGCTCCCGGTAGGTCCGGGCCAGTTCCGGGTTGCGGAAGAGGCTGCCGACCACCGGCAGCCGACCGTTCGGCAGGAACAGCCGGGTGGTCGAGGTGAAGGCGCGGAAGCGGTCCTCGTTCATCTCGGTCTGGGCGCGGAACTGCTCGTTGACGACGAATCCCTCGTCCGCGATCCGGATCGCCGGCCGCATGACCTCGGCCAGCGAAAGGGTGCCCCAGGCGTCCAGGGCCTTCCGCCAGGTCGCCGGGGTGCCCGGAACACCCACGGACAGGCCGGAGTTGACGGCGTCGTCGAATGGGATCGCCTTGCCGGTGGCCGGATCGGTGAACGAGTCGGACCGCATGCGGGCCGGTCCGGTCTCCCGGCCGTCGATGGTGTGGACGGTCCTGGTTCGGGCGTCGTAGTAGACGAAGTAGCCGCCGCCTCCGACCCCGCACGAGTAGGGCTCGACGACACCGAGCGCGGCCGCGGTGGCGACGGCGGCGTCGATGGCGTTGCCGCCGCGGCGCAGAACGTCGATACCGACCTGTGTGGCGTAGGGGTTGACGCTGGCGACGGCACCGCCGTCACCGACGGCGACCGCCTGCTTGGCGGGCGGCTGGAGCCCGGGAGCCGTCTCCTGCGGGGCGGCGGGGGTCGAGGCGGCGGCGGTGTGGGGGAGCAGGGGAAGAGTGAGCAACGCCGTCGAAGCGGCGGTCACCAGGGTACGGCGGGTGGTCACGAAACCTCCGATTTCACCCCTCGTGAGAGGGAGTCGCCGACTGGAGCGGGGGGTGCGCGAAACATTTGCAGCCGGCCGTGGGACGGGCAACCGTGTGGATCAAGGTTTGCGGAAGATCTGAGGTTTCCCGCCGGTAGGGGACGACGGTCGGTCCAGAGGCCGACAAGGAGCCAACGGCCCAGGTCGGCGCGCTCGGTGGGCTGGGGTCGCGGCGGATCGGTCAGCGCGAAGTCTCCGTATAACTCACCGTCAGTTCATGGATTTCACAGGGCACTTGCTCGCCCACGCGGTCAGCCGTCTGTGGCGCGTTGCGCCCCTCCGGGAGCGTACCGGGCAAGGCGTGCGAGCGGGGTCAGGGCCATCGACGCCGGGAACAGCGGCATGACCGCGGCCGTCACGGGCCCCGGTCGTCCGCGGTTCGGGTGCCCGATCGGGCGGCCCGGCGCGCGCGGGCACGGCAGCGGTGCGAGCGTGGAGGGGAACAGGCGGTACCGGCCGTCGCGCTGGGTGGATGGAACGGAGCAGGCCATGGCGCGGGCGATCTGGACAGGGGTGATCACGTTCGGGCTCGTCACCGTCCCCGTCGGGTTGTACACGGCGGTCCAGGACCACACGGTCCACTTCCACCAGCTTCAGCGCGGCACCTCCGACCGGATCCGCAACCGGCGGGTGAACGAGCGCACCGGCGACGAGGTCGGCCCCGACGACATCGTCAAGGGCTTCGAGGTCGGCGAGGGCGAGTACATCGTCGTCGAACCCGAGGAACTGGACGAGATCGCGCCCGGCCGCTCCCAGACCATCGACATCACCGACTTCGTCGCCTTGGAGCAGATCGAGCCGGTCTACTTCGACCGGAGCTACTACATCGCCCCGCGCGGCAAGGAGTACACCAAGGTCTACGAGTTGCTGCGGGCGGCACTGGCCGAAGGGAACAGGGTCGGCATCGCCACCTTCGTGATGCGCAACAAGCAGTACCTGACCGCGCTGCGCGCCGAGGACGACGTGCTGGTGCTGCAGACGCTGCACTGGGCGGACGAGGTTCGCGACCCGGGCGAGGAACTGCCCGAACTGCCCTCCGGCCGGGCCGCGCGGGGCAAGGAACTCCAGATGGCGCGGCAGTTGATCGATGCCCTCAGCGGGGACTGGGATCCCGGCCGGTATCACGACACCTATCAGGAGAAGGTGCGCGAGCTGGTCGAGGCGAAGGCGGAGGGCAAGGAGATCACGGCGGCCGAGGCGCCGCCGGAGGCCACCAACGTCATCGACCTGATGAAGGCCCTCGAAGGCAGTCTGGACGCCGTGCGCTCCGGCCGCGGCAGCGGGGAGACGGCCGGGCGGAAGGGCAAGAGCGCCCCGCGCAAGACCTCCCACGCCCCCGCGGCGGGGACGCCGGCCCGGAAGGCCCCGCCGAAGAAGACCGGGACGGCGTCCAGGCGCTCCCGAGGCGGAGGCTCCGGCGGCAAGGACGGGTTGCGGCAGCTGAGCAAGGCGGAGCTGTACCGGCGGGCGAGCGACCAGGGCGTCCCCGGCCGGTCCAGGATGAGCCGTGAGGAACTCCTCGACGCCCTCACACGCACCGGACGCCGTCGCAAGAAGAGCGCCGCCTGACCCAGTCAGGGCCCCGGCGGGGAGGCGGGGGCCGCCGGGGAGGCGGCCGCGGGGCGCTTGGTGTCGTACTGGTCCGCGGTGACGGTCAGCGACTGCGCGACCTGGCGCAGATAGGAGATGAGCCGCTCGGTCTCCTCCTGGTCGTTCTCGGTCGACTGGGCGGCCTGTTCCCACCGCTGCTGAAGGAGCGCCTCGGCCTGCGCCCTCGCGGCCCGCACCATGTTGCGGGCCTGCTCACGGGCCGCGGTGACGGTCTGTTCGGCCGACTGCTGGGCGCGCGCCTGCTGCAGCACGGCGTCCACGGTCGGCACCCCGGTGGGGCTGCCGCCGTCACCGATGTTGTTCGCCCGGATCCAGTCCCGGTGACGCTGCATGTCCGCCCGCAGCCGGTCGTTCTCCTCCGTGAGCGCGGTCAGCGCCTGGGCGCAGCGCCGCAGCGCGTCGTGCACCGCCTCTTCGCTGTAGCCGCGACGGGTCAGGGGCGCGCGGGGAAAGGTCATCGATCGCAGGGCCTCGGGCGTCACCCAGGGCTCCCGGGACTCCTGTGGCTGGGGGGCTCCTGTCTCGTTCACTTGTCTCCGATCACCGAGCGTCTTCGTAGTGCAGCAGGTCGTGGGGGATTCCTGCGCCCGCCAGATCACGCACGGTGGCGGAGACCATGGCCGACGAACCGCAGATGTAGAAGGAGCGTCCACCCCCCGCGCCGGAGCGCAGGACCGGGCCGGCGAGGCTTCGGTTGTCGAAGGTGCCGGCATCGGCGCCGACCAGCGGAGTGACGCGAAGCCACGGGTGGACCTGGGCCAGTTGCCTGAGCACGGGCAGGTCGTACAGGCCGTGGTTGTCGCGTGCCGCGACGAACAAGTCGACGCGGCGGTACGGGCCGTGCTGCACGATCTCCTCGACCAGGGCCCGCAGCGGGGCCAGGCCGGTGCCGCCGGCGACCAGCACCAGGTCCCGGCCCTGGGACGCCCGCAGCGTGAGCCGGTTTCCGACCGGGGCGCCCAGGCGCAGCACGTCGCCCTGGCGCAGCCCGTACACCAGGGCGGGGCTGAGCAGGCCGCCGTCGACGGCGCGCACGTGGAACTCGATGGTGCCGTCGGCGCGTTGCGCGTTGGCCGGGGTGTAGGGCCGCCAGGTGCTGGGCAGCATCGGGGCTTCCACCATCACGGACTGCCCGGCCTGGTACGCCATCGGGTGGTCCAGGCGCAGCGTCAGCACCGCGAGGTCGAAGCCGCGTTGCTCGTGCCGCACCACCTGGGCGTTCCACCAGGCCGGATTGACCGCACCGTCCGCTTCGGCGGCTTGGATCATGGTGCGGGCGACCAGGGAGTACGCCTCGGTCCAGCCACGCTGGAGTTCCGGGGTCCAGGCGTCGCCCAGGAAGTAGGCCAGCGTGGCCAGCAGCGCCTGTCCCACCGCCTCGTAGTGCTGGGCGACGACCTGGAACCTGCGGTGGTCGCGGCCCAGTTGCTGGAGGAAGGGAATGAGCCGGTCCGGGTCGTCCGCCTCCGCGACGATCCGCCCGAGCGCGGCGACGAGCCGGTCGCGCTGGGCCCCCATGGCCACCGGGAACATCGGCCGGACCTCCGGCGCGATGAGGAACAGGTAGGAGTAGAAGTACCGCGGCACCTCGTCCCCCGACTTGCCGACGAGAGCGAAGGAATCTCTCAGCGCCTGGGAATCGCTCACGTCCGCCCTCCGGTGACTGACATCAGGGTGACCTCCAAAAATCGGGTGCCGTCCGACGGCTCGCGGTGAGGAGCCGTCAGCGGCCGGATCAGCTCTGGGCCGCCTCGCCGGCGGCGACCATGGTGCTGCTGATCACGCCGTAGACCGCCGTCCAGGACTCCTCGACGGCCGGTGTCCAGGCATCGCCCGCGTGGTGGCGCAGGGCCGCTATCAGGCTGGCGCCCACGGCCGGGTAGTGCTCGGCCAGTGCGCCGTATCCCGCGTGGCGCCGCCCGAGGTTCTGCAGCATGCCCATGAGGGTGTCGGTGTTCTCCAGGTTCGAGACCAGGGCGCCCAGCGCCGCCCACAGGCGGTCACGCTGTTCGTCGAGGTGCGCCGCGAACAGGGGGCGCACGCCGGGGTGGTGGGTGAACAGGTGGTCGTAGAAGTACTCGGTCACCTGCGAACCGTGCGGCTGAACAGCCGCGAAGCTGCTCCGGATCAACGCGATGTCTGCGGTCATGGCGGCCGACTGTAGCCAGCGGTCCTCTATTCGAACAAATTGAGTTCCTGATGCAACCGATCTGCGGACGTATTGCCGAATTCGCTGGTCAACCGCTATGTGCCCGCTGTGGTTTACCGTGCGGTATCGACCTGCTCGCCAGGGGTGGTACCGGTTTGACGAGACGGCAGGGAAGTTCGGCAAACTTCTGGTAACTCTCCTGACACGGCGTTCACTTGCGGATGCGGGGGACCGTCCCGGCGGCCCGCGTACGCGCTGGTGGGAGGGTTGTGCGGCGAAACTCCCGCAGGTCCGCGCCGGATTGGCACCCGGGTGGGCGGGGCAGACGGACGTCCGGTTGTCCGGTTGGTGGACGTGCCGCCGTTCGGGCGCCGGCCCGGCGGCGCAGGGAGGGACGGGTACGGGTGGTTGAGCGATCGACGACGGGGCCGGGCGGACAATCCTCGCCGGCGGAGCGCGACGGTGTGCGGAAGCCGCCGCTGCGCCCCGGCCGCTACGACCCGGCCGATTACGCCGGGCCAGTGCTGCGCAGCGCCGCGGAGGCCGGTGTGTCTGCGGTGCTCCTCATGACGGTGCTTCACGTCGAGGCGTACAAACCGCACCATCCGCTGCTCGAACGGCTGTGGCAGTGGTGGAAGCCCGGGGCGTCCTTCGGCGTGGCCAACATGCACCGCGCGACGTTCGAGCGGGTACGGCGCGCGCACGGCCTGCCGGGGCGGTGGCAGGATCTCCGCGACGATCCCGCGTTCGCCGTCCACGCGGCGGCCCTGCACATGAAGGACCTCGACCGGCGCCTTCCGAGGCGGCACGTGCGCCGCTACACCCGCGACGAACTCCTCGCCCTGGGCTACAACACGGGCGAACGCAACATGCGGGCCTTCGCCCGAGGCATCCCGCCGGGCCCCATGGCGCGGTCGTACCTGCGCCGGTTCCGTGCCTACCGGAGCCGCGCCGCCGAGGCGCTGGCCGACCGCGGCGACGCGCGCGGCACCGGGCGGCGAGAGGTCTGACGAGCCCCGGGAAAGCCAGGCCCGGCCCTGCGGTTCGGAAAGAAAGGTTCCCCTGGTCCGGGGTAGACGACGAGCACAATCGCGTCGACCCCTGAAGGAGACGAACCGTGGACAAGGGCAAGCAGATCACCGGTGCGGCCCGCGAGGAACTCGCACAGGAGATGAAGAAGCAGTACGAGCAGGGCATGTCCATACGGGCCATCGCCGAGGCGCACGGACGGTCGTACGGGTTCGTCCACCGGGTCCTGACCGAGACGGACGTCTCTCTGCGCAGCCGGGGCGGCGAACGTCCCCAGCGGCGGCGCCTGGAAGGAGCCGGCCGCTCACCGAGGTGAGGTCGGCCCGCCTCGCCGGCGACCCGTGAGGGGAACCGCACCCGGTGTGCGCATGCCCCGCATTTCGTGAAGATAACTTGCGATTTGTATGCATGTAGGCGCGAGGTAAGGGCATTCGATGGCCAGGAGGTTGATAGCAATGGTTCCCCTGCTTCTGGTTCTTCTTCTGGCTCTGATCCTCTTCGGTGCGGGCTTCGCGCTGAAGGCACTGTGGTGGATCGCGGTGATCGTGCTGGTCGTCTGGCTGCTCGGCTTCGTCGTCCGGTCCGCGGACGGCACGGGCCGCAAGGGTCGCTGGTATCGCTGGTAGACGCAGACGACCGGCGTGAGATGCGCCGGCGGTAAACGAGATGCATGACGTGGGGCCCGGCCGGGTGAGGCCGGGCCCCACGTCATGCTTGGGGGACCGTGCAACGACACAGGGGGGCGGAACGGGCGTATCGGGCGCATCGTTGGGTATGTGTGCGGTGCACCGGTCTCGCGGGAACAGCAGTGGAACTCTGCGCCTCCTTGTCCCGCGGGGCCGGTGCGCCGTGTCCGGCGCCGTTTCGACGGGTGACGCGACCGGGCGGGCCAGGCATTACCTGTGCGGTAATCGCGTATCCGGGCAGGGAGCGGCAAGGTGGGGTCATCGGGTTCCGGGCCGGCGCACTCCGGCCCGGGATCCGGTCACGTCGACTGACCCGGACGAGAGGCGCGCCGACGACCCGGACCGGATCACCCCGGGCCGGCACCTCGTCCTGCACTGAACACGCGTCCCGGCCCCGCTCCTTGTCGCACGGACGTCAGTCCTCTCCCGGTTCCGCCGCGGCCCGGTCGGCCCGGCCGCCGGAGCCGAGCGGGCCGGTGGCGCGCAGCGGCCGCCCGGCGTCCAGGCGGGGCAACTCGTGCCGGGTCACCCGCAGTACGACGGGCGGCAGGGCGCAGCGGACCGCCTGGAGGCAGCGCAGCCACGACGGTACGTAGACCGCGGTACGGCGGCGCTCCACCGCCCGTGCCAGCCGCGCGGCGACCGCTTCGGGCGGGTGGATGGTGCGCCCGGGAGCCGGCATGTGGACCCGCAACTCGTGGAGCGCGGCGAACCGTTCGGCCTCGCGGATCAGGTCGGTGTCCGTCCAGGCGGGGTAGGCGATGCCCACGGCGACCCCTTGGTGCGCGACTTCCGCCCGCAGCGCGTGGGCGAACGCCTCCACACCCGCCTTGGAGGCGCAGTAGGCGCTCATCATCGGTGTGGCACCGATCGAGGCCAGCGAAGCGACCTGGAGGAAGTACCCGGCGGTCGCGACGAGATCGGGCAGGAAGGCCCGTGCCGTGTGGGCGCTGCCCGTCAGATTGACGTCGACGACACGGCGCCACGACGCGGGGTCGGACACCGCGAACGGTCCGCCCTCGGCGATGCCCGCGTTCGCCACGACCGCCGAGGGCCGGCCGAGACGGCCGCGTACCTCGGCCGCCGCGTCCTCCAGGGCGGTGGGGTCCGTGACGTCGACCTCGATCGCCAGGGCAGCGGTGGGCAGCGACGCGGCCAGCGCGTCCAGTTCGGCCCCCTCGTGCCCGAGGAGGGCCAAGCGCGCCCGGCGTCGGGCGAGTTGGCGCGCCAGGGCGGCGCCGAGTCCGCGCGCGGCTCCGGTGATGACGACGGTCCGGTCTCGCAGAGGGCTGTTCGCCACCGGTCGGCCCTCATCCCTTCCGTGGTGTCATCCGGGACGGCTGGAGCCGGCGGGTGCGGATGTGCACTCCGTCCACCAGCCGGCCGCCCGAGGCCTTGACGGCGGACAGGCAGAAGCGGACCCACATGTTGAGCTGGATCTCCTTCGCCACGCGCAGATGCGAGTACAGCACGTGCACCAGCCGGGTGGCGGCGCGCGCCCACAACTCGATCTCGAACACCAGCAGGTCGCCGTCCCGGCGCGCGCGGAACTGCACCTGTCCGGCCTCCATGTGCCCGCGCAGGGTCACCAGGTGCAGCAGCTCACTGTCACGCTGGACGACGCGCACCGGACCGTTCCACGGGCCCGGCATCTCCACCAGTAGTTCGTCCGCGACGTTCAGCCCGTGGGCGCGGAGCTCGCCCACCCGGATGCCGACCACCTCCGAGGGCACGAAGTGTTCGAAGTGGCAGCAGAGCTGCTCGACCAGCCGGGCGCCGTCGACCTCGGCCCCCGCGATGTGCACCCGGAAGGTCCGGTGGAACAGGGGACCGAAGCCGTCCTCGGCGAGCTGCACCGTGTCGTCGACCGCCTCGGTCGGGATCCGGGGCGGACGGTCCTGCTCGTCGCCCTCGCATTCGCCCGCGCGGTACAGCGGCGTCGTCTCCCAGAGGTAGCGCCAGGTGACCAGCACCGTGCCCAGGAGCCATCGCGCCAGCACGGTCAGTGGCCGCGGCCAGCGTGGTGGGGACATCGACCCCCCTCAGGGCATCGGATCGGCGGAAATACGCACGAAGAAATGTGAATGAATATGGACATACCCTGGTATAGCAATGCTGACACGGTGGTGCGACACGAGTGGACGAACCCGGAGGCGCGCATGGTGGTCCGGCTTCTGCACCGCGCGGGCGTGCGCAGCGCTCACCTGCACCTCGCCTCGCTCGGCGCGGTCGGTCTGTGCGTGACGCTGTGGGTGCGCGCGAAGACCATCGACCAGGAGCAGCGGGGGAACGCCGAACGGCGCGCGCTCTTCGTCGGCCTGTGGCCACCGACTCTGTGGCTGATCGGCGAATCGCTGCGGCGGCCGGAGTGATGACCCTTGGGTGACCGGGTCTTCGGACAGCTCGACGTGGTGCGGGCGTGGCGCGAGCTCGCGGACGAGTCCGTCAACTACTCGATGGACGAAGTGCGCCGTCCCGCCTGGAACATCGACATCCACCGCACTCCGCTGCCCGCCGAGCCACCGGGCCCTCCCGCGCCGGGGGATCGTGGACGCACGCCCGCCGTCTGATCCGCGACTACGAGTTCTCCCCGCCGGAGATCGTCCGGGCGCTGTACGACCCGACCGCACCCCTCCTCGGCCGTGACATGCTGCTCGAAGCCCGTTTCCACGGCCTGCACTTCTATTGCGGCGTACGCGTCACCGAAGTGGTCGACGAGACGCGCGACGGCACGGACCACACCTGGGGATGGGCCTACGAGACCCTCGGTGGCCACCTGGAGCGCGGCAAGGTCACCTACGAGGTCGTGAAGGACGGCCGGACCGGAGCGGTGGAGTTCGTGGCCAGGTGCCATTCCCAGGGCGCGCCCACGCTGGGTCCCGTCACCTCCCTCGGATGGCGGCTCTTCGGCCGCCGCACCCAACTGCGGTTCTACCGCCGGTGCGGCGTACGCATGCGGCACTTCGTGGAGGCGGCACTGCGCGGCGAGCCCGTCCCGGCCCGCCCGCCGAGGATGGTCGGCCACCTGGTGTACGCCCCCTTCGACGCGCGGGCCCACCGCCTGGACGGACTGGCCGTCAACCGGGTCGCCCCGGGCTGAGGGCGGCCGCCGGGGCCTCCGCCGGGCCGCACGGCGCCAAGGGCCCTGCGGTCCAGGCGGTCCTGCGCGCCGTGCCGGGTACGGACGGCCGGGCGCGGGTACTCCGGGGTGGGTCGGGACAGCCCAGTCCAGTCCCCGCGCAACCACAGACGGGACCCTCCCGTCGGGCAAGGACCACCATGGCGAGCTTCGACGATTCCGCCGTCGACCTGCACTTCATCGGCAACGCGACGGTCCTGCTGCGGTACGGCGACCTCACCCTGCTCACCGACCCCAACTTCCTGCACCGCGGCGAACCCGCACACCTCGGATACGGACTGATCAGCCGCCGTCTCACCGAACCGGCGCTGGATCCGTGGGAGCTGCCGCGCCTGGACGCCGTGGTCCTCTCCCACCTGCACGGCGACCACTGGGACCGCAGGGCCCGGCGGCACCTGGACCGGTCGGTGCCGATCGTCACCACGCCCCATGCGGCCCGCCGGCTGCGCTCCTGGCAGGGCTTCCGTCAGGCCGGAGGTCTGCACACCTGGGAGAGCTGCACCTTCCGGCAGGGCGACGCGCAGGTCCGGGTGACATCGCTGCCCGGTCGCCACTCCCTGCAGCCGGTGCTGCGGCGCCTGCTGCCGCCGGTGATGGGCAGCATGCTGGAGTTCGGTCCCCGCGGCGGCCCGGCACGGCTGCGGCTGTACGTCTCCGGCGACACGCTCCTCCACGACGGCCTCGAAGAGATCGCCCGCCGCTTCCCCGGCGCGGACCTCGCGGTGCTGCACCTGGGCGGCACCACTCTGCCGGGCGGTTTCGTGGTCACCATGGACGGCGCCCAGGGCGCCGAACTCGCCCGCCGCCTCGACTACCGGCACGTGCTGCCCGTGCACTACGACGACTACACCGTCTTCCGCTCCCCGCTCGACGCCTTCCTGACCGAGGCCCGCGCGCTCGGCCTTCAGGAGCGGCTGGTCCACTGCCTGCGCGGGCAGTACGCGCGCGTGGTGGCCTCCGAGGAGCGGCCCGCGGTGCGCTGAGGTGTCAGTTCCAGGGTTCCTTGTACGGGCTCTCGCCCAGCAACCGCGCGGCGGCCACACAGAGCCCCTCGCCGTAGAGCTGGTGGCCGCGGTACCCGGGGGCGGCCAGGGCAGACTGTGTGGAGTTCGCGAGGCTGGGGAGAGGCTTGTGGAGCGGGGTATGCGGGAGCGAAACGGTGCGGATCGGGAGCCGAACGCGTACGAGCGGGTCCTCGCCGAGGACCGTCGGGTCGTGCGCGAGCTGTTCCGAGTGAGTATCGGCGGTGCCCATGCCGGGCTCGTCATCACGGCCGTCGTCGTGGCCTTGTTCGCTGCGATCGGCGGCGCCCGGTGGGCATTGATCGTCGGTGGGGCGGTCGCGGCCTGGTTCGCCGTCGCCCTTTTCGCGGTCCGCCGTGGCGGGCGCCGCGGGCGGGCGGCGGCCGTGCGTGCCTATCTCCTGACCTTCGGCTGGGCCGGCTGGCTGTGATCGGGGCAGGTGTCGGGCCTGGGTCGGGGCGCTGACGGCATAGCTTGGGCGACGGACCTCCACCCTCCTTTGCATTACCGCGCGTCTGCAATTATTGTTATGTCTCGTAAGGTGCTTCTGCATCTACCTGGCCGTGTGTGACCCCGCAGAGGCATCCGACCGTCCGGGTCTCGCTCAACGGCAGGGAGGCCTCGGGCACGGAGATATCGAACGAAGAGGCTTCACCATGTCGCTCACCGACATCCTTCCCGGCAAGCTCGGCTTCGGCACCGCGCCGCTGGGCAACATGTTCCGCGCGATCCCCGACGAGGAGGCCCGCGCGACCGTCGAGGCCGCCTGGGACCAGGGCATCCGCTACTACGACACCGCCCCCTTCTACGGCGCCGGACTGGCCGAACTGCGGCTCGGCGAGGTTCTCGCCACCAAGCCCCGCGACTCCTACGTCCTGTCGACCAAGGTCGGCCGCGTCATCCTCGACGAGCTGGAGGAAGGCGCCCGCGACCTCGGCGAGAAGGGCGGGCTGTTCGAACACGGCCGCCCGAACAAGATTGTTCACGAGTGGACCGCCGACGCCACCGAGCGCTCCATCGAAGACAGCCTGAAGCGCCTGGGCGTCGATCGCCTCGACATCGTCTGGGTCCACGACATAGCCCAGGACTTCCACGGCGACGTGTGGCTGCAGAAGTTCGAGGAGGCACGCACCGGCGCCTTCCGCGTCCTGTCCCGGCTGCGTGACGAAGGCGTCATCAAGGCCTGGGGCCTGGGTGTCAACAAGACCGAGCCCATCGAGCTGACCCTGGCCCTCGACGAGCCGCGGCCCGACGGCTTCCTCCTGGCCGGCCGCTACACCCTCCTCGACCACGAGCACGCCCTCCAGCGCCTGCTCCCCATGGCCGAGGAACAGGGTGTCGGCATGGTCGTCGGCGGCCCCTACAGCTCCGGCGTGCTCGCCGGAGGCACCAACTTCGAGTACCAGCAGGCACCGCCCGCCATCATCGAGCGTGTCGAGCGCCTCAAGGCCCTCACCGACAAGCACGGCATCGGCATCAAGGCCGCCGCGCTCCAGTTCGCCCTCGCCCACCCCGTGGCCGCCGCCGTCGTCCCCGGCGCCACCCGCCCCAGCCGTATCGCCGAGGACGTCGCCGCCCTGGGCGAGACCGTCCCCGCCGCGTTCTGGCAGGACCTGCGCGCCGCCGGCCTGGTCAGCCCGGCCGCCCCGCTGCCCGACGGCGCCTGACCCCGAAACCCGCCTGACACGGCCCGGGCCGCCCGCGCGCCGGGCCGTCGGCCCGGGTCTCAGTCGAGGCAGAACTCGTTGCCCTCGACGTCCTGCATCACGATGCACGACTCGTTGAAGCCGTCGGCCGGCAGCGTCCGCACATGTACGGCGCCGAGCGCGATCAGCCGTGCGCGCTCGGCCTCCAGCGCGGCGAGACGCTCGTCGCCGACGAGTCCGGTGCCGACCCGTACGTCGAGGTGCACCCGGTTCTTGACGACCTTGCCCTCGGGAACGCGCTGGAAGAACAGTCGCGGGCCGACGCCGGAGGGGTCGACGCAGGCGAACGCGGAACCCTGCCGTTCGGGCGGCAGTGAGCGGTCGAAGTCGTCCCAGCCGGCGAACCCCTTCGGCGGCGGCGGTACGACGTACCCCAGCACCTCGCACCAGAAGCGGGCGACGCGCTCGGGTTCCGCGCAGTCGAAGGTGACCTGGAACTTCTTGATCGATGACATCGGCGCACGATAGCAGGGGCTTCCAACACTCATCTCCCCTTTTTCTCCTGCCGGTTGGGAGGAGTTACCGGCTCGCCGTCCCATGGCCGGCCGGTCAGGCCGGACCGCTTCCCGTTCCCGCGCAGTCCGAGCGCGGCGGTCACGAACGACGCGACCAGTGGCCGGCGGTCCTGCTCGGCCCAGGCGAGCACCAGGCGGCTGGGCGGCGCGTCGGCCACCGGGACGCACACGAGACCGGGCGGGAGGGGTTCGACCAGTGAGCGGGGGAGTACCCCGATCATCCGGCCCACCGTGATCATCTGGAGCAGCTGGACCACGTCGGCGACCTCGGGGCCGGTGCCCTCGCCGCCGGGTACGCCCCTCCAGCGTGGCAGCGTCTCGCCGTCCAGGTCGGGCATCCGCACCGAAGGGCGCCCGGCCAGCCGGTGTCCGGCCGGGACGATGACCACGCGGTCCTCGGTGAGCAGCGTCTCGTGGGCCAGGCCGTCGAGGTCGTCGAACGGCGCGTAGAGCAGGCCGACGTCGGCCCGGCCGGCGCGCAGGAAGTCGGTGCGGTCGGCCGGCCCGCTGAAGAGGATGTCCACCTGACGGGCGTCCGGCTGGTGCGCGTACGCGGCCAGGAGACCGGAGAGCAGTCCGGCGTCGCCGCCGGGCTTGAGCACGAGCCGCAGGTGCGCCTGGGTGTCGCCGGCGCGCTGGGCGTGCCGGATGGCGGCGCCGACCGCGTTGAGCGCGTGCCGTCCGTGTTCCTGCAACGCCTTCCCGGCCGGGGTGAGTTCGACGTGCCGGCTGGAGCGGTTGAAGAGCGGGACACCGAGCCGGGTCTCGATCCGCCGGATGGCCTTCGACAGCGCCGGCTGGGCGATCGAAAGCCGGACGGCGGCCCGGCCGAAGTGCAGCTCGTCGGCGAGTGCGATGAAGTACTCGAGCTCGCGGGTCTCCAGTTGGATCATGCCTCCAGGTTATCGCCGCATGGCGAACCGGTCTTGGACGCGGGCGCCGCGAGGAGTCGAGAATTGCCGCATGATCAGCCACACGATGATTGTCTCGTTCGACCAGCCGCTGCCCGATGCCGAGCTGGACCAGTACCTCGCGGATATCGAACAGGTCATGCTCGACTCCGGCTACGCACAGTCGGTCGCGACGCGGCGCCACCTTCCCGTCCCCGGCGAGGAAGCCATCCCGGCACTGATCGCGACCGCGATCGTCCAGGTGACCGTCGCCGACATGGACGCCCTGGCGAAGGCGTTCACCGCGCCGGGCATGCACGAGGTCATCGACCGCTGGCAGTCCCGGCACCCGTACAAGGTCGCCTGGGCGAACCACGAGGCGCTGGTATGAGCCGCCCCGCCGGAAAGGTGGGTCTGGTCACCGGGGCCGGCAGCGGGATCGGCCGTGCGGCGGCGCAGCAGTTCGCCCGGAGCGGCGCCGCCGTGGCCGTGCTCGACATCGACGCGGACGCGGCGGCCGAGACCGTCGAGACCATAAGGAAGGACGGCGGGGAAGCGCTGGCCGTCACCGTCGACATCGCCGACGAACGGTCCGTGCGGGCGGCCGTCGAGCGCACGGTCGCCGCGTTCGGCGGCCTCGATTTCGCGGTGAACAACGCCGGTATGGCCTCGCACCACCGCAGGCTCGACCAGATGACCCCGGACGAGTTCGAGCGCGTCGTCCGCGTCAACCTGACCGGGACGTTCCTCTGCATGAAGTACGAACTGCCCGTACTGCGCGGCCGTGGCGGCGGCGCGATCGTCAACATCGCCTCCAACGGCGGTCTTCACGCGATCCCGACCGCCCCCGCCTACGTGGCCGCCAAGCACGGCGTCGTCGGCCTCACCAAGGTCACCGCGGTCGACTACGCCCCGGACGGCATCCGGGTCAACGCCGTGTGCCCCGGCCCCACCCGCACTCCCGGGTTCGAGGAGGTGGCGGCCGGTACTGACATGATCGCGCGGCAGGCGGCGATCACGCCGCTCGGCCGACTGGCCACGCCGGAGGAGGCCGCGGCGGCGGCGGTCTGGCTCTGCTCGGACGCCGCGTCCTACGTCACCGGGATCGCGATGTCGGTCGACGGCGGACGGCGGGCGTAACAGAGGGGGCTGTCGCGGTCGAGGGGTATGGGGCTGCGGGGGCGTGCCCGCACGTCGCCCGCGGTCCGGACGCCGTGCCTGGCGGCGGGACGGAGACGGCCTCGACGGTCACGGCTCCCGAGTCGGCCGCCCCGCTCGGGCCCGGAGCCACAGGTCGTAGCTCCGGGCCCGACCGTCTGGCGACTGCGGGGGGTGGATACTTCGGCCTCGTCGACGCGCGCCCGCGCCCGACCCGCCCGACCGGAGGAGAACCCCGCAGTGACGTCCGCCGAGCCGTTCACCCGCATCAAGATCCGCGTCGCCGCGGCCCTGTTCAACGGCGATGACATCGCCCTCATCCACCGCGTCAAGAACGGCCGGGACCAGTACACCCTGCCCGGCGGCAACGTCGAACCCGGTGAGCCCATCCACCAGGCACTCGCCCGCGAACTCCGCGAAGAACTGGGCCTCGACCTCACCGAGGCCATCAGCGCCCCGAACCTGACCTGGATCCAGGACGCCATGGTCACCCGCCCCGGTGGCACCCCGCCCCGCAAGCTCCACCTCGTCTTCCGCGTCCACATCCCCGGTGCCACCCGCGCCCGCCTGAGCACCGTCGAGTACGACGACGCCGTCGGCGCCGGCCGGCTCGCCTGGAGCCCCTACAAGGAGACGGCCGGCAGGTCGCTGTTCCCGCCGGTCCCCGTCGCGGCCCTGGACACGCCTACGGCGCCCGTCGACGCCGCCCGCGCCTTCCTGCCACCCCTGGACGACACGAACTACCAGTGGATATGACGGGCCACGACGCCTGTTCCGCCATGGAACCGTACGACTGCCGGGCGGCACACGGCGCGTGCTCGTCAACGCGCGCGCGGGGTGAGGACGGTCCGGTCGAACGGCCCGCCGTGCACGGTGGCGTGCCGCACGGCGTCGTTGACGGCGTCCAGGCCGAACGTACGGATCTGTTCCGATCCAAGGTCGAGCGTGCCTGACGCGATGAGCCGGATCATGCCGACGTTCGCCGAGCGCGGGTACATCCACTGGCCGCGCACGGTGACCGAGTTCCGCATGAGCCACGGGTAGGGGAGGGCGAGATCCTCGCCGCCGAGCATGCCGACACCGCCCATGAGGACGACGCGGCCCTGTTCGCGCACGGTCATGGCCGCGGTGCGGGTCACCGAGCTGGGCGCGGCCGGCGGGAGGGCGTCGAACACCATGTCGATCGGGCCGTCGGCGGCCGCGGACATCGCGGCCCGGTCGGCGGCTTCGTCCCCGGTCAGTCCGACGGGCCGTACACGTGGGCCGAACCGGTCGGCGAGCAGACCGAGGACGGCACGGTTGCGGCCCGGCGCGACCACGCGGCCGGCCCCCATGGCCAGCGCCAGGGCGACCGTCGTGCTGCCGAGATTGCCGGTGGCCCCGCTGACGAGGATGGTCTCGCCGGCTTCGAGCCCGCCTGCCAGCAGCCCTCCGTACGGGATCGTGTAGATGCCCAGCAAGGACCAGCGGGCAGGGTCGTCCCCGGCCCGGTCCGGCAGCGGATGGACGTTCTCCGTGGGCACCCGCATCAGTTCCGCGAACGACCCGTCGTGCAGATACCGGGCGAGCCGCGCGCCGCCCTCGCCGCGGGAACTCCAGCCCTGGAGCATGATGTCGGGCGTCAGCGCGTCGTCGCGGGCACGCACGGTGCAGTCGCACCACACGAGGTCGCCGACCCGCAGCCGGGTGGCGTCCGGACCGACGTGCACGATTCGCCCCACCCCTCCCAGTCCGGGTGTCAGAGGCGGTTCGAGCGGGTAGTTCCGCCGACCACCGAAGACATCCTCGGAATACGGTGGGACAAAGGCCGCCAGGACCTCGACCACCACTTCGCCGCCGCGCGCTTCGGGCTCGGGCACCTCCCGCACGTCGAGCGGGGCTCCGAACCGTGTCAGGACCGCTGCTCGCATCCTCTGACCTCCTTGATCGTCGGTCTTGAGGCTAGGAGCGCGAGAGGCATGCGCCAAGCGACGATCCCGCATATGTGGTATGCGTAAGACGCATGGACTTCTCCAGTACGGCGCTCCGGGTTCTGCGCCAGGTCGCCGAGTCGGGCAGCTTCACCGCGGCGGCCGCCCGGCTCGGCTACACCCAGTCGGCGATCTCACGTCAGGCGGCGGCACTCGAACGCAGCGCGGGCACCGTACTGTTCGAGCGCCGCCCCGACGGTGTGCGGCTCACCCCCGCCGGCCTCACCCTGCTGCGGCACGCCCGTACCATCCTGGACACCGTCGCGGCGGCCGAGCACGAACTCGCCGGCTCCGCCGCGCGGACGGAGCTGGTACGGCTGGGCATGTTCCCCAGCGCCGGGGCCACGATCCTCCCCGAACTGCTCACGCGGCTCGCGACGGACAGCCCGCACATCACGGTCACGACGCGCGAGGGCACCACGCCCGCCCTCCTGCGGGGCCTGCGCGCGGGCTCGATCGACATCGCCGTCCTCACGTCCCGCCCGCCGCACCGGCCGTCGGACGGCGAGTCCCCCCGGCTGCACATCGAAACGGTCGAGGACACCGAACTGCGCGTGGCGGCCGCGACGGCCGGCCCGTTCTCCGGCCGTGCCACCGTGCACCTGGACGAACTCGTCGACGTCCCCTGGATCGCCACCCCGTCATCGGAGGCCGAACCGCTCCTCGGCGTCTGGCCCGGCCTGCCGGGACGGCCCCGCGTCGTCCACAGCACGAGCGACTGGCTGACCAAGCTGCGGCTGGTCGCCGCCGGCTCCGGGGTGACGACCGTCCCGGCCCGCATGTCGGGGATCCTGCCCGACGGGGTGAGCCTGCTGCGCGTGGACGGAGCACCCCCCGAGGTCCGCCGCGTGCTCGTGGCACGCCTTCCCGGCCGCCCGGCCCCGGGAGTCGCGGCCGTCACCCGAGCGATCGTCTCGCCCGACCCGACCGTCGATCACGGCAGCGGCGACGCGCCGCGGACCCGCACCCGTGGTACCGCCGCCGTCAGTCCTCCTGAATGAGCGTCAGTCTGCTCAGCAGGCGGCCGAGTGGGGCGGGAGCCCGGTCGGGGGCGAGGTCCTCGACCAGGACGCGGCCGTAGCGGATCTTGCGCCCCTTCTTGGTGCCGAGGAAACGCCTGAACTGCTGCCGGGGGGGGCTCGGCCTTGCTGGGCGGGCTGGCGCAGGAAGGTCTGAAGCGCGCGCAACTCGCCTTGCGCCCGAATGAGTTCCGCCACCCGTGGCACCCCCAAGGCACGGATGAGTTCGTCCTCCAGATCCGCGGCGCACACGAAGAAGTCGTCCCGGGCGGCACCGGCCTCGCCGAAGCCCCGTGCGTAGTAGGGGTGTTCCGCCTCGTCGCACAGTCCGGTGAGGCGGAGGTCCAGGCCCGAGGGTCCGAGGAGCCGGGTGTAGCGCCCGACGCTCATCGCACCGCCGATCGGCAGGACGCAGATCCCCTCGGCCGCCAGGTCCCGGCCGCGGCCTTCCGCCAGCGCGTCGACCGCCGCGACGTCACTCGGCCCTTCCAGCAGCACGACCGCCCGGACCGCCAGCCGCGCGGCCAGATCCCGGGCCGGTTCGCCCGGCCCGCCGGCCGCCCACGCGGTGACCGCGTCTCGGAACGCCCCCATGTCGGCCATGAGACGAGTCTGCGTCCGGCCTGGTGGCAGCGCGAGGGAATTTCCCCGAGGGTGCGGATCAGGAAGGGGATGACGGGCGGGCCGCTGGACAGCGGCTGTGCGCAGGGCCGGGGCCGCCCGCTCAGCGTTCGGCCGGGCCGAGGACGCCTGTCACCAGCCGGCGCGCGTACGCGCCGTCCAGCCCGTCCGGGCGGAAGAGGATGCGGTACATCAGGGGCGCCACGACGTGGTCGATGACCGCTTCCGTGCCGGGTGTCGGCTCGCCGCGTTCGGCCGCCCTGGTGAGCACGGCGTCGATCTGCTCGGCGGCATAGGCGGAGCACTGCCCGGCATTGCCGCCGTCCGGGTCGCCGAGCAGGGCGTCGCGGATGTAGGCGCGGCCGGTGGGGGAGGACATCTCGTCGAGGAACTGCTCGGCCCAGCTCGTCAGGTCGCTCAGCAGGGACCCGTGGTCGTCCGGTGCCGTGTCGGGCCGCAGCCGTTCCACCGCCACGTCCGACAGCAGTTCTTGCAGGTCCCCCCAGCGGCGGTAGATCGTCGACGGGGTCACACCCGCGCGCTGGGCGACTTGCGGGACCGTGAGCGTCTCCCGGCCGTTCTCCGCGACGAGTTCGCGTACGGCGGCGTGCACTGATGCCTGGACCCGGGCGCTGCGGCCGCCCGGACGCACCATCTGCCTGCTCATGGCATTCATCTTAAAGCAAATTCATTGCGTCTGATGGAAGCCTTCCCGCGGCCGGCTCATGCCGCGCGCGCGAGCTCGCGGGCGGGCCGGGACTGCTCGTAGGCATGGCCGACGCGCAGGAGCACGCTCTCCGAGAGGGGGCGTCCCAGGAGCTGCATGCCGATCGGCAGCCCCGCCGGGTCGTGGCCGACCGGCAGGCAGAGGGCAGGCACCCCGGTGATGTTGGCGGGGGAGGAGAGGCGCACATAGGCGTCGGACACACTCTCGACGCTGCCGTCGGCCCAGGTGATCGTCTCCTGTTCGGCCCGCACGGCGGTGGCCGGGACGGCGGGAGCCGCGATCACGTCGACCTCCCGGAGGAGCCGGTCCCATGCCTCCCGCATGAGGGTGCGCGAGCGCTGGGCGCGCAGATAGTCCCCGGCGGTCATCAGCTCGCCGGCCTCCAGCAGGACGCGGACGTCGGCCTCGTAGAGCTCGGGGACGGTCCGCAGGGTGCGCTCGTGGTAGGCGGTGGCCTCGGGCACCATCAGGCCCCAATGCGTGGCCTGGACGTAGCGGGCCATGGGGATCTCCACGTCGACGAGGTGTGCGCCGAGGGCCTGGAGCCGGTCGACGGCCTGCCGGACGGCGGTTTCCACCTCCGGGTCGACGCGGTCGAAGTAGTAGGTGCTCGGCACGCCGATCCGCAGTCCGGAGAGGTCCGTTGCGGCGGTCGGGCGGTAGTCGGTGGCCGGTGCGGCGAGCGAGGCGGGGTCGCGCGGGTCGTACCCGGCCAGCGCGGTCAGCACCAGGGCCGCGTCCTCGACCGTGCGGGTGATCGGGCCGACGTGGTCCAGTGACCAGGACAGGGACGTGACACCGTGGCGGGAGACGAGACCGTAGGTCGGCTTGAGGCCGACCACCCCGTTGAGCGCGGCGGGCACCCGGATCGAGCCGCCGGTGTCGGTGCCGAGGGCGAAGGTCGCGGAGCCCGCCGCGACGGCGACGGCGGACCCGCCGCTCGACCCGCCGGCGACCCGGGCCGGGTCCCAGGCGTTGCGGGTCTGCGGGGTGGTGAGGCCGTAGGCGAACTCATGGGTGTGCGTCTTGCCGAGGAGGACCGCACCGGCCGCCGCCAGGCGCGCGGCGACCGTGCTGTCGCTGTGCGCGCGGTGGTCGGCGCGGACCCGGGAACCGGCCGACGTGGCCGTGCCGGCGACGTCGATCAGATCCTTCAGGCCCATCGGGATGCCGTGCAGCGGACCGCGGTAGCGGTCGGCCGCGATCTCGCGTTCGGCGTCCCGCGCGGCGCCGCGGGCGCGCTCGGCGTCGACGGCCGCGTACGCCCGCAGCCGCGGTTCCGTCCGGTCTATCCGCTCCAGGACGGAGTCCACGAGTTCCACGGGCGACAACCGGCGGGCGCGGATCGCGTCGGCGGCCTCGGTCAGGGACATCTCATACGGCCGCATCGGGCTTCTCCTGTTCGGCGCGGTAGGCGAGGGCGGGCGGGGTGTCGCCGAACTCCAGCTCCCGCAGGACGGCGACGACCGAGTGGATGTGACGGGCGACGGCGGCGACCTCGGCATGGCGGTCGCTCGGCAGGGGAAGCCCGGCACGCGCGGCCCAGCGGGCGGCTTCCGCGGGGGCGAGATCGCCAGGGGACATGGGCCTCTTCTTTCGTCAGGACGGGGCAGGGCAGAGCTGAGGGAGCCTGCCCGCCTTAAAGCTAACTCTTTGCGTTAGATGACTGTAGGGCCTACGATGCGCTTAACGCAAACAAATAGCTTTTACTGTGCTGGAAGGAAAGACCATGAACGCTTCCCCCTCGGCCGGCGCTCCCGGCTGGAGCGTGGGCGGTATCCGCGTCCACCGCATCGACGAGACCGTCCTGCCGCCCGCCACCGGGGAGTGGCTGCTGCCGGACGCCACGCCCGCCCTCGTCACCGCTCAGGACTGGCTGCGCCCCGACTTCGCCGACGCCGAGGGTGTCCTGCGCCTCGACAGCCACAGCTTCGCCTTCGTCCTCGGCGGGCTGCGCATCGTGGTGGACACCGGCATCGGCAACGGCAAGGAGCGGGCCAACCCCGCCTGGCACAACCTGCGTACGGGCTACCTCCAGCGCCTCAGCGACGCCGGTTTCCCGCCGGACGAGGTGGACCTGGTGATCCTCACGCATCTGCACGCCGACCACGTCGGCTGGAACACCCGCGAGGTGAACGGGGAATGGGTGCCCACCTTCCCCAACGCCCGTTACCTCGTGTCCCGTACCGAGCGGGAGTTCTGGGCCGGACACGACATGGAGGAGGCCCGCAGGCAGATGTTCCGGGACTCCGTCGTCCCGGTGGAGGAATCAGGGCAGCTCGACCTCGTCGACATTCCGGCGGAGGGCGCCGGGATCACTTCCGGCCTGCGCCTGCTGCCAACCCCCGGGCACACCCCGGGCCATGTCGCCGTCGAACTGACCGACGGCGGCCACCGGGCTGTGATCACCGGCGATTGCATCCACCACCCCCTCCAGTTCGCCCACCCCGCCGTCGGCGCCTGCGTCGACATCGACCCCGACCGCTCGGAGCGTTCCCGTCGCGCGCTGCTCGGCTCGCTCGCCGGCACCGACACCCTCCTCCTGGGCACCCACTTCCCCCCGCCCACGGCCGGCCACGTCGTCCCCCACGAGGGCGCCTACCGCCTCGCGCCCGTCCCCGCCGACAGACACTGACCCCCGGGGCGACGCGGTGACCGCCACCCCACCCCCCACACCCCCATGGCGCCGCGGACCTCAGTGGCACACGAACGACTTCTTCGCCGTACTGGTGGTCAGGGCGCACGTCTGGCCCCTGACCGCGCCGGACGCGTCGTGGAAGGTGAGGTTCCAGGTGCCGCCGCCGTCCGCGAGCACCGCGTACCCGAAGACGCCCGGACCCCCCGGGGTCTGCTCCTGAGTGATCGACTGGTGGACGGCCTGCGGTGGTGTGCCGATCTCCTTGCCCACGACCTTGGTGTCGTCCGGGCCGTTGTCCAGCGGCCCGCCCGAGGAGCCCACGGTCAGCTGGGGCGGACGCGGGGTGTCGAAGCCGAGCATCTGGTAGAGGTGGATGTGGCCCGAGAGCACCAGCCGTACGTTGTCCGCCAGCTGGTGCGGGCCGGTGGCGGCGACGGCCGCGTCGAGTACGTGCGTCGCCCATTCCACGTTCTGGGGCAGGGTTCCGGCCGCCTTCACCATCCACACCGGCTTGTGCGTGAACACGAAGTAGTCGTTGGCCGGATGTTGCTGCGCGGCCTGGTTCACGGCGTCGAACCGCCGGGTGAAAACCGCGGTCTGTGTGGTACTTCCCGTGTCGCCGGGATCGGCGAAGGAGGAGTCCACCGAGACGAGATTCAGGGTGCCGGCCCTGATCGACGCGGTGGGACTGTAGGTGATGCACCTCCCGTCGGAGCGGAGGACGTCGGCGAGGTAGCGGAACCAGGCGCCTCCCGCACCGCCTTGCTGCGCCGCGTTGCAGTCCTCGTGGTTGCCGCGGGTCAGTGCGACGGGCGCGGTGGCCAGCAAGGGCTCGGCGGGCCGGAAGAAGTCGGCGACCACGCAGTCCCAGCCGGCCCGGTCGGCGGCCGTGGTGCAGCCAGGGTTGGCCGCCTTGTCGTTCTCCTTCGCCGGGTCCTCCCGGTAGAGGTAGTCACCGACGTGCACCACGAGGTCCGGCCGGGTGACGGCCGCGGCACTGGCCGCGATCCGGGGGAAGGGCCAACCGGTCTGGTGGTTCGCGCAGTTCTGCGCCGGGCCCGTCACCGGGACCTCGCAGCCGGTGTCCCCGATGACGGCGACCCTGCGCGGACGGTTGGCCGAGGTCCAGTCCGGCAACGGGAGTTGGCGATTGGCCGGGTGTACGACAGCCGCCTGGACGGACGACTGTTCCAGCACCGCGTTCGACGCCGCGAGGGGAACGGCCAGTTCGCACACGGTCGTCGGGAACTGGGATCCCATCGGTGTGCTCACCCGGGTCATGGGATTCGGGTTCCTGGTCGTGCCCAGGGTGTAGCGCACGGCAGGGCACGTCTGGCTGGTGTCGGTGGACACATAGCGGATCCGCGTGCCCGCGGCGGTGAGCTGCGTCCAGGCCCACGCCTCGCCGTCGGCCGTCCCGGGCGGGGGTGGTGAGGTGGCGGGAGGCCGCGGGCCCGCACCGCCCGCCGGGGTGGACGCGGGCGCGGCGGCCGCGGCCACTCCCGAGGCCAGGACACCCACCGCGGTGAGAACGACGATCCTGCGAAGCGAGGGCACAGTTCCTCCGGCGGTGTGTCCAGGTCACCCGCGGTCCCGTGGCCGGGCCGCACCTGGAATGCTCATCGATGCCGCCGCGCCGTGCAGCGCTGGTGAGGCGAACGGCTGACGGCACGGCCGTCCCGCCGTACGCCGCTCCCGCCGTACGCCGCTCCCGCCGTACGCCGCTCCCGCCGTACGCCGCTCCCGCCGTGTGCCGCTCCCTCTGTGCGGTCACCCGGTCGGCCCGCACGGAGCCAGGGAACAACGGTGGTACGGCCCACCGGGCAGCGATGACGCCGCGCGGGCCGGTCGCGGCGAGGGATGTCGCTGCCGGCGGGCGCGCCCGGAATCGGGTCAGGCGGTCAGGGCGGCGAGCCAGTCGGTCAGGATCCGGTTGACCTCGGCGGGCCGTTCCTGCTGGATCCAGTGCCCGCAGCCGTCGAGGACGTGCGAGGAGACCAGGCCCGGCAGCGTGACCGGGTACGCCTTGATGGCGTCGGCGAGCCAGGTCGTGGAGGCGTCCAGACCGCCGCCGATGAACACCGAAGGCTGGGTGACGGGAGCGCCGTCGAAGGCGGCGAGGTCCTCCCAGTCACGGTCCATGTTCCGGTAGCGGTTGAGCGCTCCGGTCAGGCCCGTGCGCTCGAACTCCCCAGCGTGGAAGTCGAGTTCGTCCTCACCGAGCCAGGCGGGCCGGCGGCCGGCGGGGAACCGGTCGCGCAGCTTCCCGCCCCTGCCGACGAAGTGCGGGTCGGGGTCGTCGGGTCCGGGCATGGTGTCCGCGGACAGAGCGGCGTAGAAGCCGGCGAGCCAGCCGCGCACATCGGGTTCGATCTCCGCCTCGGCGCGGCCCGGCTCCTGGAAGTAGGAGACGTAGAACTCCTCCTCCCCGCCCATCCCGGCGAAGACGTCGCGGGGCCGGGGGCCGCCGCGCGGGGTGTACGGAACGCTCAGGAGCCCCACCGCGCGGAAGACCTCCGGCCTGAGCAGGGCGGAGTTCGCGGCGATGGTGGCGCCCCAGTCGTGACCGACGATCACCGCCGACTCCTCGCCCAGCGCGCGCACCACCGCGACGTTGTCCTCGACCAGGTCGACCATCCGGTACGCGTCCGTCGCGGCGGGCCTGGAGGAACGGCCGTAGCCGCGTACGTCGATGGCGACGGCCCGGTATCCCGCCGCCGCGAGGGCCGGCAGCTGGTGGCGCCAGGAGTACCAGGACTCCGGGAAGCCGTGCACGAGCAGGACCAGGGGCCCGGTTCCCTGCTCCACGAGGTGGATCCGGCCTCCCGGCGAGGCCACCGACCGGTGCGTGATCTCCGAGACGTGCTGCGACATGTGTCCTCCCGCGTTGCCAGTCCTGTGTGCCGCCGTCACGGTCCCGCCTCGCGGTCCGCCCGGCCCGATGCCGATCATGGGGAGGCCCCGCCCGTAACACGAGCGCGTTTGCCGGTTCGGCAAATCGGCCCCGGAGGCGGCGCCGGTGGGCCACTCACGGCGCCGGCTCGCCCGGCCGCGTACGGCGAAGGCGGCATTCCTCGCCCTACGCGGCGGTGCGCGCCGTCCAGGAACCGGTGACAAGCGCTTGCCCGGCGCGGAAATCACAAGAAGCCGCACTCCCGCACCGCAGGACACATTTCCCGCGCCCTGGTCAACATTTACTTTTCCGGAATAGATCTGCATAGTGGCGCCTCGCGATATCGGCGGGCAGAACACGGAGGGCATTTTCTTGCCGCAGATCAACGAGGGCGCCGCGCACGAGATGAAGCACGAGCAGGCCCAAGTGACCGTCATCGGCGAGCTGTTCGACATGCGCCTGGCGGAGGCACGGGCGGAACTGGTGCGGGTGCTCGCGTCGGCGCCCGACGGGGCGGGCGAAACCTATGAACGGGAGGTGACCGCCGGCCGGCTGACGAGCGAGGTACGCCGGCTGGAAGGGGCCGAAGAGGGACTCGTATTCGGCCGGATCGATCTCGCGGACACGACGGTGCTGCGCATCGGGCGGATCGGTCTGCACCGGGAGCCGGACGACCTGCCCCTGCTGGTGGACTGGCGGGCCGAGGCCGCGCGGCCCTTCTACGAGGCCACCCCGGTCCACCCGATGGGGCTGCGCCGGCGCCGCCATCTGCGCCTGGCGGGCCGCACGGTGACCGGTCTGAGCGACGAACTCCTCGACGGCTCCGAACCCACCGGCCGGGACGTGATCGGCGACAGCCCGCTGACGGCCGCCCTCCAGGAGAAGCGCACGGGCCGCATGGGCACCGCGGTCGCCACGCTCCAGGTCGAACAGGACGCGATCGTCCGCTCACCGCACCGCGGCGTCACCGTCGTCCAGGGCGGCCCCGGCACCGGGAAGACGGTGGTGGCGCTGCACCGCGCCGCCTATGTGCTGTACGCGTTCCCCAAGGCATCGGAGCGCGGTGTGCTCGTCCTCGGACCGAACACACGGTTCCTCGACTACATCAGCCAGGTCCTGCCCTCACTCGGCGAGAACGACGTCGTCCTGGCGACCTGCGAGGAACTGGCCGGCATCACACCGGACATCGCGGCGCCCTTCGAGGCGGCGCGTCTGAAGGGAAGCGCCGCACTGGCCGACGACCTGGCCGCCCTGGTCCGCTCCTGCCAGGCCCCCGGCGGCGCGTTCGACATCCGGATCGGGCGGGAACAGGTCCGCCTGCCGGACGACGTCGTCGCACAAGCACGTGCGACGGCGCAGACCAGCGGTCTCGCGCACAACCGGGCGCGTCAGCTGTTCAAGGAACTGCTGATCGACGCCCTCGTCCGCGAACTCGCCCGCAGCGGCGCCGAGGAACTCGAACGGATCGACGCCCAGGTCGCGCAGCTGACCGGTCTCGACCTGGACCGGGTCGCCGCGGCCGACCTGCGCCGCCTCGGCATCGACGCCGCGCCCGCCTCCGGTGCCGACGAGTTCGACGCCGACACCGTGCGCGCCGGCCTCCTGGACGACGCCTTCCTGGACGAGGCCATCGAGGAGCTGTGGCCGCATCTGACGCCCGGCGACGTGGTCCACACGCTGCTGGCCGATCCCGATGCGCCGGCCCCCCACCTGCGCCGGCTCACCGCCTCCCAGCAGGCCCTGCTGCGGCGAACCCCCGACGCGCCCTGGACGGACGCCGACGTGCCGCTCCTCGACGAGGCGGCGAGCCTGGTCGACGGCCCGCCCGAGCACACCTTCGGCCACGTCGTCGTCGACGAGGCACAGGAACTGACCGCCATGCAGTGGCGGATGATCGTACGACGCTGCCCGGGCAGATCGATGACCCTGGTCGGGGACTTCGCCCAGGCAGGACCGGCGACGGTGGCCCGGGACTGGAAGGAGGCACTCGGCCCGGACCTCGGACGGCGCTTCGACCTGCGGACCCTGACCGTCAGCTACCGCACCACACAGGAGATCCTCGCCACCACGGAGGACCTGCTCGCCCGCATCGACCCGGGCCGCCCGGCGATCCGGTCGATCCGGCACGGTGAGCCGCCCCGGACCCTCACCGCCGCCCCGGCGTCGCTCCTCGCGGTCCTCGACCGGGAACTGCGGGCACAAAGCCGCGCGCACCCGGGGGAGTTGACCGGGGTGATCTGCGCCGACGACCGCATCGAACAGCTCACGGCCGCCGGTGTCGAAGAGCACGCCCGGCTGGTACCGGCCTCCCAGGCTCGCGGCCTGGAGTTCGACGCCGCCGTCGTGATCGACCCGGACCGGATCACCGCCGCCCGCCCCGGAGGCGAGCGCGACCTGTACGTCGCCCTCACCCGCGCGACCAAACGACTGTGCACCATCACCGTCACCACTGCCGACGCGTCCGGAACACCGGTGGGGTGACGGGGCCGCGCAGCTGGCCGACCCTGTTTCGAGGCGGTGGGGGGCTCGGCCCCGGTGCTCAGGCCGCGGCTTCGCCGGGAGACCCGTCCTCCCCGAAGTCGCCCCGGCGATGCCTGGAGCGGTAGGTGCTGCCGGCGGGAAGGTCTTCGCCCGTTTCTTCCTTGTACGCCGCCCTGCGCTCCGCGCTCGCCTGCCGACCGGCGGCGAGCTTGACCAGGGTCGCCACTACCTCGTGCCCGGCAGGAGACTTCCGTTGCGGACGGTCCGCGACGTCGAGGCCGGGGGCCGACAGGGAGTCCTCGGTGTCCTGGATGTCCTCGGCGTCCTGCCCCTCGGCGAGACGGGCGACCACGCCGACGACGGCCAGACCCATGGCACCGACGGCGACGACGGCGCCGAGTTTCGCCTTGTGCTTGTCGAACAGGTTCTTCGCGGCCGCCGCCAAGGACGCGGGCCGGCCGTCCTCGGGGACGGCCCCGCGACCCTCGGGATCGTGCTTGCCGTCCTCGGGGGCGGGCTCGCTTCGCGCGGAGTCATTCACCCGGACAGATCTACCGGACACCTCTCTCACCTGTCAGGCAATCAACCGACATCACCCGATCAAGTTCGATCTCAGCCGGCCACCGTCATGGGGGGCCGGACGCCGAACCACTGTTCGGCGCCGTACGCCTCGAACCGTTCCACCTCGGTGAACCCGAGCTTCGCCGCGAGGCGCATCGAGCCGGCGTTGGCGGTCTGGGCGGTGAGCACCACCGGCTCGCCGGGGAGCGCGTCGGCGAACCAGTCGAGTACGGCCGTGCACGCCTCGGTCGCATACCCCTGCCCCCACGCCTCGGGCAGGAACATGTAGCCGAGCTCGGTCTTGCCGACATCCGCCCGGACGTGACCGGGGCCGTCCGCGTCGCGCTGGTCGAGCGTGACCATCCCGATCATCGCCCCGTCCAGCTCGACCACGAAGAAGCCGGGCCGCTGCCCGGGCACCTCGGGCACCGTGCGCTCCAGCTCGTCACGCGGCCTGGAGCCGCCGACGTAGGTCCCCACCTCCGGCGAGGAGAACAGCGCGATGACCGCCGCACGGTCCCGGGCCTCCGACTCGCGCAGCACGAGCCGTGCGGTGCGTATCGGGGCAGGCGGCCAAGCGAAAAGCCCTGGTTCAGTCATGGCGGGCAACCTACCGCGGGCCCGTCGGCGGCAACTCGCCCACGGCGCAAGCGAGCAGGGGCAGCCCTGGCCGCGACCACGGTTCGCGGGGCGTCAATCGGTGTCGGTCGCGGCCAGCACGGCCAAGCCACGGCGATCGGGCGCGAGGGCGGCCAGACCGATGTCCCAGGCCACTCGCTCGAACCAGCTGGTGCCCGCGTCGAACCCGTACCAGACGCAACCTCGAACCCGTTCCTCGACCTCTTCGGCGGTGAGACCTTCCGGGCTCTGGGCCAACGCCGCCAGAGACTGCCAGGCGGCGAGACGCCCATAGGCGCCGTACAAACCGGAGTTGTACGCCCCACCGGTCGACGCCGCGGCGAAGAGCACGCGCCACACCTCGGCGACCGGACGGACCGTGACCGACACGGCGGTCTTCTTTCCCGCTCCGCGCAGACACTCGAGTCCCAGTGTCGGCAGCGCCGTCGGCACCGACGCGGGCTCCAGCGGCTCGGCCATTGTGAACACCCGTGCTTCGACGCGCCCGTTGGACTCCTCGGCCCAGTTCGCCACGGCCCCGCCCATCGCCGTGGCGGCGGCCCGCGTCGTGGTCTCCGTCGCCGATGGGACTCGCGCGCCGCCGGGCACCGCCGGCCCGCGGCCCGCGGAGGAGTCGTACGGCATCGAGTGACTGCGGCCGCGTACGCCGTAGCTCGGCAGGTCCGCGCCGCGCTCCATGTCGGACAGGCCGAGCGGCAGTTGGCGCAGCGGGTGATGACTCCAGTGCCGCGACAACGCCCAGCCCGCGATCCCCGGCGTCTCCTCCACGACCACACCGCGGAGCACCAGCTCATGGACCAGACAGGCCCGCAGCTCCTCCGAAGCCCGCCCCGTGAACGCCGACGCCAGGTCCTCGGCCTCGTGGCCGGAGGCCAGCAGCGAGGCCGTGTAGCGGTCCAGCTTCCGGTCGGCGGCCCGCGGGCAGGACACCATCCGCAGCGCCTGGGTGACATTCCCGGAGCCGCCGGTGGTGGCCAGCAGCCGCAGCAGATGGTCGAAGACGCTTCTGTACTGCCATGCCTGCGGCGCGGCGCCGTAGGCGTCGGCGCAGGCGATGCCCAGGTCCGCGGCGAAGGCCGAATCGCCCCGCGCGACCCGCTCCTCCGCCACCGCCCAGACCCCGCTGACGTCATCCAGTTCCGCCAGCCCCGCCACGATCGTCCGTATCTGATCAGCCACGGCTCCGACCCTACGCAGCCCACGGCTCCGGGCCACCCGGCCCCGGCACCCGCGCGCCGCGCACCCCGTCGACCCGCTCCACGCGGCGCCGAGGCACACGTCCCTCTGGCGGCTGACCGTCTGACCCCTCCCGTGACGCGGTCCACCAGGGCCGCGAGGTCGTCGGCCACCACCACGGCACCCTTTGCTAAGCTGTGTACGACCTGAACTGTGTGAGTGAGGAGTCGCAGACGTGGTGGGTGACGACGACATCTCCGGGTGAGATCCGGAACTGACGGCCACCGGCCGGTGCTCAGGAGCGCCGCCGAGGTGGTCCGCTTCGTCGTACCCCTTTCCCCACGTCTGCCCAGGGCAGAGGTTCCACAGCCCTGCCCTCGCACCTTCGAGGTCTCCTTCATGTCCGACGCCGCCGTCGTCTGCTCGCATCTCTCCTTCGCCTGGCCGGACGACACCCCGGCCTTCCACGACCTGTCCTTCACCGTGACCACCGGACGCACGGGCCTGGTCGCGCCCAACGGCTCAGGCAAGAGCACCCTGCTCAAGCTCATCGCCGGTGAACTCAAAGCCACCGCAGGCTCGTTGTCGGTCAGCGGGACAGTGGGCTACCTGCCGCAGAGCCTGCCCCTGACCGGTGATCTCACCGTCGCCGAGGTGCTCGGCGTCGCCGAGATCATCCGCGCCCTGGACGCCGTCGAGTCCGGGGATGTCGGCGAGGAGCACTTCACCACCATCGGCGACGACTGGGACATCGAGGAACGCACCCGCGCCCAGCTCGACCGCCTGGGACTCGCCGACCTCACCCTCGACCGCGGCCTGAACACGCTCAGCGGCGGCCAGGTCGTCTCGCTCGGCCTCGCCGCCCAGTTGCTCAGGCGCCCCGACGTGCTGCTGCTCGACGAGCCCACCAACAACCTCGACCTGGCGGCCCGGCACAAGCTCTACGACGTACTCGAGGACTTCACCGGCTGCCTGCTGCTGGTCAGCCACGACCGCGCGCTGCTCGACCGCATGGAACGCATCGCCGAACTCGGCTCCGACGAACTGCGCCTGTACGGCGGCAACTTCAGCGAGTACGAGGAGGCCGTGCGCATCGAGCAGGAGGCCGCGGAGAAGAACGTCCGCAACGCGGAGCAGGAACTCAAGCGTGAGAAGCGGGAGATGCAGCAGGCCCGCGAACGCGCCGAGCGCCGGGCGAGCAACGCCGCCCGCAACCTCAAGAACGCCGGTCTGCCCCGCATCTTCGCCGGCACCATGAAGCGCGGCGCACAGGAGTCCGCGGGCCGGGCCGGCCAGATGCACGCGTCCCGGGTCAGCGAGGCCAAGGCCCGCCTCGACGAGGCCGGACGCGCCCTGCGCGACGAGCAGCGCCTCACCCTGGAACTGCCCGACACCAGGGTGCCCGCCGGACGCAACCTCTTCCTCGGCGAGGGCATCCAGGTGCACCACGTGGGCCGGGCGGTGTTCGCCGACGGAGGCGTCGACCTGAGCGTCCGCGGCCCCGAACGGATCGCGCTCACCGGACCCAACGGCGCCGGCAAGACCACCCTGCTGCGGCTGATCACCGGCGACCTCGCCCCCGACAGCGGCGAGATCAAGCGCGGCGACGGCCGGATCGCCTACCTCTCGCAGCGCCTGGACCTGCTGGACCTGGACCGCACCGTGGCGGAGAACTTCGCCGCCTTCGCCCCCGAGCGGCCCGAGGCGGAGCGGATGAACCTGCTCGCCCGCTTCCTCTTCCGGGGCGCCAGGGCACACCTGCCGGCCGGGGTCCTCTCCGGCGGCGAGCGGCTGCGGGCCACCCTCGCCTGCGTGCTGTGCGCCGAACCGGCTCCCCACCTGCTCCTGCTCGACGAGCCGACCAACAACCTCGACCTGGTCAGCGCGGCCCAGCTGGAGAGCGCCCTCGACTCCTACCAGGGCGCCTTCATGGTGGTCAGCCACGACGAGCGGTTCCTCGCCGAGATCGGGGTGAACCGCTGGCTGCGGCTGGCCGACGGAACGCTGACGGAGACGGGAGCCCCCGCGGTGTGAACCGCCGGTGTGTCACACGGCCCGCCCCCGAGGCGCCGCGCCCGGCGGGCCGACCACCGATCACCTTGGACGGACGCCCATGCCCCAGACCGCTCTGCTCGCCCACGACATCGTCCGCACCCTCGGCGGCCGCCGTGTCCTCGACGGCGTCAGCCTCACCGCGTCCCCCGGCCGGCGCATCGGCCTGATCGGGGAGAACGGCGTCGGCAAGTCCACCCTGCTGAGGGTGCTCGCCGGCGTGGACGAACCCGACGCCGGAAGCGTCATCCGCCCCGCCGACCTCGGCTTCCTGCACCAGGAGATGCCCTTCGACGCCGACTCGACCCTCGCCGCCGTGCTCGACGAGGCACTGCGCGAGGCCCGCGAGGACCTCGCGGAACTCGAACGGCTCGGCGGGGAACTGGCCCGCCTCCCCGAGGGCGACCCCGGCCACCGGGAACTCCTCGACACCTACGGCCGATGCCTGGAACGGGCCCAGGACCGCGAGTCGTGGGACGCCGACCGCCGCGCGGCCCTCGTACTGGACGGACTGGGCCTCGGCGCGCTCCGCCACGACCGCACCCTCGGCTCACTGTCCGGCGGACAGCGCGGCCGGCTCGCCCTGACGGCGCTGCTCGTCAGACGGCCGTCGGCACTCCTGCTCGACGAGCCGACCAACCACCTCGACGACGGCGCCGCCGCCTTCCTGGAGGAACAGATCCGCGCCCTGCCCGGCTGCGTGGTGCTCGCCAGCCACGACCGGGCGTTCCTCGACGCCGTCTGCACCGATCTGATCGACCTCGACCCGGCGGTGGACGGCCCGGTCCGCTACGGCGGCAACTACAGCGCCTACCTGGGCGAGAAGCGCGCCGAGCGGGCCCGCTGGGAGCAGCGGCACGCCGAGGAACAGCAGGAACTGGAGGAACTGCGGCACGCGGCGGGCGTGACCGCGCACCGGGTCGCGCCGGACCGGGGGCCGCGCGACAACGAGAAGATGGGCTACGGCCACCGGGCGGGCCGGGTGCAGAGCCAGATCTCCCGCCGGGTGCGCAACGCCACCCGGCGGCTGGAGGAACTGGAGCGCACCCGGGTCCCCGAGCCGCCGCGTCCGCTGCGGTTCGCCGCCGCGGAACTCGCCGCCCCCGCGGCGCAGGGACCGCGGCCGCTGGTCCGCCTGCGGGACGCCCGGGTGCCCGGCCGGCTCGCCCTGGACGCCCTGGACGTGTCGGCCACCGACCGGCTGCTGGTCACCGGTGGCAACGGAGCGGGCAAGTCGACGCTGCTCGCCGTGCTCGCCGGACACCTGCCGGCCGAGGGCGAGGTGCGCAGGCGACACGGGCTGACGGTCGGACTCCTCACCCAGGACACCGTGTTCGAGCGGCCCGAGCGCACGGTCCGCGACACCTACGCGCTGTCCCTGGGCCCGGTGCGGGCCGAGCAGGTGCCGCTGGGCTCGCTCGGTCTGCTGCACGACGCGGACCTGGACCGACCCGTCGGCCGGCTGTCCGTCGGGCAGCGCCGACGGCTCGCGCTGGCCCTCCTGGTGGCCCGCCCGCCCCAGCTGCTGCTGCTCGACGAACCGACCAACCACCTGTCCCCGCGGCTGTGCGACGAGCTGGAGGAGGCCCTGGGCACCGGCCCGGGCGCGATCGTCGTCGCCAGCCACGACCGCTGGCTGCGGCGACGGTGGCAGGGCCGGGAACTCCGGCTGGAACCGGCATCCGGACGGCGGCCGCTCGCGGGCACGGTGAAGTGAACGACCCGGCTCCGGCTGTGCCGTCCGGATGGGCGTTCTCGGTCGGTGTGCCCCACGAAGCGAGGCACGTGCGGAGATTTCGCGCTCAAGCACGGAAGACCGCGCGCAGCGGCCGGGCGCGGGCAACCATCGGGCACATGAAGAGGACTCTTACCGCCGCCTCGCTCGCCCTGGCCGCCGCTCTCGCCCTGGCCTCACCCGCCGAGGCGGCCCCGACTCCGCCCGGGGACACACCGGCGCTGGCCTGCGGGCTGGGCACGGTCGATCTCACCAACCCCCCGATCGGCTACCCCGTCGCCACGATCAACGACGTGGCGAGGAAACTGGGGCTCGCCGAAGTCCCCACCGCCGTCGGCCTCGGCTGCGACAGGTCCGTCCCGACCGACCCGTACTCCGGCACCCACCCCTACCCCGGCTCCGGCCCGGTCGTGCTCCGTAGCAGCGAAAGGGCCCCGACCCAGGAGTACTGCACCGACTCGGTCAGCGCCCTCGGCGACATCATCGGCAACGGAGGCCCCGTGCCGGGCGGCAAGACGCTCGCGGTGATCGGCTCGGGCTGCGTCGTGGAAGCGAACCCGATCGTCATCTGACGACCGCGCCCGCCGCTTGCGCGCCAAGGCGCCGTCACGAACAGGTTCCCGTGACGGCGCCCTGGCCGGTTCCGCCGGGCTTGGTCCCGGGCCCGGACCTGCCGGTTCCGAGGCCGTGATCGCACCGGCCGGCGCGAGATCATCTGAGCCGGGGTCAGGCCCCGACGGGACAACCTCTAGACTCGGCGGCCGTACTGGTCATGATCACTACCGGAAGGGGCCACATGTTTCAGGACGCTCCGATCTACCACCAACTTGTCGCGGAGCGTGGCGATGTACCCGCGCGAGTACGTGACGCGGCGACGAGCATACTCCGTGAACTCGACCACGTAATCGGTGCGATGGCGGTGCCCGCCCTCTCCACGAACCCTCTGCCGATGCGACATTCCGAAACCGCGGCGAGAACGGCACTTCCGCTACCCAGGCCGTAACCGGCCTCGGACGTATGGGCATTGGGGTGGGCGTCCGGTCAAAGGAGGGCCGGACCTTCGGGGTTCGGCCCTCGGCGTGTGCCGGCGGAGCAAGGGGGCCGGCGCATGGGGTGTACGGCGCGTACGCCCGGGCCTGTCCCGAGACCCGCCCCGGGTGCACGATCTGGGACCAGCGCCCGATGGGCGTGCGAACGCTTCCTCCCCACGCTCCGTGTCAGCCGTCGGCTCACCAGGGGCCGCGCCGATCAGGAGGTCGTTCCTAGCCCGCCGACGCGACGGCTCACGTGCGCATCGCCCGCCCGCACCGGGACACGTGGGTGTGACGCTCCAGGACCCGGACGGGCATCGGCTGGTGCTGTCCACCCGGACCCGGTCCAACCCGTAGGGCGTCGTCCACCCCCGAACGGCGGGCCCCTCCGCCCGCCCAGGCCCGCGAAGGCCGCGTGCCACTCGGTTGGCGGTGCGTGCGGTGGGCCGATCGGCGCGCGCCGGGCAAGTGGGGCCGCCGGGACACCCTCACGGCGGCACACTGGGCGCATGAGCCTTGATCCGCGGGAATCGGTGCGGCGGTTTCCTCCGCGGCCACAGAGCGCGCGGGCGGCCAGAGGGTTCGTCCGGGCCGTCCTCGAAGGAGCCGAGCCCGCGGTGGTCGACGCCGCCGAGCTGCTGACCGGCGAGCTGGTGACCAACGCCGTGCTGCACGCGCGCACCGAGGTCGAGGTACGGGTCCGGGTCGCCGACGGCGTGGTCCGGGCCCGGGTCGGCGACCTCAAGCCGGATCGCCCGGTGGTGTCCCGCCAAGGCCATCTGTACGCCGCCACCGGCTGGGGCCTGGGCATCGTCGAACGGCTGGCCGCCCGGCACGGCGTCGACGTCGCCGAGGACCACAAGGCCGTCTGGTTCGAGCTGCGGCCGGACACACCGCCGCCCGCCACGTCGTGGCCACGGGTGCCACCCCCCGGGCCGCCCGGCACCGTCATCCTGGTCGATCTTCCGTACGCGCTGTACTCGGCGGCGCGCCAGCACCGGCACGCGCTGCTGCGGGAACTCGTGCTGGCCGACCTCGCGGACGCCCCCCTCGGCCCGCCCACCGTGGACCTGCTCGCCGCCCATGACGCGAACAACCTGATCAGCGCGTGTGTCGCGGCGGCGCTGGAGGACCAGCAGGCCGACTCGGACATCCCCACGCTGACTCTTGCGGTCCCGGCGGACGCGGTCGAGGGCGCGGCCGCCTTGCGCAGGGTGCTCGACCTCGCCGAGGAGATGGCGCGTCAGGAGCGCCTGCTCGCCCGGCCCGCCCTGCCGCACATCGGCGCCTTCCACCGCTGGCTGTTCGACGAGATCATCGGCCAGCTCGCCGGCGCCCACCCCGCCGCGTGGACGCTGGTGCCCCGGGAGCCGAGTGCGCGGCCGTCGGAACTGGCGCCCTGGGACGCCCGGCACGTGGGGGCCAGCCGGGTGCCGACGATCACGGCCGGGGACGACAACCGGATCATCGCGGTCAACGGACCGGTGTCGGACCTGCTGGGCTGGAGCCCGGACGAGCTGGTCGGACAGCGCATCACGGTGCTCATCCCCGAGCATCTGCGCGAGCGCCATGTGTCGGCGTTCACCTCCCTCCTGCTGACCGGCGAGCCCCGGATCCTGGGCCGTTCCGTACCGCTGCCGGGGTTGCACCGCGACGGGCGACTGGTCCCGGTCCGGCTGTTCATCCAGACGCAGGAGGCGGCCGACGGCCGTACCGTGTTCGTCGCCCAGCTCATCCCCCGCGTGAGCGCGCCCCCGTCCGCCCCCGGCAGGTCCGCGCCGAGCCGGCCTGCCCCGGAGGGGGAGCCGGAGCCGGACGCGGCGCCCGAGCGATCCGGCACCACGCAGACCGTGGCGGAGCCCGGCGTACCCGCTGACACCGGCCGTACGGCGTGGGAGCGGCTGTCACTGCTGGCCGACACCAGGAGCGCGCTGGCCGTCACACCGCCCTATCTGATGGCGCGGGTGCGCAGAGTGGGCGAGATCCTCGTCGAACGCCTCGCCGACTGGTGCGTGGTGGACCTGCTGGACGAGCGCGACCAGGCGCGGCGGTTCTGCGTCGTGCACCGCGAGCCCGCCGCGCTGCCGCCCGAGGCGTTCGAGGGCCCGCTCCCGCCGGTCTCCGGCGCCGCCCAGGGTTCCCTGGCCCGGGTACTGCGCGGGGCGGGGCCGCTGCTGCTCACCGAGATCCCCACGCCCCAGCAGGCCGCGAACGCCCTGGACGCGCGGCAGCTGGAGCTGTTCGAGCAGCTGGGCGCGAGCAGCGCCGTCATCGCGCCGCTGCGGGCGCGCCGGGAAGTCATCGGCGCCCTGACCGTGGCCCGGCTCAGCGAGCGGCGGCCGTTCACCGAGGACGATCTGCCACTGCTGGCGGACGTCGCCGACGGACTCGCGCTGGGCGTCGACAACACCCTGCTGTACCAGGAGACCCAGCAGATCGCCGAACGCCTCCAGCGCTCCCTGCTGCCCGCCCTGCCCGACACCGAGGACCTGCAACTGGCCGCCCGTTACTCCTCCTCGTCCAGCACGGCGCACGTCGGCGGTGACTGGTACGACGCCTTCCTCCTGGGGGAGGGGGATCTCGTGCTGGTGATCGGGGACGTCACCGGGCACGACCTGAAGGCGGCTGTGGCCATGAGCGCGCTGCGCAACATGCTGCGCGGCATCGCCGTCGACCGCAGGGAACCACCGGGTGAGGTACTGCGCCGGCTGGACCTGGCCAGCCACACCCTCTACCGGCAGGCCACCGCCACCTGCATCTACGCGGTGGTCAAGGACGGCGCCGAGGAAGGGTCCAAGATCCTCCACCACGCGGCCGCCGGGCATCTGCCGCCGCTGCTCACCACCAGGGACGGCGACACCCGCTATCTCGACGCCGGCGCGGGCGTGCTGATCGGCATGGATCCCGAGCTGCCCCGCCCCACCGCGTGCGACACCCTGCCACCGCACTCCACGCTGCTGCTGTACACCGACGGCCTGATCGAGCGCCGGGGCGAATCCCTCGACGACGCCATGTCCAGGCTGCGCCAGCACGCCGCCGCCCTGGCCCGCGAGCCGCTCGACGTGTTCTGCGACGAACTCCTCATCGGACTCGCCGCCGACACCGCCGACGACGTGGCCCTCCTCGCCCTGCGCACGGCGCCGCCTCCTTGACCGACGACCGTCCCGACGCGTGTCGCAGGGACAGGAGCAGGCCGATGCCCGCGTCCCTCGCCGTCGGAGCACCGGAACCCGTGGGAGCCCTAGAACTCGATCCGCACGCCCGGCTTGAGCAGATGCAGCCGGTCCGTGAGCCCCGCGCGGGCGAAGGCCGTTTCCAGGGTGTCCGCGCCCTGTGTGAAGTGCGCCCAGTGCTCGAAGTGCAGCGGGACGACATGACGCGCGCCCAGGATCCGGGCCGCCTCGGTCGCGTCGTCGCTGGGCAGGGTGAGGTAGGCGTCGCCGACCAGCGGCGTCCGGGCCCCGCCCGCGAACAGGACGGCGATGTCCACCGGGCCGAAACGGTCCGCGATCCGCCGTACGACGTCGAGTGAGGCGTTGTCCCCGCTGACGTAGACGGTCGGCAGGCCCTCGCCCTCGATCACGAAGCCGGTGACCTCGCCGACGAGGTGCTCACTGCCGTCCGGCCCGTGCTGCGCCGGCACCCCGGTGATCCGCGCACCGCCTTCGAGGGTGTACGACTCCCAGCCGGCCAGCGCCCGAACGGGACCGCCGAGCCGCTCCCGGGCGGACGCCGTGGACAGGACGAGCGGGGCGCCGAGGGCGTATGCCCGCCCGGCCGCGTCCAGATTGTCGGGGTGCTGGTCATGGGAGAGCAGTACGGCGTCCACGGCGCCGACCTCGGCGGCCGTGAGGGAGGGACCGGCGGTCTTCACCAGCGTGCGGGCGCCCACGGGGTAGCTGCCGGGGGCGTCGAAGGTCGGGTCGGTGAGCAGGCGGGCCGTGCCGTAACCGATGAGGGCCGTGGGGCCGCCGAGATAGCGGATGGTCGTCACGCCGCTTCAACTCGCGCCGCTCTCCGGGTATTCCACGGTTCCCCGGCCGCGGCCCCGCCCTTGCGTCCGCTCGCCATCGAAGATCAACTAGGGTGCGGATGTGGAAAGGCGACGTGGTGGGGGCCGGTAGGCTTGGACCGCTGCGGCACCCTCCCACCTGATCCGCCTCCGCGGTGAGTCATGGCCTGCGGCGATCAAGACGTCTTTGGGCATGAGGATGAAGAACAAGTGCTTATAGCGGGTCGATACAGGCTGCGGGACACCATCGGGCAGGGCGCGATGGGGGAGGTGTGGCGGGCCTTCGACGAGACGCTCGGCAGACCGGTCGCCGTGAAACTCCTCCTTCCCCACGACTCCGACCACACCGCTTCCTCCCGGTTCCGGCTGGAGGCGCAGACCGCCGGCCGTCTCAGCCATCCGAACGTGGTCGGCGTCCTCGACTTCGGCGAGTACGAAGGCCGGTTGTTCCTGGTGATGGAACTGGTCGACGGGGGCAGCCTCGACGGACTGCTCGCCGCTTCCGGGCCGCTGCCCGTCGAACGGGTGGCTCGCATCGCCTCGCAGGCCGCCGTCGGGCTCGCCGTCGCGCACCGGCAGGGCATCGTGCACCGGGACATCAAACCGGCCAACCTTCTGCTGGGCACCGACGACACCCTGAAGATCGGTGACTTCGGCATCGCCCGCTTCCTCGACGACCCCAGCGCCGCGCTCACCGCCACCGGACAGATCGTCGGCACCAGCCTCTACCTCGCGCCCGAGCGGGCCCTGGGCCGCACGGCCGGACCGGCGTCCGACGTGTACTCCCTGGGCTGCGTGCTCTACCAACTCCTCACCGGGCGCCCGCCGTTCCAGGCGGACAGCCCGCTCGCGGTGCTTCACCAGCACCTCGACGCCACCCCGGCCCCGCCCCGGCAACTCCGCACCGACCTCCCGCCGGCCTTCGAGAACTACCTGCTCGGCCTGTTGGCCAAGGAGCCCGAGGGCAGGCCCACGGCCGAGGAGGTGGCGGACTGGTTCGGGCGCGGCGCCTGGCGCGGCGCGCCGGAGCCGCTGCCGGTCGAATACCAGGGCCACAGCCTCCCGGACAGGTCGTACGCGACGGGCACGAGAGCGCCCGCGAGGCATGGTTCCCCTTCCGCGGCCCACTCGAACGGCGCGTTCGTACCGGCGGCGGACACCGAGTGGCGGACGAGTGTGCACCGGGCCGCCACCCGCCGACCGAACCTGCCGCTCCTGCGCCGTTCCCGGCTGGCGGCCCTGCTGGGCGGCGCCGGCCTCTTCATCGCGGCGTTGCTGGTGGGCATGCTGTGGTTCTCGCCCAGCTGAGCGCGCACGCCCGAACCGCGGCTTGACGGCCGGCGACGGCCGCCGCCATGCGGGCCCTGCCGTCTCTCCGGCCGATCCCGCGCGGAGCGGGTCGGCGAGGGGGGGAGGGGGGATCAGGGCCGATGCCGAGGGAGGGCTCGGAGATCGGCGCGCAGCGCGCCCAGCGCGGACCGGTGCCGGTGGCTGAGCCACTCCGCGACGCCGAGCACGCGCAGCGCCGGCTCCCGGCCCACGTACCCGATCACGTACCCGGTGGCCGGCAACCGGCGCCCCGCCGCGGCACGCCCCGCGGCCAACGCCGTCAACGGATCCACGGTCCCCCTCCTCCACCAGCCCCCGTGGGCACGACCGCTTTCACCCGATCGCCCCAGTCCGGGAAAGCGGTATCGAGCGGCCGGGGAGAGGGCCATGGCAACGGGTGCGGACTCGGGGACGTCGGCCATCCGGCGGGCGGTGCGTCGTGCGGTGCGTCGCGCACGACCGGGCGCGCACGCTCCGTGGTCGGTCGATGCGGCGCGTGCCTGGTGGGATGGCCGTACGCTGGTGATGCTCGGGGTCACTGCGGAGGTCTGTCCATGCCCCGAACGATCTGGAGTGGCGCGATCAGCTTCGGTCTCGTGACCGTGCCGATCAACGTGCAGAGCGCCACCGAGGACCACTCGATCCATTTCCACCAGTACCACCTGGCCGACCAGGGCCGGATCCGGTACCGGAAGGTGTGCGAGCTGGAGGACCGCGAGGTCTCCCAGGACGAGATCGGCAAGGGCTACGAGCTGACCAAGACCCAGGTCGTCCCGATCACCGACGAGGACCTGAGCAACCTGCCGCTGCCGACCGCGAAGGCGATCGAGATCGACGCCTTCGTCCCGCTGGAGTCCGTCGACCCGCTGAAGATCGCCGAGGGCTACTACCTCCAGCCCGCCGGCCAGGTCGCGGCCAAGCCGTACAAACTCCTCGTCGAGGCGCTCGGCCGCTCGGCCAAGGTGGCGGTGGCGAAGTACGCCTGGAGCGGCAGGGAGAGACTGGGCCTGCTGCGCGTGAAGGACGACGTCCTGGTGCTGCACGCGATGCGCTGGCCCGACGAGATCCGCGACCCGGCCGAACTGCTGCCGCCGCCGGTCGAGGTGTCCGACGACGAGATCGAGGGCGCGCTCGCCCTGATGGACACCATGACCGTCGACGCGCTGGAGGGCCCCGACTTCCACGACCGCTACACCGAGGCGATCGCCGAGATCATCGAGGCCAAACGCGAGGAGAAGCCCCTGCCCGAGGCGCCCGAGCCGGAGCAGCCTGCCCAGGTGCTCGACCTGATGGCCGCCCTGCAGGAGTCGGTGTCCAAGGCCAAGGCCTCCCGCGACGAACACACGGAACCGGCCGAGGTCCACGAACTGCCCCGACCGAAGAAGAAGGCCGCGACGAAGAAACAGCCGGCCAAGAAGGCCCAGGCCAAGAAGACCACGGCGAAGAAGGCTTCGGGCCGTCGGTCGCGCAGTGCTTGAGGACGTGTGCGTACGATCCCCGACGGCGACTCCGATCCCGCATACGCCAACTGCGTGCGCCGGAACGGGACTTCGCTGCCCCGGAGCTTCGGAAGTCGCGGAAGCCGTCAGCCGCCGTAGATGGCCGCGATGTCGTCGGCGTACTCCCGCGCCACCACATCGCGCTTCACCTTCTGCGACGCGGTCAGTTCGCCGCCGGACTCGGTGAAGTCACCGGGCAGGATCCGGAAGACCCTGATCGACTCGGCGCGCGAGACCGCCTGGTTGGCGTAGTCCACGGCCTCTTGTACGGCCGTGCGCAACCCCGGGTCTTCGCGGAGATCGGCGACGGTGGCGTCGGCCGGCCGGCCGTGGCCGGCCTTCCACGCCGCGAACGCGTCCGCGTCGATGGTGACGAGCGCTCCGATGAACGGCCTTCCGTCACCCACGACCATGCACTGGCTGATCATTCCGTGGCCGCGCAGCCGGTTCTCCAGCACGGCGGGCGCGACGTTCTTGCCGCTCGACGTCACGAGCAGTTCCTTCCTGCGGCCCGTGATCCGCAGGAGCCCGTCGTCCAGTTCGCCGAGGTCACCCGTGTGGAACCAGCCATCGGGGTCCAGGGCGTCGGCCGTGGCGGCCTCGTTGTTCCAGTAACCGGTGAACACCTGGGCGCCCTTGACGAGGATCTCGCCCTCCTCGGTGATGCGCACGGTGGTGCCGGGCAGCGGCCGGCCGACGGTTCCGAAGCGCACCTCGTCGTCGAAGTCGGCGGTGAGCAGCGGGGACGTCTCGGTCAGCCCGTACCCTTCGCGCACGTCGATACCGACCCCCCGGAAGAAGTGCGCAAGGCGGGGGTCGAGCGGAGCGCCGCCGCAGATCGCGTGCCTGCACCGGCCGCCGAGGGCGGCGCGGATGTCGTCGTACACCAGTTTGGTGAACAGTGCGTGCTCCAGGCGCAGCAGGGTCCCGGGGCCGCCGGTGTCGAGCGACCGGCTGTAGGCGACGGCGATGTGCTCGGCGCGCTCGAAGACCCGGCCCCGGCCGGCGGCCCGGGCCTTCTGCCGGGCGGTGTTGTGCATCTTCTCGAACAGGCGTGGCACCGTGAGGACGAAAGTCGGCCGGAACGACCGGAGGTCGGCCGCGAGGTGCTTGGTGTCCGGAACGTGCCCGATCCGGACCCGGGCCCGCACACAGCCGAGCTGGATCAGCCGGCCGAACGAGTGTGCGAGCGGCAGGAAGAGCAGCGTCGACGCGCCCGGACGGAGCATCGACCGCATCTTCGGGATCGCGTTGGCGACTTCGAAACACAGGTTGCGGTGGCTGAGGACGCAGCCCTTGGGCCGGCCGGTCGTGCCGCTGGTGTAGGCGATCGTGGCCATGTCGTCCGCCCGCACGGCGTGGCGGCGCCGCTCGACCTCCGCGGCCGGAACGGCGGCACCCGTGGTGATCAGTTCCCCGATCGCGCCGTGCGGCGCGTCGATCCGCCACAGCCTGGTCAACTCCGGGAGCCGGTCGCGGACGCCTGCCACCGTCGCGTGGTGGGCGTCGGTCTCGGCGAAACACGCGACCGCGCCCGAGTCGGACAGGATCCAGGCGACCTGCTCGGCGCTCGAGGTCTGGTAGACGGGCACGCCGACCGCACCGACGGCCCAGATCGCGTAGTCGATCAGGGCCCACTCGTAGCGGTTCCCGCTCAGCAGCGCCACCCGGTCCCCGGCCTCCACCCCGGCCGCGATCAGGCCCCGGGCCAGCGCGATCACGTCGTCGCGGAACCGCGCGCAGGTCACGTCCTGCCACCGGCCTTCGACGCGCCGGGCGAACTGGATCGTGTCCGGCGCGTCGGCCGCGTTGTCCCACACCGGGTCGGTGAGCACGGCG